>SHBB01000690.1 GCA_004213565.1 Sandaracinaceae bacterium
ATCAGGCGCTCCGCGCCCAGGACGGGGAACTTCCGCTCCTTCGCGTGCGCCTGCTCCATCGACCGCCGAGCCCGCTCGAGGTGCTCCACCACACGGTCCGCGCCCAGCTCGCGCTGCAGCAGCGGCGGCATGGAGAATCGCAGCTCCTCCACGGGCTCCGTCGTGCGCGGGTCGAAGTGCAGCGCCGGGCGCGCGACGCGGATCACCGTCCCCTTCATCATCGCCGGGTCACTCACGAACCCCGGGTACTCGTCGACGGTCCGGGTCAGACCGTCCTTCACCACCTGGCCGTCCGAGTAGTGCAGGTAGACCAGCTGCGCGGCGGAGTTCACGAGCCGCATGTGATGGCTCCGCCCATCCCCGAACACGCGCGCCGGCGCCTCGAAGCCGTTCTCTTTCAGGAATGCTTTGACGAACTTGGAGACCTCGCCGTGGAACAGCCGCTTGAAGTCCGGCAGGTTCGCCTTCGTGGTCGTCACCGTGTCGTGCATGTGGTTCGGCTCGATCGTGATCTGATGCAGCAGCGCACCCGTCTTCCGCTGCGCAGCCGCCAGCGCGTACAGGATCCCCTCGTGCAGCTCGGGCGCGAACGGGGTCAGGAAGAGCTTCCGGAACGCGCACCGCACGGTCAGCCCGTACGTCGCCGCCGCGTGGATCGACGGCGGGCTCACGGTCTTCCCCTCTCGGCGCTGGCGGGCACGCCGGCGGACTACGCAAGCCCCGATCCGGATCACCTCGCATGTGATCTCGCGGACTTGCGAGCCCCGATCGGCGGAGGTGGCGGGTCGAGAGGTGGCGGACGCCGGCGCGGAGGGGGGTCCAAACCGTCACCCTGCATAGATGTGACTTGCATCGAATCCTAAGATGCGCCATGCATCTATCCGGAGGGGCGATGCTGGATGTGAGCGAGCTGCGGGCGCGGACCGAGTCGGGAGAGCGGTTCGAGTACCTGTTCTTCTGGGGGCACCGCTCGGAGGGACGGGTCACGTCGACGTGCCTCAGTCAGTGGTATCCCGCCGGCTTCGTGGTCGACGGGGTGAGGTACGCGACGGCGGAGCACTGGATGATGGCGGGCAAGGCGCGGCTCTTCGGCGACGCAGAGCACCTGTCGAAGATCCTGGAGGCGCCGGACCCGGGGGCGGCGAAGAAGCTGGGCCGGCGGGTGCGTGGGTTCGAAGAGGCGCGCTGGCGAGAGGCGCGGGTGGGGCTGGTGACGGAAGGCAACGTGCACAAGTTCGGACAGAACGAGGCGCTGGGGCGCTTCCTGGCGGACACGGGCGAGCGAGTGCTGGTGGAGGCGAGCCCGCTGGATCGCGTCTGGGGCATCGGGCTGTCGGTGAAGAACCCCGCGCACCTCGATCCGGCGCAGTGGCGAGGAGAGAACCTGCTCGGGTTCGCGCTCATGGAGGCGCGGGAGACGTTGAGGGCGCGATGAACAGGCGAGACCGGAAAGCGCAGGCGGAGGAGACGGTGCGCGCGCTGGGAGACGGGCGCTACGTCACGGCCTCGGGGGCGAACGTGGAGATCCGTCACGCGCTCGACGAGGCCGTGAGGGGGACGCGGCTCTACACGCCCGACGCGCCGCCCCCGCCCGCGTCGCCGGGGACGCATCGAACGCAGGTCGAGGTCGCCAACGAGACCACGCTCGCCGGCGCGCGCGCGCTCCTCGACGCGGGAGAGAACCCGGCGGCGCTCAACTTCGCGTCGGCCAAGAACCCGGGCGGTGGCTTCCTCGGCGGCTCGGAGGCGCAGGAGGAGAGCCTGGCCCGCGCTTCCGGCCTCTACGCCTGCCTTCGCGGCTCGCCGTACTACGACTTCCACCGCGCGCAGCGGGATCCCGTCTACAGCGATCACCTGATCGTGTCGCCCTCCGTGCCGGTGATCCGGGACGACGAGGGCGCGCTCCTCGAGGCGCCGTGGCCGTGCACGTTCGTCACGTCGCCCGCCGTCAACCGCGGCGCGCTGAAGCGACCGGTCGACGTCGCGCCCATCATGCGCAGCCGCCTCGCGAAGGTGCTCGACGCGTTCGCCGCGCACGGCTGCGACGCGATCGTGCTCGGGGCCTGGGGCTGCGGCGTGTTCCGCAACGACCCGACCGAGATTGCGGAGCTCTTCGCGGAGGCGCTCCGCACGACGCACCGCGGCGTCTTCTCCCGCGTGCGCTTCAGCGTGCTCGACCGCGGCGACCGCGGCACGTACCGGGCGTTCGCGCGCGCTCTGAGAGCGACAGGGGTGCGATCAGCGGCGGACGCCCAGGGCCTCGGCGAGCTCTGCTCCCGAGAGGCCGGGCGAGCCTTCGCCGGCCTCCTCCGCCGCGTGCACGAGCGCGACGATCCGGCGGTTGATGGGCGCGTCGAGCCCCACGCGCTCGGCGACGCGCACGATCTCGCCGTTGAGGTACTCGACCTCGGTCTCGCGGCCCCGGCGTAGGTCCTCCCACATCGACGAGCGGGCCTCGGCGTCGACCTTCACCTGCGCGCGGGTCACGAGGCGCACGATCGGGGTGGGCAGACGCAGGATCTTCGGCATGAGCCACACGGGGACGCCGCGCAGCGAGGGCGGCCGGACGCCGTCGGCGCGTAGGACCCCGACGGCCTCGTCGATGATGGCGGCGACGACGAGGCGCAGCTCCCGCTCCTGAAGCATTCGCTGGGTGGGCGCGTCGGTGAGCGCGCTGACCGCGTTGTTCAGGTTCACGAGCAGCTTGGTCCACTGCGCGGGCGCGATGTCGTCCACGACCTTCGTCTCGAGCGCCCGCGCCAGCAGCGCGAAGAGCGCCTCGGCGCGCGGCTCCCGCGACAGGACCAGGGGGCCGCTGAAGCCGCGGTGGAAGACGCCCTCGCCCCGCGAGACGACGTTGAAGTCGACGATGGTGGGGACGACGGTGCGCGAGCCGAGATGCGCGCGGAGCGTGGTCGCGTTCCGCACGCCATTTTGCAGGCTTAAGATCAGGCAATCGGGGGTCAGGACCGCGTCGAGGGCGCGCGCCGCGGCTTCGGTCTGGGCGCTCTTCACGCACACGAGCACGGCCTGGCAGGCGGCCAGCGCGGTGACGTCGGTCTCGTAGCGCACAGCCTCGGGTGCGTGCCGATCGCGCCGCTCGAAGTCGCTCGCCGTCAGCCCGTGCGTCGCGATCTCGGCCTTCAAACGCGCGCGCCCGACGAAGGTCACGTCGGCGCCCGCGCTCAGGAGCCGCGCCCCGACGAAGCAGCCGATCGAGCCCGCGCCGTAGATCCCCACCCTCACCGGTACGCCTCGGCCTGGGTCTCGAAGAGCGCCGCGTAGAGGCCCTCCTCCGCCACGAGCGCGTCGTGCGTGCCCCGCTCCGCCACGCGCCCCTCGTCGAGCACGAGGATCTGATCGGCGATGCGCGCGGTGGCGAGGCGGTGGCTGACGATGAGCCCCATGCGCCCGTCGAGGATGTCCGAGAGCCGCTCGTCGATCTCCGCCTGTCGCTTCGGGTCCGCGGCCGACGTCGGCTCGTCGAAGATCAGCAGATCGTTGCCGGTGGGCATCAGCGCGCGCGCGAAGGCGAGCCGCTGCCACTGTCCGCCGCTCAGCTCCGTCGCGCCCCGGAACGCCTTGCCGAGGCGCGTGTGATAGCCCTCGGGGAGCCGCTCGATCAGCGCGGCGGCGAGGCCCTGATCGGCCGCGCGTCGCCAGCCGTCTTCGTCCTCGAAGCGAGTGGGGTCGCCGGCGCCGATGTTCTCGCCCGCCTTCAGCTTGTAGCGGTTGAAGTCCTGGAAGAGCACCGAGATCCGCGCGCGCAGCCCGGCCACGCTCCACTCTCTCAGGTCGAGGCCGTCGAGGAGGATGCGTCCCTCCTGCGCCACGTAGCGGCGCGTGAGCAGCTTGACGAGCGTGGTCTTGCCGCTCCCGTTGTGTCCGACGACGGCGAGGGTCTGGCCCGGCTGCAGATGAAAGGACACGTCCGACAGCGCGGCCCGCGGCGCGCCGGGGTAGGTCCAGCTCAGGCCCTCGACCCGCAGTCCGTCGCTCGGGCTCGGCCCCTCGGTCGCGGACCCGGCGAGCTCCGGCACGGCGTGCTCGAGGTACGCGTCGAGGTTCTCGAGGTAGAGCGCGTCCTCGTAGATGCCGCCGAGCGCGGCGAGCGCGCTGGTCACCGCGGTCTGCCCCTGGCGGAACACGACGAGGTACATCGTCATCTGGCCAAGCGTCAGGATGCCTTCCACCGTGTCCCAGACGATCCACAGGTAGGCGCCGAAGAACGCGGCGGTGCCGAGCAGCCCGAGGACGAGGCCCCACGCGTGCCGCTTGACCGCGATCTTGCGGTCCTCGCCGTAATAGGTCTGGAAGAGGGCGTCGTAGCGTCCGAGGAGGAGCTCGCCGAGGCCGAAGAAGCCGACCTCCTTCGCGAACTCCTCGCGCGTCAGCACGGTCTCGATGTAGTGGCGCTCGCGGTTCTCGGGCGAGTGCTGCTTGAAGAACCGGAAGGTCTGCTCGCTGAAGCGCGCCTCGGCGAGGAAGGACGGGATGCCGGCGAGCACCAGCACGAGCACCGCCCACCAGCTGAGCTGCGCGAGGAGCGCGAAGTAGCCGACGAGGCTGATGGCGTAGCGCGCGAGGGTGAAGGCGCGGGTGATCAGGCTGAGCGGCCGCACGGTCGCCTCGCGCCTCGCCTCCTCCATGCGGTCGTGGAGCGACGGGTCCTCGAAGTCGCTCAGCCGCAGGGTGATCGCCTTCTCGAGGATGAGGTGGGTGACGGTGTGGGCGAGCTTCGCCTTGAGGAGCTGCTGGCAGAAGGTCAGCCCGCGGCCCGCCGCGACGACCGCGCCGACGAGGAGCGCCTCGGCGCCGATCGCCCACATGGCCGTGTCGCGCGCGCCGGCGACGCCGTCCATCGCCGCGACGGTCTGGTCGACGACGATGCGCGCGACGTACGCCGCGATGGCCGGCGCGACACCCGCGACGACGGTGCTGAGCACGAGCAGGACGGTCAGCCCGCGGCTCGTGGACCAGGCCAGCTGCAAGGCGCGCAGGGAGTATCGGAGAGCGCTGGCCGCTTTCCGCGGCACGGGCAGCGCCCGAGCGTCGTCGTCGTTCATATCGTGAGCGCGGGGATGCTACCCGAAAGACGAGCCGTGGGCTGGCCGTCGCTCAGCGGGGCGGCGGTGAGCCCCAGTCGGGCTCGAGCGGGCCGTCGATGGCGGAGGCGGGCGGCGGGCGCGGCGGCGGCGTGACGACCGGAGCCGGAGCACGGCGGACCGGCGCGCGACGCGGGGGGCGGGGTCTGCGGACCGCGGGCGCCTCGACGGGAGCGGGCTCGACCACCGGCGTCTCCACTCCGACGGGCGCCGGCTCCGGCGCGGGCTCGACCTCGACCTCGACCGCGACC
>SHBB01000691.1 GCA_004213565.1 Sandaracinaceae bacterium
GAGGGCGACATCGCTTCGCTCGTCGCGGGGCGACATCGCTTCGCTCGTCGCGGGCGACCTCGCTTCGCTCGTCGCGGGGCGACGTCGCTTCGCTCGTCGCGGGGCGACGTCGCTTCGCTCGTCGCGGGTGCTCGATGGGCTTCGAGGCAGCGAGGCGCGGGGAGAGAACGCCGCCGAAGGCAACGGAGGTGACGGTCGGGACCGCTTCGCCCTTGTCGGCTGGTCGGAACCATCCTTGCGTTCGGGAGGCGTGTGCGCTGCTGGTTCCTCTTCTTGCTCTTCGTCGCCGCGTGCAATGGCGGCGTCGCGGCGCCCGCGCTGTGCGTGGACGGGGCGCGCGCGACCGGGCTCCAGGTCCACCCCGCCGCGCCTTTGGACGTCGTCGTGGTGTTCGACGCCGCGTCGTTCGACGCGGAGGGCGAGCGCGCTCGGGTGGCGGACGAGACTGCGCGGGTGATCCGGGGGTTCGCCACTGGCGAAGGGGGGCGCCCTGGGGCGGACGTGCGGGTCGGCGTGGTCTCCGCGTGCGGCGCCGACGCGAGTCTCCACCGCTGCGAGGGCGCGCCGGCCAGTCTCCGGTTCGGGCGCGGTGAGGGTCAGCCGTGGGATGCCCTCCGCTGCGCGCTCGACGCGCCGCCCGAGCGATGTGTTCCGCGCCCGGTGGAGTCCGCCGAGCGCTGGCTGAGCGACGTGACGTTCCGGCGCCCCGACGCGCATCTGGTCGCGCTCCTCGTCGGGCGGCGCGACGCCTGCGACGGCGATCCGGGGTGCGTCGTTCCGTCTCCCGCGGCGCTCGCGCCCGCGCTCACGCTCGTGATCGTCAACGACGTCGGGGGCGCCGACCATCCCTACGTGTCCCTCGACTCCACCGACGCGGGCGGCTGCGGCGTCGGTCGGCCCGTGCGCCTGATCGAAGCCGCAGAGGGGCTCCAGAACCACGGGGCGACGGCGGCCGCCCAGCCCGTCTGTGCGCCGCGCTTTGACCATGTGGCGTCCACTCTGCATGTGACCGCGGCGCGGAGGTTCCCGCCGACCGGGCACGGCTACGCCGAACGGCCGGAGGGCTGCCGGGCGTTCCTCGAGCTGGACGAGGAGGACGACGACGACCTCTGCGAAGCGCTCCCGGGCGCGCGGCTCCGGCGCTGGGCCCACGGCCGCCTCTGCGAGCTGCAGGAGCTTCTTCCGACCGGCGAGGAGCGGCGTCGCGGCTGGCTGCCCGAAGGCACGGGCTTCTTCTTCGACGACTACACGGGCGAGTCGGCCATCGACGGCGTCTCCCGGTTCTGGGCGTCGAGGTCGGTGCCGCCTCGGACGATGTTCGTCGCGTGTGAAGGCGGCGCGCACCATGAAGGCGTCCGCGTGTGCGGTGGACACGACGACTGCGGCTCTCCCGCTGGCGTCGGCGGGCTCTGCGACCCCGTGACCGGGCACTGCCGACCGAGGTGTGAGACCGACGATGACTGCTTTCGCTCGGTCTGCGTCTCTCGCCAGGGTCACGACGCCACTCCGAGCGCGCCGCTCTGCGCGACCCTCTGCGAGCCCGTCTGGTAGCCCACCCGATGAAACGCTCGTCCGTCGCGGGGTACCGACAGCTCGGGCATCAAGGTCGGGAGGATATCGATGAAGAAGAGCTCGAGGACGACGTGGTGGGCGGCGGCGATCGCGATGGTGGTGGCAGCGGGATGTGCACGGGCACACACGGGGGACGCGGTTCACACGCCCGAGCAAGCCGCCCGCGCCACGGACGGCGGAGTCAGCCCCATGGCTCACGTCCGAGGAGACGCTGGCGCGGTCGAGTGCCCCACCTGGACCGCTCCCATCGCCACCGCGCAGGTCTCGGCCGGCGCGAACCACATCTGCGCGCTCGGCGTCGACGGTCGAGTGCGCTGCTGGGGCGACGGAGAATCGGGACAGCTCGGCGACGGCTCCTTCGTGTCGAGCGCCGAGTGGGTCGAGGTGAGCGGGCTCTCCGACGCGCGTCGGATCAGCGCCGGGAACGCATACACCTGCGCCGTGCGAGGCGACGCGACCGTCGCCTGCTGGGGCGGGCTCTGGAGGGGCACGCGGACCGGGGCGGGGCTGGCGAGGTCGGCCACTCCACAGGCGGTCGCGGGGCTGCGCGACGTGGTGGACGTCACGAGCGGCGGCGCGGTGGCCTGCGCCCTCGACACGCGGGGCGAGGCCTGGTGCTGGGGTGACCCCCTGGGCGGGCGGCTCGCGCGTGTCGCGGGGCTGTCGGGCCTGGTCCAGATAGACGCTGGCTACGCGCACGCGTGCGGCCTCGACGCCGCCGGCGTGGTGCGCTGCTGGGGTGGAAACGACGCGGGGCAGCTCGGCGACGGAACCCGCGCGCCTTCACTCACGCCCGTGCGGGTCGGGCTCGGTCGGGCCGCAGTCGCGATCGCGACGGGAGACCGGCACACCTGCGCGCTTCTCGATGACGGCACGGTGAGTTGCTGGGGTGGCAACGGCTACGGTCAGCTCGGGGACGGGTCCACGACCGATCGGCCGACGCCTATGGCGGTGGAGGGGCTCGCGGACGTGACCTCCATCCACGCCGGACGCCACACCTGCGCGGTGACCGGCGGGCGGACCCTCTGCTGGGGCGAGAACCGCTACGGCGAGCTCTACGACGGAACCCACACCCCTCATCATCGACCCCACGCCACCGCGATCGCGGGCCCGATCGATACGCACGCCGTGCTCACTTGCAGCACGCTCTCCACCGGAGCGGTCCAGTGCTGTGGTCGCGTGCCGGGCTCGGAGTCCGGAGAACGGTAGCCTGTCGACGTCGCATCGAGCGCGGTGGCACGCCATAGCGGTATCATATCGGTCGGTGTTGGTGAATAGTCATTATGTATATATCGCTCGGGCTCCGCGGAGCACTGCCAGCCGGGAGGCCGATGAACGAGAGGCGACGAGGCGGGGATGGGACGGGCGCGATGACGGCGCGCGCGTGGACTTGCGGCCAGGTCGGCGCGGTCGCCATGCTCGAGCTGTGCACCCTGCGGCGACACGCGCAGCCGGACCCCGCGACCCGGCTGCACCGCCTCCAGCCCACCGTCGAAGATCGCTTCACGCCGTGAGGATCGTGCTCGCCGTGGTGTGCCTGATGTGGCCGGGTCGCGCCTTCGCGCAGGAGATGGTCTTGCTCGTCGGCGGGAGCGACGCGCTCGAGACCGCGCTCCGGCTCGAGCTGGCTCCGCAGGGCCTCGCCTGCGCGCGGCTCCAGAGCGGCACCGCGTCGCTCACCCTGCAGGAGGCGCGCGCGCACGCGGAGCGGCACGGCGCACAGGCCGTGATCTGGGTCGCGCCGATCGAGGAGCGAGTTCACGTCGCGTGGGTCGACGGCGGCGCGAGCGAGGCGCGCCTCCCGGGCGTCACGACGCCCCGCAGCGTCGCGCTGGTGGCGAGCGGGCTGCTGGACGACGCGCGGGCGATGCCCGCCTTGCCCCGACGCTCCCTCACGCCTCCGGGCGCGACGCCGCCACGCCGCGCGGTCGCGCCGATCATCCCCGTCGAGCCACCGGCGCCGGAGGCAGAGCGAGCGCGCCCCGAGCCCTTCACTAGAGCCTTCGTCCGGGCCGTCGGCGGCGCCGCGGTGCGGGACGACGCGTCGCTCGGGCTCGCGCGCGTCTCGGCCGGGGCCTGGTTTCGCACCGGCCCGAGGCTGGGCGCGACCGCCATCGCATTCCTCGGAGAGCTCCGCGCGGGCTCCGCATCGTCGATCCTGGGTGGCGCGCTGGCGGGCTTGGAGCTCGGCTGGGCGTGGGAGTGGGGACCGGTGCTCATCGCGCTCCAGGCGTCCGGCCAGATCGGAGTCGCGGAGGGGGCCACGACCCACGAGGGCGTGAGCTACGCGGCAGGCGCGCAGCTGCTCCTCGGCGTGGACGTGACGACGGACTGGGGGATCATCGCCTGCGCGGAGATCCTCGCGGTGGGCCTCGAAGGCTCGGCCCTGGCCCTCGGGGTCGCGAGCGTGGGCGTGGAGTGGGTGCCGTGATCGCGACCTTCGAGCGCGTGGGCTCCCTGATCCGCCTCTCGCCCCGGGTCGAAGGGGAGGCGAAGGTCGTGTCGGCGCTGTCGGCGCGGCTTCGGGCCAGCGACGTGGCGGTCCACGAGCGCGCGCTGCGCGAGCTCCTGCCCGAGGTGCGCCGCTGGGTCGGTGCGCTCGTGCGCGGCGCGGACGGCGAGGACGTGTCGCAAGAGGCGCTGACCGCCGTCGCCGCCGCGCTGCACCGCTACGAGGGACGCTCGAGCCTGCGCTCGCTCGCCCGCACCATCACCGTCCGCACGGCGATGAAGGCGCTGAAGCGACGTCGGCGTCATCCGCGGGGCGAGACCGACGTCGAGCTCGAGAGCCCCGGCGCCGATCCGGAGCGCCTCGCCATGCAGCGCGACACGGTGGATCGCGTGCGGGGACACATGCAGCGGCTCACGCCGCAGCGCCGGGTGGCCCTGCTGCTCTGCGTCGTGGAGGGGCTGTCGCCGACCGAGGCGGCGCGCGAGGTCGGCTGCAGCGCGCTCGCGATGCGCGGCCGCCTTCATCAGGCGCGAGCGCAGCTGCGCGCGTGGCTCGAGGAGGACGAGGCGCTCCGCGCGAGGCTGGAGGGCGGCGCATGACCGACGATCTCCTCGAACGGGCCGCGAGCGCGCTGCGCGAGGCCGATGGCGGCGGGGCGAACGACGACGCGCTGATCGACCGCGCGCTCCTCGCGGGCCGGGCGCGTCACGCGCGACGGACGCGAACGCGGCGCGCGTGGATCGCGACCGCCCTCACGCTCGCCGCGGCGGCCGCGATCGCGCTCGCCCTGAATCGCCCGGAGCCGCGCGTCGCGGCGCCCGCCGCGCCCCTGCCGGAGCTCGACCGGGTCGAAGAAGCGACCGCGGCGGTGCGGCCGGAGCCGCTGGTGCGGGGGGACGACCGGCTCACGCCGTCGACGGACGCGCGCTTCCGGCTCGACTTCGACGACGCCGCGCACCGGCTCGTGACGCTGCGTCACGGCGCCATGCTGTTCGACCTGGCGCCGCTGCCCGAGGGGCACGTCTTCGCGGTGCGCACCCCCCACCTCGAGGCGCGCGTGACGGGCACGGTTTTCCTGGTCGAGGTCCAGGAGGCGGGGACCGCGGTGGAGGTGTTCGAGGGGAGCGTGCTGGTGCTCGACGAGGGCCGCGCTCGGCTGCTCCGCGCGGGTCAGCGTGTGGGCGATGTGCAGGCGGCGGCGCTGCGGGTCGAGGGCGAGGCGGCGGCGCGAGCGCGAGGGCGGCCGGCGCCGATCGCCGCCACGAACGAAGAAGGACGAGCCTCGTCCCCTGCGCCGCGACGTCGACGACGCGCG
>SHBB01000692.1 GCA_004213565.1 Sandaracinaceae bacterium
CCCACGTCGTGCGGCACATCGAGGAACAAGCCACCCCAGCGCGCGAGGCCGCCGCGGTGCGAGAGGAGCTGGCGCAAGGTCACGCCGTCGAGCACGCCGCCGCGCACATCGCTGACGAGCTTCTCCACCGGCGCGTCCAGGTCCAGGCGACCCGCCGCGGCCAGGCGCAGGGCGGCGACCGCGACCACCGACTGGGTCAACGTGCCAAGATCGTAGCGCGTGGCCTCGCGGACCTTCTCGCCGCCGTTGCGGGCCCGCGGATCGAGCCCGAGCACCCCTCCGCAGGCCTCGACGAGCTCCTCCGCCCCGCTCGGGGCCCGCCAGGAGACGCAGGCCACCCCGCCCGGGAAGACGTGGCCGCTCACCCCCGCCGCGAGGAGCCGACGGGCCTCGGCCCGGACATGGTCTCGGGGCTCTCCACCCACCCTGCTTGTCTATCGAAAAAGGGACGTCCAGGTCCACGACAAACGCGCGGCGCGAAGAAACACCGTTCGACGCGCCCATCGTCCCCCGCGCTGCTATGAGTGCTGCGCATGGACCTGCAGGCCGCCGCCGACGTGACGCTCCTCCCTCGCCTGACCGAAGGCGGCCCCGCGCTCGAGGGGCGGATCCGGGAGCAGCCCGAGGACTTCCGGGTGGTGGAGATCCCCGCCTATCTGCCCGCGGGCGAAGGGGATCACCTGTTCGTCCGGTTCCGGAAGACCGGCCTCGACACGCCCGAGGCGGTCAAGCGCATCGCGGCCCTCCTCGAGGTCGACGCGCGCGAGGCCGGCTGGGCGGGGCTCAAGGACCGACACGCGATCACCGAGCAGTGGGCCAGCTTCCTCTTCGGCGACGCGGCCAAGCTCGAGGGCGCCGCGCTCGAGGGGGTGGAGATCCTGGAGGCCGCGCGCCACGGCAACAAGCTCCGCACCGGGCACCTGGCCGGCAACCGCTTCGCGCTGCGCGTGGCCGGCGTGCCCGAGGACGCCCTCCCCGTGGTGCGCGAGCGGCTGGAGCGCGTCTCCCAGACGGGCGTGCCCCACTACTTCGGGGCCCAGCGCTTCGGGCGCGGCGGCCAGAACCTCGCCCTCGCCGCGCGATGGCTGCTCGACGGCGCCCGCCCGCCGCGCAAGCCGTTCCACCGGAAGCTCCAGGTCTCCACGCTCCAGTCCGCGATGTTCAACGCGCTCCTGGCCGATCGGCTGCGGGACGGGCTCTTCGACGCCGCCCTGGACGGCGACCTCATGCAGAAGGAGGAGAGCGGCGGCATGTTCGTCAGCGACGACCCGGCCGACGACGCGCGCGTGAAGGCGTTCGAGATCAGCCCGACCGGGCCGATGTTCGGGGCCAAGATGCGCTGGCCCGAGGGCGAGGCGCTCGCCCGTGAGGAGGCGACGCTCGAGGCGTGGGGCCTCTCGCGCGAGGCGCTCGGCAAGTTCAAGAAGGTGGGGGCCGGGACCCGGCGTCCCTATCGCGTCCGGGTCGACGAGCCGAGCCTCGCGGCGGACGCGGACGGGCTCCACCTGTCCTTCGGGCTCCCGAGCGGCGCCTACGCCACGGTGGTGCTGCGCGAGCTCCTCCACGCGGACCCGACCTGAGGCGGACACGGCTCGGCCGTCCCCGGCTGGAGCGCTCATTCGCTTGCACTTGCAACGAATATGCGCCAAGCCGACGGGCGCGTTGCCCCACCTCGCACCTACCCCTAGCTTCGAGCGCGCGTGGCGGGAATCGGTCCCGCTCATCGGCCGTTGAGCCGCCTCGCTGGGGGCACGCATCTGTAACGAACGGCGCCGGACGCCGTCAGAGTCGGAGAAATCGTGGACATTCAGGAACGGCTGACAGCGTTTGCGATGCTCGGCGCCGAGTGGGTCATGTGGCTCCTCGTGGTGCTGTCGGTGATCGTGCTCGCCATCGTGCTCGAGCGCGCGTACTACCTCATCGCCACGCGCGACGACGTCGACGCCCTCAAGAAGTCCCTGCTGGACCGCCTGCGCGGCGACGACGTCGAGGGCGCGAAGAAGCGCCTCAAGGCGAGCCGGTCGTTCGAGGCCCGCATCGCGCTCGCCGGCCTCGAGGGGGCCGATGACGGCGCGGCGAGCGCCGAGGAGAAGATGTCCGGCGAGTCCGGGCTCGCGAAGCTCGCGATGGAGCGCAACCTCGCCTTCGTCGGCACCGTCGGCAACAACGCCCCGTTCGTGGGGCTGCTCGGCACCGTCATCGGGATCATCCGCGCCTTCCACGAGCTGGAGACGAGCGGCGGGCAAGTCTCGAGCGGCCTGATGAGCGAGATCGGCGAGGCGCTCGTCGCCACCGCGATCGGCCTCCTGGTGGCCCTCCCGGCCGTCGCCTTCTTCAACCTCTTCCAGCGCTCCATCCGGGCCCGCCTGGCCCGCGGCAACGCGCTGGGCAGCGAGGTGCTCGCCTACCTCAAGAGCGAGCCGGTGCCGGCGGGGGGCCCGTTCCGCACCAAGGGCAAGGTCAAGAAGTCGGGCGCCAAGACCGACGACACGTCGTCCGACGCGGAAGACGAGGGCTGAGCCATGGCAGGCGGCGCCAACTTCGACGGTGACGACGACATCATCACCGACATCAACGTCACCCCGTTGGTGGACATCGTCCTGGTGCTGCTGATCATTCTCATGGTCACCGCCAGCTACATCGTCTCCAAGAGCATCCCGATGGACCTGCCCAACGCGGACACCGGGGACGAGTCCCCTCCGCGCACGCTGACCGTGTCCGTCGACGAGGGGGGGCAGCTCTATCTCGACGCCGAGGAGATCGAGTGGGCGGACCTGCGGAGCCGCGCGCGCGCCTTCGCGAGCTCGGAGTCCGAGCCCCGGGCCGTCATCGCGGCCGACCGACGGGTCAGCCACGGCGAGTTCATCCGGATCGTCGACACGCTCCGCGCGGCCGGCATCACCCGCTACGCGATCAACGTGAACCCCGCGGAGCTGGACGCGGAGTGATCGGCCCGAGAACGGGCCTATCCTGAGAGCGATGCGACGCGCGAACCGAACCCACACCTCGACCCGTGGCCCGACCGGTCCCATGGTGTGAGCGGTGCGGTTCTATCTCACGCTCGCGATCAGCCTCGCGCTCCACGCCGCTATGGCCTTCGGCATGGTGGTCGCGCTGCCGATGCTCGACGTCTTCGAGCCCCCGGCGCCGCTGATGGTGGAGATGGTGACCCTCGAGCCGGAGCCCGAGCCGGAGCTCGCGCCGCCCGCCGAGCCGGAGCCGGCCGAGCCAGAGGTCGTCGAGCCGGAGCCCGTGGTCGAGCCCGAGCGCGTCGTGCAGCGCGACCCCACTCCCGTGCCGCCGCAGGCGCCCGACGAGCCGCCGCCGCCGGACGCGCCGCCGCCGGCCGAGGAGGCGATCGCCGACTTCACCGGCGAGACGCTGACCAACGATCAGGGCGCGTCCTGGAACAGCGCGACGGGCAACGGCGCCGTGATGGAGGGCCCCATCGGGCAGCCCAACGCGACCGTGACGGGGCGCCGCCGTGAAGGCGCGCGGGGCGGCGCGATCGGCGGAACGGGGGATGGTGAGCCCGGCCCGCGCACCGTCGCGGTGGGCAATCTCTCTCGCTCTCCGGGCGCGCCCCTGGGCCGCCTGCAGCAGCTGCTCCGCCAGAACGTGCCTCGACGCGCCCAGGAGCTCGGCCTCGAGGGCGACGCCCGCGTGCGCATCCGCGTCCGCGCCGACGGCCGGGTGGTGACCCTCGCCGTGCTCAGCGAAGATCACGACGGGTTCGGCGAGGCCTGCCGCAGGACGATCCGCGCGGCCGGCCGCTGGGAGCCGCCGCTGGATCGCAACGGAGAGGCGGTGGACACGGTGACCACGTTCCGCTGCACCTTCGAGACCGACTTCTGACTGCGGGTGGGCAGAACCCCGACGTAACAATCCGTTGCCACGAAACGCGCGATCGACGATGATGGACGCATGCGCGCGCCTCGGTGGTCAGGGTTGGTGTGCGCGGCGCTTCTCGGGCTGATCTTCACGCCCGCCGCCGCGCTCGCTCAGGACGACGTTCCCCTCGGGGAGTTCAACGTCATGCGCTTCTCACCGGCGCCTGGCCCGATGAACTACTTCATGGTCGAGGGCGCCCAGACGCCCGGGCACCTGTCGGGATCGGCCGGGCTCGTCATCGACTACGCGCACCAGCCGTTCATGCTGTGGAACGCGAACTGCGCGCCGGACGGCACGGACTGCGAGGTCGACGGGGAGCGCGCGGCCCTCGTCGAGTACGTCGCGGCGGCCCACATCACGGGCACGTTCACGCTCTTCGATCGCCTGCAGCTCGGCCTGGTCGTGCCGCTCGTGCTCACCAGCGGCGAGGCCTTCGAGTACTCCACGCCGGACGGCTCGCTCGTGGGGCTGACCGGCGGCGACGCCTTCGCGCTCGCCGATCCCCGCTTCCACGCGAAGGGGCGCATCTTCACCGACGCCGACAGCGGCTTCTCGCTCGGCGCGAGCGCCTTCGTCACCTTCCCCACCGGCGCCGCGATCGCGCCCGAGCGGTACGTCGGTGACAGCCTCCCGACCTTCGGCGGGCACGTCATCGCGGAGATCCTCACGAGCGGCTTCCACGCCTCGCTCAACGTGGGCGGCATGTGGCGCGAGGAGACGACCCTCTTCTCCACCACGGTGGGCCCGCAGCTGACCTACGGCGCGGGCGTCGGCTACGACATCACCACGCTCGTGGGCGTGTTCGGCGAGGTCACCGGCGCGTCGACCTTCAGCGGACAGATCGACGAGCACTGGCTCGAGTACCGCGCGGGCGGTCGCCTCCGCGTGTCCGACTTCGACATCTCCCTCGCCGGCGGCGGCGGCATGCCGGGCCTCGCGGGCGTCGGCACCCCGCTCTTCCGCGTGATGGCCGGCTTCCAGTGGGCGCCCATCCACCTCGACACCGACGGCGACGGCGTGGAAGACGCGAGCGACGCGTGCCCGAGCGAAGCCGAGGACCTCGACTCCTGGGAGGACGAGGACGGCTGCCCGGAGGCCGACAACGACGGCGACGGACTCGACGACGGCGAGGACCCCTGTCCCGACGAAGCCGAGGACATGGACGGCTTCGAGGACGAAGACGGCTGCCCCGACCGCGACAACGACGGCGACGGCATCCAGGACGGCTACGACAGCTGCCCGGACGCGGCCGAGGACATGGACGGGGACCGGGACGAGGACGGCTGCCCGGACAACGACACCGATCGTGACGGCATCGAGGACGGCCAGGATCAGTGTCCGGAGGAGCCAGAGGACTTCGACGGCTACGGCGACGAAGACGGCTGCCCCGAGACCGACTTCGACGAAGACGGCGTGCCGGACGACACCGACCAGTGCCCCGA
>SHBB01000693.1 GCA_004213565.1 Sandaracinaceae bacterium
CGACCCCGGGCACGAGCGCGGGCAGGCGCGTCGCGACCGCCGCCCCGAGGGTCGTGGCCGCGAACACGAGCAGCACCTCCCGCACGGGAGAGCGCTCGCTCTCGGGGGGCGCCGCGTCGGACATCGCCGGGTCGAATAGCAGCCCGCAGGCGCGCGGGCACCCGCTCAGACCAGCTCGTCGGGATCCACGCCGAGCTCACGGAGCTTCGCCGCGAGGCGCTCCGCGCGCTGATGCTCGGACTCCGCGCGCTGATGCTCGGACTCCGCGCGCTGATGCTCGGACTCCGCGCGCTGATGCTCGGACTCCGCGCGCTCTGCGCCCGTGGGGAGGAGCGCGCCGTCGGGCGTCTGCCAGCGAAGCCAGCGCTCCTCCATCCCCTCGAAGACCCCGGTCCACTCCACGAGGCCGAGCTGGGCGTGCTCGAAGAAGGGGCGCTCGGTCGCCTGATAGAGATCGCCGCGGAGCTCGAAGGTGTGAAGCGTCTGGCTCCCGAGGGCGCCGAGCCGATCCCACACGACGTAGTACGCGACCCGCATGCGGGCGTAGCGGGCGCGGCGCAGGCCGAGCTCATCCCCCTCGCGGTTGCTGACGATCTCCACCACGACGTCCGGCGGCTTGCCGAACTCCCAGACGAAGTAGCTCCGATGGCGCTTCTCGTCGAAGCTCGGAGGCGGCGTGACGTCGAGGCTCAGCATCACGTCGGGGGCCACCGCCGGCTCGCGCGGCGTCGCGAACAGCCCGACGTTCGCGGCCACGAAGAAGCTCCTGGGCGCGCCGTCGTCGCGCGGCGGCGGACCGGCCCAGCTCGCGTAGAGAGGCTCGGTCAGCAGCCGCATCTGCTTCTCGGAGTGGATGTTGTCCACCGGCTCGTCGTCCTCGATCTGAACCGCGGACACGTCGGGCCAAACCTCGGGGTCGACCTCCACGGAATCGGTGCTCATGCGCGCCTCCGGTCCAAGCGTCGCGCCAGGGAGGGGGGCGGTCAAGCTCGTGCGATCGCTCGCAGGGCCGGGGGATCGCCCTTGACCCCCTCCCTGCCCACGCTAAGAAGCGACGCTTCGATGGGGGCATCCGTCGTCATGCAGTTTTTGGACGGCGGTGGTCGCGAAGGGGGGAAGCAGGGGTGATCCCCGAGGACAAGGTCGCGGAGATCCGTGAGCGCACCGACCTGGTCGCGCTGGTGCGGGAGTACGTCGAGCTCAAGCGATCGGGGACCAGCTACAAGGGCCTCTGCCCCTTCCACGGGGAGAAATCGCCTTCGTTCTACGTCCACCCGGACCGCGGCTTCTTTCATTGCTTCGGGTGCCAGACGTCCGGCGACGCGCTCAGCTTCCTGATGCGCATCGAGGGCCACGCCTTCCCGGAGGCGGTCCGCCTGCTCGCCGAGCGAGCCGGGATCGAGGTGGTCGCGATCGACTCGGAGGCCGAGCGCGCGGCTCGCCAGAAGCGCGCGCGACGCGAGCAGCTGCTGGCGATCGTCGAGTCGGCTGCGGGTTTCTTCGTAAAAATGCTCGCGGACCATAAGTTCGGGCCCATGGCATGGGCCGAGCTCGACCGTCGGGGGATCTCGAGAGAGACGGTGGAGGCTTATCGGCTCGGCTACGCGCCGCACGGGTGGGACGAGCTGGCGACGCACCTCGCGCAGCGCGGCTACTCGCCGGCGCAGTGCGAAGAGGTCGGCCTGATCGTGCCGCGCCGCAGCGGCGGGGGGCACTACGATCGCTTCCGTCATCGGCTGATGTTCCCCGTCTCCGACGCGCACGGCCGCATCGTCGCGTTCAGCGGTCGCGCCCTCGAGGCGCCCCCCGGCGACGAGCGCGCCCAGCGCGAGCCGCCCGCCAAGTACGTCAACAGCCCGGAGACCACGCTCTACAAGAAGGGCGACATCCTCTTCGGCATGCACGAGGCGCGCGTGGAGCTGCGCCGTCGTGAGGTCGCGCTGGTGTGCGAAGGCAACTTCGACGTGCTCGCGCTCTCGCAGGCTGGCTTCGGCAACGTCGTCGCGCCGCTCGGGACGGCCTTTACAGACAATCAAGCGAAGCTGCTCCGGCGCTTCGCGCAGACCGCCGTCTTGCTCTTCGACTCGGACAAGGCGGGCAAGAAGGCGGCGCGCGCCGCGCAGCCGCTCCTCGCCAAGGCGGGCATCGCCGGCAAGGTCGTGACGCTGCCGCCGGGAGACGATCCCGACAGCTTCCTGCGCGAGAAGGGCGCCGAAGCGATGGAGCGCTTGATCGGATCGGCGCCGAGCATCGTCGAGTGGATCATCGAGGCGGCGGCCGCGGACGCCAGCGCCGATCCGGCCGCGAAGGCGGACGCGATCGAGGCGCTCGGGCCGGTGCTCGCGTCGATCGACAGCCCGGTCGAGGCGCGGCTCTACGTCGAGCGCGTCGCGTCGGTCTTCGAGATCCGCGATCTCGAGGCGGTGCGCCAGCAGCTCCGACGGGGCGTGCGCGCTGCACGCGGGAACGCGCCGCGCCAGAAGCGCGCCGAGGGGTCCGCGCAGCAGGCCGCGAGCGCGCCGCCGAAGCGCGTGGCGAAGCTGTCCAAGCTCGAGGCGCAGATGGTCGGCGCGTTCATCGACCACCCCGCGCTGCACGAGCCCGCCAACGGCGCGGAGAGCAGCTGTGCAGAAAAAGTTCAGGAGCTTTTGACGAGCGCCGATCTTCGCGCCATCTTTCACGCCACGACGCGATGGGTGGGTTCGCGCGGGATCGACGCAGCCGCGCTGCTCGAGGAAGTTTCCGAAGACAGTTCGGCGCGTGATTGGCTCGAACGCAGGTTGGCCGTCCAGGAATTCGAGGACGAGACGAGTGCAAGACGTTTCATCGAGCGCGTGGTCCAGAAGCTGGAACGGGATCGCGTAGCGCGGGAGAACAAGCGCTTGAGTCGAGAAATCCTGGAGGCCCGCAGGGCGGGCGACGACGAGCGCGCAGATGCGCTCATGCGCCAGAAGTCGCAGCTGTTCCGGAGCGCCGCGCCATCGAGCGCAGCGACAGGCACGGCGGCGACAGGGATCGAGGGCACCAAGAGGTGAAGATGGTGGAAAAGAACGCTGGGCGAAGCGGACGCGTACGTGCTCGGAAGAGCCGGTCCGCGGAGGGCGTCGACGAGACGAAAGCCTCGAACGGCAGGAGCTCGACCGGGAAGCGAGCGGCGCGGGCGAGCGCCGGACGTGGCACCGCGGGTAGTGGCAAGAGCGACGGGCCCGCGACGCGCCTCAAGCCGAAGAACACCAAGGGCAAGGACAACGCGCGCGCGCAGATGCTCGCGTTGATCGAGCGCGGTCGTACCAAGAGCTTCCTGACCTACGACGAGATCAACGAGGCGCTCGCGAACGACGTGACGTCCGATCAGATCGACGAGCTCATGGTCACGCTCGGGCACGAGGACATCGAGGTGGTCGACCAGGCGGGGAACGCCAAGGTCAACAAGAACCGCGACAAGAACCGTCCGCGCAAGAGCAGCCTGCCGCCGGCCTCCGAGGACGGCATGTACCAGAAGTCGAACGACCCCGTTCGCATGTACCTGCGCAAGATGGGCTCGGTCTCGCTCCTCACCCGTGAGGGCGAGGTGGAGATCGCGCGCCGCATCGAGCAGGGCGAGGACCGGATCTTCGAGGTCATCCTCAACAGCCGCGTCGGGGTCGCCGAGATCATCGAGATCGGCGAGCGGGTCAAGCGCGGCAAGCTGCGCCCGAAGGACGTCATCAAGAACCACGATGACGAGAACTTCACCGAGGACGACCAGCGCGCGCGCATCGGTCGCACCGCGGAGAAGGTGAAGCGGCTCGAGAGCCAGAACGCGAAGCTCCGCGAGGAGATCTCGGGCTCGCGGAAGGCCTCGGACCGCAAGGCGGCCGAGGAGCAGATCGACAAGAACCGCCGCGAGCGCATCGAGGCGCTGCGTGAGCTCGGTCTGAACAAGAAGACGATCGACAAGGTCGTCGGCGCCATCAAGACCTACATCCGCCGCGTCGAGCGCGCCGAGGCGGAGCTGGCCGAGGTGGAGCGTCGCGCGGGCGGCAAGGACGAGAAGGGCATCCGCAAGATGCTCAAGGACGTCCGGGAGAACCCGAACGCCGCGCGCCGCTTGCAGCGCCGGCTGGGCCTCGACGGGGAAGAGATCGAGCGTCTGCTCGAGCGCATGGCCGAGGCGCGCCGCCAGGTCGCCAAGGTCGAGGAGGACATGGGGCAGCCCATCGAGAACCTCCGCGCCACCTACAAGGCGCTCTACTCGGGCGAGCGTCAGGCGGACATCGCTAAGGCGGAGCTCGTCGAGGCGAACCTTCGGCTCGTCGTCTCGATCGCGAAGAAGTACACGAACCGCGGCCTTCAGTTCCTGGACCTCATCCAGGAGGGCAACATCGGCCTGATGAAGGCGGTCGACAAGTTCGAGTACCGTCGCGGCTACAAGTTCTCGACCTACGCGACGTGGTGGATTCGCCAGGCGATCACCCGCGCGATCGCGGACCAGGCGCGGACCATCCGCATCCCGGTCCACATGATCGAGACGATCAACAAGCTGATCCGCACCTCGCGCTACCTCGTGCAGGAGCTCGGCCGCGAGCCCACCCCCGAGGAGATCGCGGAGCGCATGGAGATGCCGCTCGACAAGGTCCGCAAGGTCCTGAAGATCGCCAAGGAGCCCATCTCTCTCGAGACGCCGATCGGCGAAGAGGAAGATTCGCATCTCGGGGACTTCATCGAGGACAAGTCGGTCGTCAGCCCCATCGAGGCGGTGATCAACAACAACCTCGAAGAGCAGACCCGGCGCGTCCTGAAGACGCTGACGCCGCGTGAGGAGAAGGTCCTCCGCATGCGCTTCGGCATCGGTGAGAAGAGCGATCACACGCTCGAAGAGGTCGGCCAGGACTTCGAGGTCACGCGCGAGCGCATCCGTCAGATCGAGGCGAAGGCGCTCCGCAAGCTTCGCCACCCGTCGCGCAGCAAGCAGCTGCGCTCGTTCATAGACAGCTGAACCCTTCAGCGGCTCCCGCATCGGCGGTGAGCGGAAGGGGCGCACGGTGACGCTGTGCGCCCCTTCTTCGTTTCCCGCCGTCGCTTCTTTCGGGCCCATAGCTCAATTGGTCAGAGCCCCCGGCTCATAACCGGGTCGTTGCTGGTTCGAGTCCAGCTGGGCCTATACTTTCCTTGTTGGAGGGCCTGAACGCAGGCCCTCCCCCCATGGGGCGGAGCGCCCATGGGGCCCCCCTCCCGACTACGGCGGTTCGCGCGCTCCGCGCGCTCTCACGCCGACCCCAGCGACGGGGCGCTGGGGCCCCTGCGGCTCGCGCTTTCGCTTCGCGAAAGCTGGCCGCCTGCTCGCGTC
>SHBB01000694.1 GCA_004213565.1 Sandaracinaceae bacterium
GGCCGACGCGGACGGGCTCGAGGGAACCGAGATCGTCGAGGGCGACGAGGTCGCCGCCTTCCTCACCGACGTGCCCATGCAGATCGGTCGCGCCCGCGGCTCTCGTCGCTACCGCGGCCGGCGCATCGACCTCGACTTCCACAACGCGGACATCCACAACATCCTGCGCCTCATCGCGGAGGTCGGCGGCGTCAACATCGTCACGAGCGACGACGTCAGCGGCAGCGTGACCATCCGCATGCGGAACGTCCCGTGGGACCAGGCGCTCGACGTCATCCTGCAGGCCAAGGGGCTGGGCATGGTCCGGCGCGGCAACCTCATCCGGGTCGCGCCGCTCTCCACGCTGGAGAAGGAGCGGGAGCTCGCGATCGCGCGGCAGAAGCAGCAGGTCGAGCTGGCGCCGCTCGAGACGCGGCTCATCCCGGTGAGCTACGCGACGGCGACGGATCTGTCTCCGCGGGTGCAGGAGCTGCTCACGACCCGCGGCAACGTCAGCGTCGACGAGCGCACCAACGTGCTCATCGTGCGCGACACCATCGACAGCCTCGATGACATCGAGGAGCTCGTCCGCACGCTCGACACGCAGACGCCGCAGGTGCTCGTCGAGGCGCGCATCGTCGAGGCGACCAGCCAGTACGTGCGCGACGTTGGCATCCAGTGGGGCGGCAACGTCATCGCCTCCACCGCGACCGGGAACCCCACGGGGCTCATCTTCCCGGCCAACGTGGGCGTGACGGGCGGCAACTACGATCAGAACTCGCCGACCGCCGGCCTGACCCCCTTCGCGCAGCGGGTGGCGACGCCCAACTACGCGGTGAACCTCCCCGCGCAGACCGCGACGGGCAGCGGCGGCGCGCTCGGGCTCACGCTCGGGAGCCTCGGCGGGACGGTCAACGTCAACGTGCGGCTGAGCGCGGCGGAGTCCACGGGCGTCGTCCGGATCATCAGCTCGCCGCGCATCCTGACCCTCGACAACCACGAGGCGCACATCGCGCAGGGCACGCTCATCCCGTACTCGCAGATCAGCGCGCAGGGCGTCCAGACCGCCTTCCAGGAGGCCAAGCTCGAGCTGCGGGTGACGCCTCACGTCACGGCGGACGGCTCGGTCTCCATGCACGTGAAGGTCACGCGTGACGAGCCCGACTTCACCCGCACCTCGGCGCGGGGCGACCCCACCATCCTCAAGCGGGAGGCGGAGACGCACCTGCTGATCGAGGACGGCCACACCGCGGTGATCGGCGGCATCTACACCCGCAACACCGGCCGCAACGTCGACCAGGTGCCGTTCTTCGGGGACATCCCGATCCTCGGCGTGCTCTTCCAGCGTCGCCGCGTGCGCGACGAGCGGAACGAGCTGCTCATCTTCCTGACCCCTCGAATCGTCAACCGCGCTGAGTCGCTCAGACGATAGACAGCGCGACGGACGGTGCCGAACGAGCCGCCAGCCCCCTGGGTTGGCGGCTCGCTTCGTTCCGTCCAAGCGTCCTCGTCGTCGCTCCTCGACTCGCACGCCGATGTCTCGCGGCGAATCGGTCACCTCCTCCGTGGCGAGGTATTAGGATGGGCGGCGATGGAACGCTGGATATTCCTCTCGGGCATGATGGGCTCGGGCAAGTCGACCGTGGCGGTCGAGGTCGCGCGTCGCCTGGACGCGGAGGCCATCGACCTGGACGCCCGGCTCGTCGCCCGGATCGGCAAGAGCATCGCCGAGATCTTTCGCGACGAAGGAGAGGTCGCCTTCCGGCAGCTCGAGGCGGAGGAGCTCGAGCGCCTGCTCGACGAGGAGGCGCCGAAGGTGGTGGCCCTCGGCGGCGGCACCGTGCTCCGGAGCGAGAGCCGTGCGCGCCTCCTCCGCCGCGGCGTGCTCGTGACGCTCACCGCGCCGGCGGCGGAGCTCGTGCGGAGGGTGGCGGGCAACGCGGAGCGCCCCCTCCTGGCCCGCGGCGAGACGGTGCGGGTGATCGAGGGGCTGCTCGCCGAGCGCGCGAGCGTGTACGCCGAATGCCACGCGGCCATCTCGACGGCCGGTCGGAGCGTGGAGGCGATCGCGGCGGACGTGCTGAGCGTCGCGGCGCGGCCTCCGGTCCCCGTCTGTCTGGGCGCGCGAACCTATCGGGTCGAGATCGGCGGGGGCTTGCTCGGAGAGCTGCGCGCGCACGTCGCCGCCTATCTCCCGGCGAAGGTCGTGATGGTCACCGACGAGCACGTGCTCTCGCCGTGGGGCGAGCGCGCCGAGGCGGAGGTGCGCGCGGCGGGGCGCGAGGTGGTGCGCGTGGTGCTCACCCCGGGCGAGGAGCACAAGCGCATCGGCGCGGTGGAGCAGATCTGGGACGCCGCGCTCCAGGCGCAGGTCGACCGGGACGCCGCCGTCCTCGCGGTGGGCGGCGGCGTGGTGGGGGACCTCGCGGGCTTCGCGGCCGCCACGCTGCTGCGCGGAGTGCGCTTCGCCCAGTGTCCGACGAGCCTGCTCGCCATGGTCGACGCGTCCGTCGGCGGCAAGACCGGCTTCGATCGCGACCAGGGCAAGAACCTGGTCGGCGCGTTTCACCAGCCCGAGGTGGTCCTCTGCGACGTCGAGACCCTCACCACTCTGCCCGACGCCGAGCTGGCCGCGGGGCTCGCCGAGGTGGTGAAGTCGGCGTGGCTCGACGGTGAGGAGGCGGTCGCCGCGCTCGAGCGAGACGCCGATGCGCTCTCGCGCCGTGACCCGACGGCGCTCGAAGCCGCGATCCGTCGCTCGGTGTCGCTGAAGGCACAGATCGTGGCCGAGGACGAGCGCGAGTCGGGGCGCCGCGCCGTGCTGAACCTGGGCCACACGGTCGGCCACGCCATCGAGGCGGCGCGGGAGTACCGCGGGATCCGGCACGGTGAAGCGGTCGCGCTCGGCATGATCGCCGCCTTCCGGGTGAGCGCGTCGCAGGGGGACGCGGAGGCGGCCGCGCACGAGGAGCGGGTGCGCGCGCTGCTCGCCCGGCTGGGGCTGCCTACGGACCTCGGCGCGTGGATCGAGGAGGGCACCCTCGACTGGATGGCGCACGACAAGAAGCGTCGCGGCGGCAAGGTCCGGTTCGTCGTGCCGGGCCGGCCGGGTCAGGTCGAGCTGGTGCCTCTGAGCGTGGCCGACATCCGCAGGGCCATGGAGCAGCGGTAGGGTCGAGGCGGCCGCGAGCCCCGACGCGTGGTCATCAGATGGCGGCTTATTTGGTGAGGCCGACCGGGCCTCGCTAGAGTGTTCCCCGAGCGCGCGTCGGGCGCGCCCCGGAGGAAGCATGCTGCGTCATCGCTGGATCATCGTCTCGCTGCTCACCGCCCTCGCCGGCTGCGCGCCCGGCAACCCTGGCGGGGCGGTGCTGAACGTGGTCGCCCCGGACGACCAGTGCATCGTCGCGGTGGGGAACACCTCCTTTCCGAGCGGGAGCTACGATCCGTCCGCCCCGGAGCCGTACGTGGCGTCGGTGCGTGTGGCCAATCAGCTGCTCAACCTCAGCGCGACAGGCGCGGGCGGGCCGCCCATGGCGGACCCGAACCCGATGCGCGTGACCGAGGCCGAGATCGAGATTCGAGACATCTCGGGCAACCCGATCGGCGGGTTCGGCAACCCGTTCCGGGTGCCCGTCAGCGGCGACGTGATCCCGAGCTCCGACGGAATGACGGCGGGCGAGGGCATCGTGACCTTCGAGATGATTCCCCGCGGAGTGGCGGCCATGCTCGCGCCGTTCGCGGGGAGCACGGTCGTCGTGTCGACGGTGCTGTTCGGGCGCACGCTGGGGGACGCGGCGATCGAGTTCCCGGAGTTCCTCTTCAACATCGATCTCTGCGCGGCGGGTGGGTGCCTGCAGCGCTGCGTCATGGACACGGAGGGTGCGGCCCTGTGCCAGAACGCGTGCCGCCCGGGGCAGGACACCATGCACCTCTCCTGCGAAGCGAGCTACGGCGAGTGCATCGCGACGATGTAGCCCTCCGGCTCACCGGCCGGTGAGCGCGAACGCGGTCAAGGAAGCCATGACCGCGTCCTCGGTCAGCAGCTTCGCGAGCGCACCCGGGCTGTCGAGGGTGACGCCGCGCTGCGAGGCCAGCCGCGTGAGGGCCACGCCGAGGTCACCGCACGCGAGGAGCCCGGCGCGCGCGCCGCTGATGAGCGCGGCGCGCCTCGCCGCGCCGTAGTCCTCGAGGTGCTCCGTGCTGGCCAGGAGCTCCCGGATCTGCGTCTGGCCGCGGGGCGGGATGGTCCGCCAGAGATCGGCCGCGAACCCCGCCGCCTCGCGGTCCACGCTGCCGTTGCCGTCCGCGGGGCCGAAGGCCGCGAGCACGCCTCCGATCACGGTGCGCGCGCGCTCGGGCTCGAGGGTCGCGAGCAGGATGTGATCGGGCTGCGTCAGCTCGAGCGCGCGCCCCAGCGCGAAGCGCATCTCGGTCTCGGTCTCCGCGAACCCCGCCCCCGCGAGCAAGGTCGGGGGGGAGGTGCGCGCGATGCGCAGCTCCGCCGCCTCCTTGCGGTCGAAGTAGAACGCAGGGAGATCATCGCGTCCGAGCGCGTCGAGGACGTGCGCGAACGCCCGCGCCTCGGGGGTGGTGGCGACGCGCGTGACGCGATCGTTGGGCTGCGGGAGCTTGCGGGGCGCGCGCCGGAAGAGCGGCGCGGCCTGCTCCCAGAGGACACGCCAGATCTCGCGCACGGGATCCTCGCCGGGCTCGCGCACCAGGCTGGCGACGCGGTCGCGAGAGGGAGGCGGCACGGGAGAGGGAGGCGGGCCATCCACGAAGCGCGCGAGGAGTGAGCGGGCGTGGCTGGCGATGCGCCCCGCGTTCGCGCGGTCGGCGGCGTCGATGAGGGCGGCCAGGGTCTCGAGATCACCGGGGGCGAGGAGGAAGGCGCGCTGGAGCTGGGCGAGGGCGGCCCGAGGGTCGCGTATCTGCTCGGCGGCGGCGCGGAGCGCCACGGGATCTTCCTGCTCGGGCTCGCTGGGGGAGATGGCGGGCTGCCAGCGACCGAAGGTCGGCGAGCGACGGGGCGCGCGGCGGGCATCGGAGGAGGGGCTCGAAGGAGCCTCGGAGGGCAGCTCGGCTGCTCGCGCATCTGCCTCCGCCTGCGCTGCGGCGGCGGCCTGGGCTTCTGCTTCCTCGGCGGCGGCTCGCGCTTCTGCTTCCTCGGCGGCGGCTCGTGCCTCCGCGTCTGCTTGCGCCTGCGCTGCCGCCGCTTCCGCTTCCGCCGCCGCTTCCGCTTCCGCCGCCGCTTCGGCCGCCGCCGCTTCCGCTTCCGCCGCCGCTTCCGCTTCCGCCGCCGCTTCCGCTTCCGCCGCCGCTTCCGCTTCCGCCGCCGCTTCC
>SHBB01000695.1 GCA_004213565.1 Sandaracinaceae bacterium
GCTGCCGCCGAGGCCGACGCCGAAGCCGGCGAGCCAGGCGGCCGCTCCCTCGACGGCGCCGAGACGCCGCCGCAAGCCGCTGAAGGTGCCGGTCGACCCGGCGGCGGACACCGCCAAGGAGATGGCCACTCACGACACCGTGATCAGCGCCCCCTCCGCGCTGGTGCCGATCCCCTCCGATCCGGACGCGCTGCGCATCGAGGTGCCGCGGAGCCTGGTCTCTCGCGCGCGTGCGCTGGCGCCGACGCTGCCTCGCGCGGTGGTCGACCCGGAGCGCGCCAGGCGCAGCCCCGAAGAGGCGGTCCTGCAAGCCGCCTTGCGATTGGGTCTCGCATCGCTCGCGGCTCTCGCCGACGTCGACGACGATCTCTGAGGCGCCTGCGCGCGTCGGTGTGTCGAACGCGAATCATTGCGTCCGGCGGCCCATGGCGTTAGTACGGTGACTCGACTACGAAAGGAAACAGGAGTTTTGTCCCTCACCACAGCGAACGTCTCTCTCACGACCATCGACTACACGGCGAACGCCGATCTCTTCCGCGACGTGGACCCCGTCGGGCTCCTACGCGACGTCAGCGCGCGTGACTTCCAGATCGAGCTTCGCAAGCGCCTGAAGGACACGTTCCCCAAGGCCAACGTGTTCATCAAGTGGAACCCCAACCGCACCGGTCCCTCCGAAGTCTTCACCCTCCCCGAGGTCGATGAAGCGCAGGAGAAGGTCCAGGAGATCGCGGACGAGCTGCTGACCGAGAAGGACAGCTGGCTCAACTACGACGAGTCCGTGCGCGCGGCGTTCGCCTGAACGCGAGCGGGTCTCGGCCGGGCGGTCTCGCGAGGCGTGCGCTCCGCTGCGCGTCAGGGTATGAGTCGGCCAGCATGCGTGCTCGGCCGACCTCGCTCTCCGTCTCGTCGCGGTTCGTCTCCTCGCTCGCGCTGATCCTCGCGGTCGGCTGTGGCGCCTCGGAGACACGCGAGCCGGAGGCGGCCCGAGCGCCGCGCGCGGCCGAGGACTCCACGGAAGAAGCGCACGCACCGGACGAGCCGGCTCCCGAGGCCACGCCCGCGGAGCTCGCCGAGCCGGAGCCGCCCGCGCCTCCGCCCGAGCCGCCGGCTCCCGAGCCGCTGGCCGTGGTGGCGGGCGCTCAGCTCGGGCCCATCCGCATCGGGATGAGTCAAGAAGAGCTGCGCGCGCTCGGCCTCCCGGAGAGCCCCGCCACCCCGCGCAGCCTCCGCTTCGGCCCCTACCGCGTCTGGCTCGACGACGAAGGCGTGCGCCGCGTAGAGGCCTCGATGGGAGATCTCGAGCGCGTGCGCCTGGGCGGGACCGTGTTCGCGGTGGGCGACCACATCCACGCGATGCGGGACGCGATCGGCGACTGCGTGTGGCGAGAGGGCGGCGGGGAGCGTTACCGCTGCGGCGACGGCGCGCTCTGGGTCTTCACCGACCACAGCCTCGACCCGGCCCGCTACGTGATCGCCGTCGAGCGCCCCTGAGACACCCACGCGCGCGAAAACCACGGGAACAGCGAGCGCCGCCCCCCGGTTGACGAGGGGTGTCGGCTGAATCCCACGGCATGGGCGTGAAACGATCTGGCTGCTCGTCCGTACTCCCTCCGTGGCCCGTTCGGGCCGAGGGGTTTACAGGCGCGGTTTGCGTTCTTACGTTATCGACACTGAACAAACGCCGAGGATTCCGTCCTCACGTCCCAAAATGGTGGTTCTCAGCGCGGCCCGTCCCCCAGAGCGGACACGCCCCCAGGAGAGCCCTGGCCTCGCGCCGCAGGGTTGGAGCAGAGACGGATGCGAGGCGTACCGCGCGGGTGACCTGCAGCTGCACGATGACAGCTCGCCCCCGATTTGGCTTGGCCGGCGCGGAGCTTACATCCCCCTCAGAGCCGCGCAGTGGAACGCTGAGACGTCCAGTCCGTCCAAGGGTAGTCCACCCAGAGCGGGTGTTTCGCCTGAAGCACTGTGCGTCCTCGGTTTCGGCCCCAAGGATCAGAGGGGAAGAACATGTCGGAGCATCGTCGACCCAACAACCATTCGTCCCGTCGCCGCGGTCACGCGGGCGGCGTGGAGGAAGGCAGGGATCCCTTGAAGCAGTACAACCGAACCGTCCATGCGTCCGTACTTGGTGAGGCTCTCCTCACCAAGGGCAAGAACCGTGGCTTCTTGACCTACGACGAAGTGTCGGCCTCCTTGGCGGGGGAGCCGGACCTGAGTCGTGCCGTTCCGCGCGCGCTGCGCGAGCTCGAAGAGCTCGGCATCGGGCTGTCGGTGACGGACGGCTCCAAGAAGGAGAAGGCCCGTGGCCAGAGCCGCGGCTACCGCTCGTCCAAGGGTCAGCTCGACAGCATCGAGCGCTACCTCGGCAAGCTCGGCGACGTCGCGCTGCTGACGCGCGACGGTGAGATCGAGCTCGCCCGGCAGATCGAGAAGGGTCGCGCCGTCGTGCTCGACCTCCTCTGGCGGACGTCCATCCGGATGCCGGAGCTGAGCGAGATGCTGCAGCGCCTCGAGAACGGCGAGATGAGCGTGCGGGAGGTCGTCGCCGAGAACCTCCGCAAGGGCACCGAAGAGGAGGCCCAGGCGCTCCAGGACACCCTCCAGAAGCTTCGTCAGGTCAACGACATCGAGCACCGCATGCGCACCGCGCGCGGCGCGAGCAAGCGCGCGGCCCTCGTCGAGGAGCGGGCGCAGGTCCTCTGCTCGATCGACTTCCACGAGAAGCGGCTCGAGCGCATCACCAACCGCCTCGAGGGCTACCTCCGGCAGGTCGAGCGCGCAGAGCGGACCATCCGTCGTGCGGTCGGTCGCCTCGAGATCGACTTCGACGAGGCGGTGCAGCTCTCGCCGGCCGCGATCGAGCGGCTCCGCAAGCGCGGCGCGGACAGCACCGCGGTGCGCGCCATCCGTGACGCGCGTCGCGTGGTCCGTCGCATCGAGGAGGACGCCGGTCAGCCCCTGGCCGTGGTCCGCGAGACGGTCCGCTCGCTGCGTCGCGCGCTCGCCGACGTCGACCACGCCAAGAGCGAGATGGTCGAGGCCAACCTCCGCCTCGTGGTCAGCATCGCCAAGCAGTACCGCAACCGTGGGCTCCCGTTCCTGGACCTCATCCAGGAGGGCAACATGGGCCTGATGCGCGCGGTCGAGAAGTTCGACTACCACAAGGGCTTCCGCCTCTCGACCTACGCGGGCTGGTGGATCCGGCAGTCGATGAACCGCGCGACCCAGGAGCAGGGCCGCACCATCCGCATCCCGGTGAACGCGCTCGAGCGCTTCCACCGCGTGATGCGCACCATCGGTGAGATGTCGCCCAAGCTCGGGCGCGCGCCGACGGCCAAGGAGATCGGCAAGAAGCTCCAGATGCCGGAGCGACGCGTGCAGGAGCTCCTCGAGGCGATGCGGGACACCGTCAGCCTCGACATCCCGGTCGGCGAGGATGGCTCGTCCACCCTCGGCGACCTCGTGGTCGACCCCGACCAGGACACCCCGATGCAGCCGCTCGTCGACGACTCGCTCGAGGCGACGATGCGCGAGGTGCTCGAGACCTTGACCGATCGCGAGAAGGAGATCCTCCGGATGCGCTTCGGCATGGACGGCGAGGAGGAGCACACCCTCACGGACGTGGGCGACAAGTTCGGGCTCAGCCGCGAGCGGATCCGTCAGCTCCAGGTGCAGGCGCTCCGCAAGCTCCGCGAGGCGCGCGGCGGCATCCTCGAGGACTTCGCCGAAGTCTGAGGGCCCGGGGGCTGATCGGCCCCACACGCGAGCGCGCTCGTCCCGACCGGGGCGGGCGCGTTTCGCGTTCGAAGGACGGGAGCACATCTCGACCTGAACGCGATATGCTCGCGCCGGGTGGCGAAGAGCGACAGCAAGTTCGGGACCTTCGGCGGCGTCTTCACGCCGTCGATCCTGACGATCCTCGGCGTGATCATGTACCTCCGCCTCCCGTGGGTGGTGGGGAACTCGGGGCTCGCGCTCGCCTTCGCGATCATCGTGCTCGCGCACATCGTGAGCGTGTGCACGGGGCTGAGCATCTCGTCGATCGCCACCGACAAGAGCGTCGGCGCGGGCGGCCCCTACTACATCGTCTCGCGGAGCCTCGGGCTGCCGATCGGCGGGACCCTGGGGCTCGCGCTCTTCCTCGGGCTGTCGTTCAGCATCAGCCTCTACATCATCGGCTTCTCCGAGAGCTTCCTCGGGGTGATCGGGGTGGACGTCACCCCGAACACGATCCGCATCTGCGGCACGGTGACCGTCGTGTTGCTGACGGTGATCACCTTCATCAGCACGTCGCTGGCGATCAAGACCCAGTACCTGATCCTCGGCGCGATCGTGCTCTCGCTGATCTCGATCTTCTTCGGGTCCGCCCCGGAGGACTCCGCGCCGCTGATCGGCACCCCCGAGGGGGGCGAGTCGTTCGCGGTGCTGTTCGGGATCTTCTTCCCCGCCGTGACGGGCTTCACGGCCGGCGTCAACATGTCGGGCGATCTCCGCGACCCGAAGGAGTCGATCCCCACCGGGACGATGGCCGCGATCTTCGTCGGGCTCGCGGTCTACCTCGCCCTCGCCGCGTTCCTCGCCTTCCGTGTGCCGGCCGACGAGCTGGTGAACAACCCGCGCATCCTCGAGGACATGTCGCTCTGGGCGCCGCTCGTCACGGCCGGCATCTGGGGCGCGACCCTCTCGTCGGCGCTGGGCAGCATCCTCGGCGCGCCGCGCATCCTGCAGACCATCAGCGGCGACGGCATCACGCCGCGCTTCTTCGCCAAGGGGCACGGCAAGACCAACGAGCCGCGCAACGCGCTCCTGCTCGCCTTCGCGATCGGCTGGGCCGGCATCCTCATCGCCGAGCTCGACGTGATCGCGCGCGTCGTGTCGATGGTCTTCATGGCCACCTACGGGTTTCTGAACCTCGCGGCAGCGATCGAGAGCTGGGTGAGCCCCGACTTCCGGCCCGACTTCCGGATCCCCAAGACGATCAGCGTGGTCGGCGCCGTCGTGTGCTTGCTGCTGATGATCCAGATGGACCTCGCGGCGATGGCCGGGGCGCTGGTCGTGATGAGCGCGCTCTTCGTCTATCTCCAGCGCCGACAGCTGCAGCTCGAGTCGGGCGACGCCTGGGAGGGCATCTGGTCGACGCTGGTGCGGGCGGGCCTGCATCGGCTCGCGCTCGCGCAGCGCCAGCAGCGCAACTGGCGCCCGAACATCCTCATGTTCCGGCCCGACGACGGCGCCCCCCGGGAGGCGCTGCGGCGCACGGCGGGCTCGCTCATCACGGGCAACGGGATGCTCACCGACATCCGGCTGCGCGCGC
>SHBB01000696.1 GCA_004213565.1 Sandaracinaceae bacterium
AGGGTGGCCACGTCGATGAGCAGGTCGGGCCTCTCGGCGTCGGCCTCGGCGAGCGCGTCGGCCAGGATGAGCCGCCCCTCCGCGTCGGTGTTCGAGATCTCGACCGTCTTCCCGTGTTTCGACCGAAGCACGTCGAGTGGACGGTACGCGTCCGCGCCCGGAAGGTTCTCCACGGTGGGCACGAGGACGCGGAGCCGCACGGGGAGCTCGGCGTCCATGATCAGCTTCGCGAGCCCGAGCACGATCGCGGCGCCGCCCATGTCCTTCTTCATCCGGAGCATGCCGGCCGCGTTCTTGAGGTCGAGCCCGCCGCTGTCGAAGACGACGCCCTTGCCGACCAGCGTGACGCTCGGCGCGTCCTTCGAGCCCCAGCGGAGGTCGATGAGGCGAGGTCCGCGCGCGGAGCCGCGCCCGACCGCGTGGATCATCGGGTAGCCCGCCTCGAGCCGCTTGCCGTGGGTGACGGTCACCTTGGCGCCGTGCGCCGCGCCGAGCCGCTTGGCGGTCTCGGCGACCTCGGCTGGCCCGAGGTCGCCGGCCGGGGTGTTGATCAGATCGCGGGCCAACCCGATCGCCTCGACCACCCTCGCCACCTCGGCGCGGTCGGCGGCCTTGGGCCAGACCAGCTCGCGTGGCGCGGCGGCGGCCTCGCTCTTGTATCGGTCGAACCGGTAGGCCGAGAGCGCCCAGCCGATCGCCGCGTCGGTCGCCGCCGCCTCCTCCAGCTCCGTGTCCAGCCGGTAGCGCCCGGGCGGCAGGCGCTGGGCGGCGCCGGCCCACGCCCACGGGCTCGCGTCCTTGCTGCCGAAGAGGGCGAGCTTGGGCCCCCTCGCGCCGGGGATCAGCGTGGCGCGGTTGCCCCGGGGCTCGAAGGTCGAGGCGTCCAGCCAGCGCTGCACGGCCTTGCCCTGTTGCTTGCGCCAACCCGGGAAGGACGCGTCGTCCACGACGACGATCGGCAGGGTCTTGGCGTTCTTTCGGGTCACGAGGGTGGAGAGCACCGCGGGATTGAACCACCGCCCACGTCAGGGGTCACGGAAGCGGCACGGTCCGACACGAAGACCCGGTCGCTCCGCAAAACTTTCAGAGTGAGCCCCCGATCTCGGGAGGGATCGCCGATCCGCCGTCACGGAACGGCGATTGCGATCAGGACCCCCGTCGCGCGGCCGGGCGTGCGACCGGCGCTGCGACGTACCGCAAATGGGGAGGCCTTGGGTGGCCGAACGGGTGGCTCAGGAGAGGCGAAGCGCGGCCGGGACCCCGGCCGGCCGCCTCGGTGCGAGATGCGCTTTTGGCACGGCCGTGATAGATTCGGCCGTTGGCGCGTCGTCTACGAGGAATTGGGAACGTCCGGGGAGCCGCATCCAGCGGCCCACGGACCCTGTCGTCCCGATCCTCGATGGGGCAGCCCTCGACGTGTCTTTTGGCGTTCGCGTGCGGCGGCGCGTGGACGACTCATCTTGGCTTGAACGGCGGCGGCGCGCGACCTGGCGGCTGAAGCGCGCCCGCCCCTACGGATCGTTGGAAGGGGATCGAGATTGACCAGCAAGAGCATGGCGCAGGCGCGCACGGAATCGGTGCGTGACGAGGACGAGGCGGACGCAGCGGCGGCCGTCGACCGTGAGGCCTACCGGCAAGAGCTGAAGGCGACCGCCGGGCTCATCGACGCCCTGATCATGTCCGGGCGCACCGACGGGTACCTGACCTTCGACGAGGTCGCGCGGGCGATCGGCGCGGCGCCGCGCATGGACCGCGCGGTCAACTGGCTGATGAAACGCCTGCCCGTCGAGGGGATCGAGATCCGCGACTCGGACTACGTCCCCAGCAACAGCAAGGCGGCCAAGGAGAAGGAGCGCCCGAGCGTGATGCCGACGGAAGAGGAGCGGCTCAGCGAGACGCCGGCGAAGAGCGCCGCGCCGCCCGGGGTCGACCCGATCCAGGCCTACCTCGGCAAGATGGGCAGCCTCTCGCTCCTGACCCGCGAGGGCGAGGTCGAGTTCGCGCGGCGCATCGAGAAGGGCCGCCTGTTCATCCTGTGGGCGCTCGCGCGCTCGTCGATCCGGATGCCCGAGCTGACCGACCTGATCGAGCGGCTGGAGGAGAACGACATCCGGGTGCGCGACGTGGTGGACGGCATGACCAGCTCCACCGAGGACCAGGAGGCGGAGGTGCGACCCGACGCGCTCCGGCACCTGAAGCGCCTCAAGCGGCTCGAGAAGACCAACCGCCGCCTGCTCAAGGAGCTCGAGGGCGAGCGCCGGCTGACCAAGCGGGCGCGCGGCGACCGCGAGAAGGAGCTCGAGGAGAACTGCCAGCAGCGCTACGAGGTGCTTCAGGAGCTCGGCCTCCACGAGCGTCAGCTCGAGCGCATCACCGACCGGCTGAAGGACTACGTGCACCGCCTCGAGAAGGCGGAGACGGAGCTCGCGACGGCCGCGCGCGACGTCGGCGTCAACGACCCGGAGAAGCTCGAGGAGCGCCTCCCGCGGGTCCGTCCCGGGCGCAAGATCACGCGGTCGGCCCTCATGCGCGCCGAGCGCGCCGTCAAGGACCTCCACCGCGTGCGCAAGCAGGTCGAGGAGGACGCTGGCCGCCCCTGCGACGTCGTGCGCGAGAACTACCGCGAGCTGCGGCGCGCGGAGGACGAGGTCGAGGCGGCCAAGGCCGAGATGGTCGAGGCGAACCTCCGGCTCGTGGTCTCGATCGCGAAGAAGTACATGAAGCGCGGCCTGCCGTTCCTGGACCTCATCCAGGAGGGGAACATCGGGCTGATGCGCGCGGTGGAGAAGTTCGACTACCGCCGCGGCTACAAGCTCTCGACCTACGCGTCTTGGTGGATCCGACAGTCCATCGCGCGGGCGACCGCCGATCAGGCCCGCACGATCCGGCTGCCCGTGCACGCGTTCGAGCGGCTCAACAAGATGGTGCGCGTCACCCGCGAGCTCATGGGGCAGCTCGGCCGCGAGCCGACGCCCGAAGAGCTGGCGAAGACGATGCAGATGCCCGTCAACAAGGTGCGCGATCTGCTCGCCATCAGCCGCGACGCGATCAGCCTCGAGACGCCCGTCGGCAACGACGGCAGCGGGCAGCTCGCCGACTTCATCGAGGACGAGTCGGCCGCGTCGCCCATGGACGGCGTGGTCAACGACGACCTCGAGCAGAACGTGCTCCGCGCGCTCGCCATCCTCACGCCGCGCGAGGAGAAGATCCTGCGCATGCGGTTCGGCATCGGGGCGAGCGAGGTGCACACGCTCGCCGAGGTGGGTGAGGTCTTCGGCGTCAGCCGGGAGCGCATCCGTCAGATCGAGGCGCTCGCGCTACGCAAGCTCCGACAGAGCGGCAACGAAGCGGCGCTGCGCTCGTTCGTCGACTGACGGTCCATCCAATCCGCCCGCGCAAACGGACGCGGGTGGGTGTATCCTCCTGAGTCGTGGGCGTCCCGAGCGAGGAAGCGTCCGCCGAGCGCGAAGTCGAGCTGGTCGCCAGAGCACTCTGCGCGCGGGGGTCGGTCCGAGAAGCCATCGCGATGCTGCGCGGAGCGGTCACGCGCGACGCGGGGCACCAGGACTGTCGGACCCTGCTCGACGCCATCGAGGGCGGCGACGTCCCGGCGGGGCCGGGCACGACGGTGGAGCTGGATCTGCCGCTCGTGGACCGCTGGATCCGCGCGGGCGCGCTGGTCGAGGCGCTCGCGCTGCTCGGAGGCACGCCGATGGGCAGCCTCGACACGGGACGGGAGTGGGCGAACCTGCTGGGCGAGCTGCTCGCGCCCGTGCCGGTCGACGCCGAGGACACGCTCGTGGCGATGCACCACCAGCTGCTCTCGGGGGGCGCCTCGGTGGCGCTGACGCTGCTCGAGGAGCGTGAGCGCGAGGCGGGCGAGGGGCTGCCGGCGTGGGCGTCGCGGCGCCTGGAGCTGCTGCGCTGGATGCTCCTCGACAACGCGGCGGTGGCCGAGAGCTATCGCGAGCTGCCGACGACGGCGCCGAGCGCGCTGGCGGGCGCGCTGCGTGACCCGCTCGGGCGGCGCAACGTGCCGCAGGCGCTCGAGGCCGCGCGCGCGTTCTGCGACGCCAACCCCGGCCACGAGGACGCCCACCGCGCGTGCCTCGCCCTCGAGGCCATCGCGAAGGAGATCGAGGTCCACTCGGGATCGGACACGACCCACTCCCTGACCATCCCGATGTACGGCCTGCCCGCCGCCGCGATGCAGCTCCGCATGGGCAACCTCGACGCCGCGTGCTCCATCTACCGGAAGCTCGAGGGGCGGGCGGAGGGAGCGGAGGCGACGCGCCTGCTGGCGGAGGTGGAGGCGCTGCAGCGCGCGCTCGCCGGGGAGCCGGTCGAGCGGGACAGCTGGACCGAAGAGACCACCCAGCTCGAGGCCCCGCCCGATGATGGCTGGCCGGAGGAGTCGGAGGAGGCCACGCTCGACGGGCTCGAGGCCATCGCGCCGTCCACCACGCTCGACCCGCCGCGGGGCGTGGACATGGGGCCGACGACCGAGATGCCCGACGCGGCCGGGCAGGCGGAGCGGCTCGTGGCGCAGGGCCGGCTCGAGGAGGCGGAGAAGCTCCTCCGCGCGCTCGCTGGCTCGAGTCAGGACGGGTCCAGCCTCCTCGCCCGCGCCGACGCCATCGCGGAGATGCGCGCCAAACGCGACAGCAGCGGTGTGCTCGTGCGCCAGATCAAGCCGGTGAAATGACCGATCAACTCAACCGCCCACCCGCTCCAGGCTGGACGCCGCCCCCTTCGACCGAAGCCGACGGGCGGGCCAACGTGCTCTACGTCGACGTGGACGACGACAGCTTCCGGTCCAGCGTCGAGCGGCTCCGGCGCGCCTACAACCTCCTGCGCGCCCAGAAAGACCGCGACGCGTGCGCGCTGATCCGCGACCACCACCGGGAGCTGGTGGCGGTCCTGCTGGACGTCGACATGCCCGGCTCGGTGCTCGACGGAATCCTGCTGACCCGCATCCTCCGCGGGCGCGTCCCGTCGCAGGCCGTGCCCCCGTTCGCGCGCAACCTCCCCGCGCTCGACGTCCCGATCGTGCTCGTCACGGAGCGCGAGGGGGGCTACTCGGACGACGAGATGCGGCGCTACGGTGGTGACCGCCTGATGCGCAAGCCGGTCGAGATCCACAAGCTGACGCTGGTGCTGACCGAGTGGCACCTACAGCGCGCAGGCTGAGCTGCTAGCAGGGTCCGGCGAAGATGCGCGCGATGCATCGCCGAGCGCGACGGCGTGTCCAGCGCGCCGGGCCGACGACGAAATGCTGAAGCATTTCGGAGGAGCGACTGGCGCGCTGGGCGCG
>SHBB01000697.1 GCA_004213565.1 Sandaracinaceae bacterium
ATGGCGGACGCGGTTACGGACTCGGAGGCGGACTCGGAGGCGGACTCGGAGGCGGACTCGGAGGCGGACGCGGAGGCGGACGCGGAGGCGGACGCGGAGGCGGACGCGGAGGCGGACTCGGAGGCGGCCCGGTGGCGGACGCGGTCGCCGACTCGGTGGCGGACTCGGTGGCGGACTCGGTGGCAGACGCGGTGGCGGACGCGGTCGCAGACGCGGTGGCGAACTCGGTGGCGGTCGCCGACTCGCTGGCGGACGCGGTGACGGACTCGGTGGCGGACTCGGTGGCCGACGCGGTGGCCGACGCGGTCGCCGGCTCGGTGGCGGACGCGGTGGCGGACTCGGTGGCGGTCGCGGACGAGGTGGCGGACGCAATCGGTCGCGGACGAGGTGGCGGGGTCGCGGACGCCAGATCTCGGTTGTGGCCAAGAGAGCGGAACCTCGTCTTCTCCTCCCCTCCCCTCCCTCGCCCACGCCGGTCTCGCCCCGAGCACGGATCCGACCACGAGCGGGCTCGCCTCGCGACGGCTGCGGCGCGCGGGCACGCGGCGAAAGGACGCCAGCCCGGAACACGCGGCGAGCGCCCCGCCCGAGGCGACCGCACTCCCACAACAGGCGCGACCGCGCCCAGCCCTCTGTCCCAAAGGATCGCGAAGCGATTTGTCGAGCGCGGAGCGCTCAGACGAAGAGAGAGGACACCGAGTCGGAGTTGTGGATGCGCTTGATCGCCTCGCCGAGGAGACGCGAGACCGAGAGCACCTTGAACTTGCCGACGTTCAGCGCTTCTTCGCGGAGCGGGATGGTGTCGGTGACGACGACCTCTTCGATGACCGAGTCGCGAATGCGGTCGATGGCCGGGCCCGAGAGGACCGGGTGCGTGGCCGCTGCGAAGACACGCTTCGCGCCGCGCTCCATCAGCGCCTTGGCGGCGTTGGTGAGCGTGCCGGCGGTGTCGACCATGTCGTCGATGATCACGCAGTCGCGGCCTTCGACCGCGCCGACGATGTTCATGACCTCGCTGACGTTCGCGGCCGCGCGGCGCTTGTCGATGATGGCGAGCTCCGAGCCCAGCCGCTTCGCGTAGGCGCGCGCGCGCTCCACCCCACCCGCGTCGGGCGAGACACACACGCTTCCGGGCTGCAGCTTCGGCTGCAGGTAGTTCAGGAAGACCGGCATCGCGTAGAGGTGATCGAAGGGCACGTTGAAGAAGCCCTGGATCTGACCGGCGTGGAGGTCCATCGACACGACACGCGAGGCGCCCGCGGCCTGGAGAAGATCGGCGACCAGCTTCGACGTGATGGGCGTGCGCGGCGCGACCTTGCGGTCCTGGCGCGCGTAGCCGTAGTACGGCATCACCGCGGTGATGGAGCCGGCGGACGCACGCTTGAGCGTGTCGATCATCACCAGCAGCTGCATCAGGTGGTCGTTGACCGGCTTGCACGTGGGCTGCACGACGTAGCAGTCGACGCCGCGCACGTTCTCCTTCACCTCGGCGAACACCTCGCCGTCGGAGAAGGTGCTGATCTTCGCGCGACCGAGCGGGACCTCGAGGTAGCTGGCGATCTGCTCAGCCAGCGCGGGGTGAGCATGGCCGGAGAAGATACAGATCGACTTGAACACCACCGCCTCCGATGCTCGCGGCCCGCTGGACCCGAGGGAGCCGTTTGGTAGCAACCGAGGTGGGGGGTGTCAACGCGGATCCGGGCCGCGCGAAGGCCGCGTGCACCCTCGACGCGCAGGGTCGCCTCGCGCGCTCTCGACCGCGCCCACCTCGGACGACACGTGGGTTCGACGCCGAACCCATGTGCATGACTGCGCTTTTCGGAAGACGCGCGCGAATGTCGATCGACCGGCTTGCAGGTCGCCTTCAATCGTGGCCTCATTGGCGACCTGCGGACGACGGTTGGGAGCACTTCGGGGACGCGCCCTGCTTCCTGGAAAGCGGGCGGCTTCTCGGAGACGGGGGCAGCCACGATGACGGGAGGCTCCGTGAGAACGGCGCCGACCAAGGCTCGAAACCGTCGCAGCGAACGGACCATGACCGAGCTCTCCATCTCCTCCTTGTGCTCCGACGGCGGCCCTCCGCGCGGGGCGCCGTCCATCGACGCGGTGTGCGCGCGAGGAGCGATTCAGAGAGAGGCCGACGTGACGATCGACCGATGTCATGACAGTTCCGTGCACCTCTGCCGTAGATGGATCGAGAGGACGCCGTGAAGACCAAGACCGAAACGAGTCGCGCGACCTCGCGCACCCTCACGCGTGACGCTCAGCATGGCGACGCACGCGGGAACGGATCCCCCGCAGGAAGCGCGAGCCGCGCAGCCGGAGGAAAGATGTCAGCTGCGACGACGCAGACGACGGTCACGCTGTTCACCGACCGCTCGCTCTTCGAGCAGCAGTGGAAGCAGGCGCTGTCGTCCGCAGGCCTGGCCGGCGCCCCAGCGCGCCCCGACCAGCTCCCCGACCACCTCGAGCGCGGAGCCGCCGTCGTCATCGACGCCGGCGCCAGCAGCTACGACGAGGACGAGCTGCTCGCGCACGTCGGCCTCGCGCGCGCGCTCGGGGCTTGCCCGATCGTCAGCGTCCCATCCGACATCGATGTCGGGGCGATCGACGACATCCTCGACGATCTCTGCGCCGGCCTCGTGGCCCGGCGACCCGAAGACGTCGGCCGCATCGTCGCCGCGCTCGCGCGCCGCACGGACGCGGGACGCGCGCGTCGCTTCGAGTACCTCACCGTGTCCCCGCGCGGCGGCGAGCTGCTCGCGATCTTCTCGGACGGCAACGCGGTCCTGGTGGAGCGCGACCACATCGAAGAGGACGACGGCACCGACATCGAGGAGATCTCCCTCGAGGACGAGGCCACCCGCGCCGTTCTCACGCTCGAGAGCGGCAGCACGATCGAGCTCACCGCCGCGACCGTCGCCCGGAAGAGCCTGCTCGCGGGCGCGAACAACGGCTCGACCAACGGACAGGTCGACGGCGTGAAGCTCGGCCAGCGGATCCGCGAGCTGCGGCTCGCGGCCGGCCTCACGCAGGCGGAGCTCGCGCGGCGCACCGGCATCCACCGCCCGAACATCGCCCGCGTCGAAGCGGGGCGGCACACGCCCTCGCTCGAGACGATCGCCCGGCTCGCGAACGCCATCGGCGTGCCGACCACGCGCGTGCTCGAGGGCTGAGCACTCCCTCGTGCTCGAGCTCGATCCCGACGCGCCCGCCGTGGCTCCGCGCGACGCGGCGACCGTCATCCTCGTGCGTGATGAGCAAGACGGTTTCTCCGTCTTCATGGTGAAGCGCCACGCCAAGAGCGGCTTCATGGCGGGCGCGTACGTCTTCCCCGGCGGTACGGTCGACGAGGCCGACGCGCAGGACGCCACCCTCTCCCGGGTCTCGGGACGCAGCGCCGAAGAGGCGGCGTCGATGATGGGCGAGAGCGACGGCCGGCGATGCCTCGCTCTCCACGTCGCGGCGCTGCGCGAGACCTTCGAAGAGGCCGGCGTCCTGCTCGGAGACGGCGCAGACGAGGCCGAGCTGACCGCGAGCCGGGCCGCCTTGAACGAGGGGGGAGCGCTCCTCCCCATCCTCGCGGAGCACGACATCACGCTCCGCGCCGACGCCCTGACGCCGTGGTCTCGCTGGGTCACGCCGACCGTGGAGAAGCGCCGCTACGACGCGCGCTTCTTCCTCGCCCGCGCGCCGCGCCTCCAGGAAGCCGCGCACGATCGCATCGAAGTGACGGCGGGCGAGTGGCTCGCTCCCGTGCGAGCGCTCGAGAAGTTCGAGGCCGGCGAGATCAGCCTCCCGCCCCCTACCCTCCGCACCGTCGAGCAGCTCGCGGGACACCCCTCGATCGACGCCGCGATGGCCGCCGCGCGCGCCCGCGTCCCCGCTCCCATCGAGCCCGAGCTGCACCAGGAGGGCGGGGCGGTGGCGCTCGTCCTCCCGGGCGATCCCGCCCACTCCATCGCCGAGCGACGCATCGACGGACCCACCCGCTTCGTCCTACAGGACGGCAAGTTCCGCTCCACCGATCCGTGAGCACCCGCGCGCGCCGAGCGAGCGCCCGCGTCGGTTGGAGACGCACCTCGCGAACGCCGCGGCCTCAATCGCCGCGCGACGCCTTCTCCTGGTGCCCCGACACGCCGAAGCGCCGCGCCAGCTCCGCCTGCACATCCGCAAGGGGAACGCCACGCGACAGGAGCCCGACCATGACGTGGTACATCACGTCCGCGGCCTCCGAGACCACGCGCGCGTCGCTCTCCCCCGCGACCGCGTCCGCGAGCTCCCCCGCCTCCTCGCGGATCTTCTCCCCGATCTTCGCGGCGCCCTTCTCGAGCAGAGACTTCGTGTAGCTCGTGTCGCCGCTGGACGCCTTGCGCATCTCCAGCTCGCCTTCGAGACGCAGCAGTACCGGCGCCGCCCGCCCTTCTTTCGCGCTCGGATGCACCTGCTCGAAGAAGCACCCTTCCCGCCCCGTGTGACAGCTCGGCCCCTCCGGCTGCACGAGATAGAGCACCGCGTCCGCATCGCAGTCATGCCAGACGCTCTGCACCCGCAACCGGTTCCCCGACTCTTCGCCCTTCATCCAGGCCTTCTGCCGAGATCGACTGTAGAAGCAGGCGAACCCCGTCTCGATCGTCCGCTCCAGCGCCGCCGAGTCCGCGTGCGCCAGCATCCGCACCTCCCCCGTCCGGTGGTCCTGCGCCACCACCGTCACGAGCCCCTTCTCGTCGAACTTCAGCTCCGCCAGCTCCATCCCCTTACCCTACCCCTCGCGCGCCCTCCCCGTGCGCCCTTTCCGACCGCGCATCGTAGTCACCGAGGGGTCGTCGGACTCCCACAAGGACGAGGCGCCGACCGGGGGCTGAGCGTGCCGAGGCGCACCCGCGCATCGTCCCGACGGCCCCCGACGAGAAGCGCGCTCTCACGACACGCAAGGGACTGGCAGACTGCCAGCGAACACGCGGCCGGTCGCCCAGGCGAGGGCGACCGCAGAAGCCGAGGCGGTGCGCGAGCCGAAGCCGAGGCAGAACCGACCCCGGCGCCGACCCCGACGCGGAGATGGCACGAGAAGCGAAGACCAACGGCCAGTCGACGCGATGCCCCTCTCCAGCCAGAGCCTCCATGGCAAGCGGTACTGACGACAACGGGAAGCCCGATGCGGAGACTCGACAGCGGCCGCGAGAGCGGCGGCGGCAACGTCGACCGACGCGCCAGCGACGACCGGCAGACGACCGACGCGCCGGTAGACGACCGACGCGCCAGCGACGACCGACTCGCTGGCGACGACCGACTCGC
>SHBB01000698.1 GCA_004213565.1 Sandaracinaceae bacterium
GGGCCGGCAGCTCCCGCAGCTCTCGCCCGCGACCCTCGGCCGCGTGATCCGGCAGCTCCCCGCGGGCTTCCCCCGCTGAGCTCCGCTGGCGTCCTCTGAAGCCCGGTGGCCGAAAGGTCGCCGACGAACAGCGCGGGAGGCAGCCGGCGGGCAGCGCGGGGAAGCCCATGGCGCCCGCGACGGAGCAGCCGCTCGGAGCCGGGCCGCTGTCCGTGGGGGGCGGCGGGGTGCCGGTGTCCGGCGTCGTGTCGGGGCCGCTGTCCATGAGGACGATGCCGCCGCCGTCTTCACCACCGCGGCCGTCGTCACAGCCCAGGCCGAGCGCGAGCGTCGCCGCGCAGATCATCAAGGTTCCAATCCGACTCATCCGATCCTCCATCTGGGGCTCCCGCCCCTTCCAACCATCATCGCGGGCAACCACAGCCCGCTCGCTCTCCCCCAACCAAACTCTCGCGCGTCAGGCGAGCCGTACGCTCGCGCCGTTGACGCCGCCGCTCTCGTCGCTCGCCAGCCAGAGGGCGGCCCGCGCGACCTCGGCGGGCGCCACCCGCCCGCGCACCGGGCCCGGCAGCTTCGCGCGGTTCTCGTCCGTGTCGAGCACGCCCGGCAAGACGGCGTTGATGCGCACGCCGCCGCTGTCCTTCGCCGTCGCCTCGACGAGGTGCACCACGGCCGCCTTGGCCGCGCCGAAGAGCGCCTCGCTCGCGTCGGGATCGGCCGCGCGGGAGGCGGCGATCATCACCACGCTGCCGCGGCCGGTGGGACGCATGCGGCGCATGGCGGCCCGCAGGACCAGCGCGGCCGAGGTGAAGTTGTCACGCACGACGCGCTCGATGGCGTCGTCGCTCTGCGACTCGATTGGGCCATCCACCCAGGCGCCGGCCGCGTGCACGACGACGTCCGGAGCGCCCTTGCGCGCCCACGCGTCGAAGAGCGCCTCGGTGCCCTCGGCGTCGGCGACGTCACACTCGGCGGTGTGAAGACGCTCGTGGTGGGACACGCCCGCGCGCAGATCGTCGAGCGCCGTGCGGCGGCGACCCGTGGCAAGCACTTCTGCGCCGAGCGCGAGGAAGGCCTCGACCAGGGCAGGGCCAAGCCCGCCGGTCACGCCCGTCATCAACGCTCTCTTGCCACGTAGCTGCATGTCCCGCGAAAAGCGCGGGGACGGTAGCGGCCAGGTGAGAGGGCGTCAACGTAGCGGCGGCAGGCTCAGTACAGAACCAGGTGGAGGTCGCCGGGCTCGGAGCGGAGGTGGAACGCCGCGTCGAGCACCGCGCCCCACTCGACCACGCCCATGTAGCGGAGCGCGGCCGGAGCGCCGCCGTGGTCTCGCGCGGCGCGCTCGAGCGCGGCCACGTCGAAGTGCAGGCCGGCCGCGTCGCGCACGCGCGGGATGTCGGTGGAGCGACCGCGACGGTCGAGCGTGTAGCCGCCGAGCCGGACGAACAGCTCCATGGGTTGGCTCTGGTCCTCGCCCATGACGAACTCGACCGGCAAGCTCCGCAGCTCGCCGCTCTGGCCACGTCCGAGCAACGACGGCGCCGCCATCCCCGCGCGAACCATGGTGATGATGATCCGCGAGATCTGGATCGACGGGACGCCCGAGGCGGCCGCGACGCCGATCGCCGCGTCCGGGACCTCGCGAGACAGCGCCGCGAGGGGCTCGACGAGGGCGTCGTACGGCATGACGGCGGCGCGGCCGTCGTCGCGGAAGGGGATGGTCCCCCAGGCCGGGAGCGACGGGGAGCCCGTGGCCTCGAGCACCACCTCGTTCCGCACGATGCGGACCGTCGGCACGTAGGCGTAGCGGATGCCCGAGGCGTCCACGACGAACACGAGCTCGCTGCCCGCCTCGGTGCCCCGGCCGCCGACCCCGTGCACACCCATCTCGAGCGGGACGCTGGGGGTGGGGCGGATCGCGCTGGTGCGGAGCACGGCGCCGTCCACTGCGACGAGCGCGGCCATGGAGGCGAGGAGGGGCTCGTCGGTCTCGCTGATGCGCTCCAGGCGGGTCAGCGCCGCGTTCGCCTCACGGAGCGCGCCGATCGCGCGCTGACCGGATTCGCTGAACGCCGCCGCGGGGCAGGGCTGCCCGTCGGGGCAGGGCGCCTGGCCGAGCGCCGAGAGGCGCGCGATCTCGTCGGGCTGCCCGAGCGCGTCGACCACCGCGTGCACGTACAGCACGTCGCGGCGCTCGCCCCGGCCGGCGTGGAGGAAGCGGGGGTCGTCGAGGTGCCGGGCCATCGCCTCGAGCGCCCACGCGCAGTCGCCGGCGACCTCCGCGTAGACGCCCATGTCGAGGCTCGCGAGCTCTTCTCGAAGGAACGGCACCAGCTGGTCCTCCGGCACCCCGAGCGCCTCGGCGACCTCGGGGAGCAACCGCTCGCGGCCCTGACCGTGGGAGATCAGCACCATGTCGGACGCGGCGACCGCGCGGAGAAAGCGGGCCTCGCGGGAGTCCGCGCCCTCGGCGTGCGCGAGGACGCGGGTCAGCCTCCGCAAGACATCCTGTGTCCCGCCGGCGACGTCGTAGCGATGGAGCTCGCGCGCGACGCTCCGGAGCTCCCGCCGGGCATCCGCGTCGGCGGAGGCGGTGGCGGGCAGGGTGGCGGGCGTGAGCAGCGCCACGCCGATGGCCAGGACGAGGAGAGGACGGAACACTGCTCGGACGTGCATGGTCATGCCGAGCCACAACGGCCGCTCCCAGGCCTCGTGAAGGGGTTACTCTCCCCGCCGCGAAATCCGAGAGGAGCGACGATGATCGAAGAAGGAAAGAAGGCGCCCGCGTTCACCCTCGACTCTTCCGAGGGGGGCAAGGTGAAGCTGAAGGACCAGGCCGGGAAGTGGGTGGTGATCTACTTCTACCCGCGCGACATGACGCCCGGTTGCACCACCGAGGCCCAGGACTTCCGGGACGCCGCGAAGGCGCTCGAGAAGCACGAGGCGGTGGTCTTCGGCGTCAGCAAGGACAGCATCGAGTCCCACTGCAAGTTCAGGGACAAGCACGATCTGAACTTCGCGTTGCTGAGCGACCCCGATGGCAAGGTCATCGAGAAGTACGGGGCCTGGGGCGAGAAGAACATGTACGGGCGAAAGTCGATGGGGATCATCCGGAGCACGGTGATCATCGACCCCGCGGGCAAGGTCCGGAAGATCTTCCCGAAGGTCCGCGTGAAGGGCCACGTCGAGAAGGTGCTCGAGGCCCTCGGCGCGCTGCAGAGCGGGTGAGAGAAACGCTTACAGCCCGCTGACAGAGGCGGCGGGTGGCGAGCGAACGTGGGATTGTCGCATGATTTCAACAGCTCACCGCGAGTGAGCACCCTCACCGCCGGAGCCCGGTGACATTTCGGTGGCGCCCGGTTCGGGCGTAGGCTGACCGGGCTTTGGCGTAGGGGGGGCGGACCCTTCTCGTTTGCAGTTCGAGGTGATGTCGAGATGAATTGGGATCCGAGAAAGGTTGGCCTCGCGTTCATCGTGGGGCTGTCGTTGGGGCTGCTGGTGGCGGGCTGCGCGGAGAACCCGATGGGGACCACGTGCGATCCGGCCTGCGGTGACTTCGAGAACTGTTGCGACAGCACCTGCGTGCTGCTCAGCAACAACCCGAACCACTGCGGCGGCTGCGGGATCGCGTGCGCCTCGGGCGTCTGCCAGTCCGGCACCTGCATGATGGGGGGGCCGTTCGACTCCGGCACCGGCGGGCGTGACGGTGGCGGCATGACCGGCGGCGACTGCCGGCCGGAGTGCACCGTGGGCGAGCGCTGCTGCGGCACCTCGTGTGTGCGGCGGAGCTCGCCGACCGGCGATCAGCGGACCGACTCGTCTTTCCAGAACTGCAACGGGTGCGGCATCGCCTGCGACATGGAGCGCGCCAGCTCGTGCAGCATCCCCGGTGGGGGCACCGAAGGCGCGCCGCGCTGCCTATGCGGCGAGTTCGACCAGTGCCTCGCGGGCGACGTGTGCGTCAGCTCGGGCGGCACCTTCCAGTGCGTGAGCCTCTCGACGGACCCGCGAAACTGCGGCGCCATCGGCAACAGCTGCGCGGAGGGCGAGAGCTGCTCGGGCGGCATGTGCGTCTGCGGCGCCAGCGGCGGCGCGTGCGGAGCGGGCGAGGCGTGCTGCGGCGGCGCTTGCGTCGACGTCACCTCGGACGCGATGAACTGCGGCGCGTGCGGGAACGCCTGCGGCGCCAACGGGCCGAGCTGCGTGGACGGCAGCTGCCGCTGTGGCAGCAGCCCCGCGTGCCGGCCGCCCACGGCGGGCATGTTCCCGGCGCCGGGCGATCTCGGCGAGAGCTGCTGTGAGGACGCGTGCGTGGCGAACACGGACACGAACTGCGGCTGCGGCGTCGCCTGCGACACCGCCGACGACGAGACCTGCGTGGTCAGCGGCGGCAGCGGCTTCCCGGGCGGGCCCAGCGGCGGCGAGTCCGGCGTCTGCTGCGGCATGGAGGTCCCGTTCTTCGGCGCCATGTGCACGGGCGGCGGCTTCGGCGGCGACGGCGGCATGGGCGGCGACGGCGGCTTCCCGTTCCCGTTCCCCTGAGACATCATCCCATTCGCGAGAGCGAGATGGACGCCCGGCGCTCTCCGCGTCGGGCGTCTTTCGTTGGCGCCAAAGCGGTTCAGCGGATCAAGGCGAACAGGAGCATCGCGACGAGCAGCAGCGCGGCCCCGCCCAGCACGGCGACGCCTCGCTGAAAGGCCTTGGGGTCGTAGGCGCGCAGCGCCGCCTCGTGGAGCCGCACCTCGCGCTCGCGGGACTCGAGCGTCGCCCGCATCGTCTGCGCCTTGCTGGCCTCGGTCGGCGCGATGGCGGGCGCCGCGTTCCGGAGGATGGCCTGCTCCGCGAGGTGACGGACCGCGGCGTGGTAATGCGTCTCCGCCTCGCCGGCCGTGGTGAGGTGGACCTTCTCGGACCGCGTCTGGGCCTGGTCGACGGCGCGCCGCTGGGTCTCCAGATCGTTGAGGGCCTGCTGCATCACGGTCAGCTCGCGCCGCGCGTCCGAGAGTTGTGGCGCGAGCTCGTCGACCTTGCCCTTCGCCTGGTCGACGTCCGCCTTGCGCGCGTCACGCTCGGCTTCGAGCAGCGCGCGACGGTCCGGCTCGGTGGCGGGGTTGCGGAGCTCGATCTCGATGCGCTGGAGCTTCGCCTTGGCGCGTCGGAGATCCGTCTCGCGCACGTTCATCTGCGTCGCGAGCTTCGTCTCCCGGTCGCGGTAGGGGCCGGCGGCGCTCTCCGCCTGGGCGATCTTCTCGGTGAGGCTCGCGCGCTGCGCGTCCGCCGCGTGGCGGGAG
>SHBB01000699.1 GCA_004213565.1 Sandaracinaceae bacterium
GGGCCGCCTCGAGCGCGGCGTCGACCAGCGCGGGGAAGAGCAGCGGCTCGCCCCCGAAGAGCTTCACGTCGCCGCCCCCGAAGCGATCGCAGAAGAGAGCGATGGCCCGCTCGATCTGCGCCGGGTCGAGGCTCGGCCAGCCCTCCTTGACGGTGGGGCAGTAGCTGCAACGGAGGTCGCACTCGCGCGTGATCGTGAGGATCAGGCTGCTGCGACCCCTGCCACCCGAGCGACCCGTGCGTCGGCGGCGCGCGTCGCCCGGGCTACCACTGCCCATGCGAGCCGTGAGAGCCGTGCGATCCGTGCGAGCCGTGTGATCCGTGCGACCCGTGCGATCCGTGCGACCCGTGGGAGCCGTGAGATCCGTGCGATCCGTGAGATCCGTGCGAGCTGTGCGAGCAGTGCTGGACGAGCATGATCCCGTCGAAGGCGGGGTCCTCGGCGAGCCCGTCGGCCTCCATCAGCAGCTCCTCGAGCGGGCCGGGGCGGGTCGTGACGTCCCGCTCGCCGGCGAGCAGCGACTGCGCGGGCGACCTCGAGTGCTTGGGGAACGGGCTCTCGGCGCTCGAGCCGCGTCGGACGCGGCTCCGCTCCGGCTCGGTCTCGGAGCGGAGCAGTGGGAGGGGCCTTCGCTTGTCGTCGTCGGACATGTCGTACTCTCAGGCGCTGCAGGAAGCCGCTTCGGAACGCGGACGCCGGAGCGTCCAGCGTCGGAACATCTTCTCGAGGGAGCCGTCCTCGTCTCGGGCGAGCTTCTCGAACAGGAGCGTCGCGATCGTGTAGTGCTCTTTGCACTTGGGCGAGCGCGGGCGCTGCCCGAAGATGTCCCCGCCCTGCATGTAGTCGTGCATGGGGCAGACTCCGCAGTAGGGCTTGTTCCAGCACGTGTGGCACGACGGGAGCGCGTCCTGGAGGCTCGCCACGGCCAGCGCCTTGACGGTCGGGTGCTGCAGCATGTCCGTGTAGCTGCTGCTCGAGACGTCGCCGATCTGGAAGAGGTCGCTGCCCATGGCCGAGACCATGCGCCCCTCGTCGCAGGTGAAGATCGAGCCGTCGTAGTCGTACGCGACCTGCCCCGTGCCGGCTCCACAGGGGGAGCGGATGTCGACGAAGTTGGGATCGTCGGGCGTGAGCATCTTCATCAGGAAGGTCGACGCCGTCCCCTCGGTGATCTCCACGCCCTTCTGGTTCAGCTCGATGATGTAGTCGAGCGTGCGCGCGTAGAAGTCGAGGTACTCCTCGGCCGTGTAGCCGATGGCCTTCCAGGTGCCGACCGCGAAGCCGTAGGGGTTGAGGGGCCGAAGGTGGATGGTCTTGAGCCCCATCTCCACGTAGAGGTCCACGATCTCCTTGCCGAGGTCGAGGCTCCGGCGGGTCGTGGTCATCAGCGCGTCCACGGACCAGAGGCGGGGGTCCTTGCCGCGCGCGATGTAGCCCTCGTTGAAGCGCTTCATCCAGCCGACGACGTCCTCGTACGCGCTCCCCCCGCTCTTCCAGCGGCGGTTGGCGTCGTGGAGCTCCTTCGGGCCGTCGAGGCTGGTGCAGACCATCACCTCGTTGTCCATCAGCCACTCGGCGTGCTCCTCCGTCATGTAGGTCATGTTCGTGACCAGGGAGTGTTCGAGGAGCTTCTTCTCGGTCTTGTTCTTCTCGCGGCTGTACTCGACGATGAACTTCAGGACCGGGAAGTTGACGGTCGGCTCGCCGCCCTGGAACTCGAAGTTCACGTAGGGAGACGTGGTCTGCATCGCCAGGTCCACGACCTTCTTCGCGGTCTCCATCGACATGTCGGTCGAGACCTGGTCCATCTCGGTCCGCGAGGCGTGGCAGTACTGACAGCTCTGGTTGCAGCGCAGGGTCGTGATGACGATGTGGAGGTGCGGGCCCTGGCCGACGAAGCCCTTCTTCCGCCGCAGGCGCGAGGCCAGCGCCTCGATGTTCAGGCCGTCCCGCACGAACCCCTTGTCGACGAGCGACTCGTAGTCGGGGTGCGCGGGCTCGATCTCGCCCTTGAGGAGCTTCTGGAAGTCCTCCTCGCCGATGAGCTGCCACTCGCCGGCGTCGTTGGTCAGGATGACGCGGTCGTCGATCCGCCCGTGGCGAAAGAACCCGAGGGCGTTCTCGTCGGCCGCGAGGATGGGGAGCGGGATGGTCTTCTTCATCGGGCCTCGCTCTCCCGCAGCCCGAGGATCGTCCCCTCGAGGGCGTGGTTGAGCAGCTCGTCGAGGACGCGGTCCAACACATCTTCTCGTGCATCCGTGATCGTGATCGTGTGCTCCTTGTCACCCTGCTCGACGCTCACCGCGGCCAGCGAGGAGAACGCCTCGGCGCTCGCCCGGAGCGCCGCGATGGAATAGAGATCGGCGCTCAGCGTGGCTCGCTGATCGGCTCGCTCGCTCATGCGTCACCTTCCGTGGCCGCCGCCGGGCTCGTGGCCTCGGGCTGGCTGCGCACCTCGAGCGCGTCCTCCGCGAGCTCCTCGTCGTCGAGCTCGCTCAGGAGCGCGTCGAGGGTCGACTTCCGATTGGAGAAGGACTTGGCGAGGTAGGCCTCGCGCAGCCGCCGCGCCCGATCGCCGAGGCGGTGGCGGATGCACTGGTTGAGCATCTCGTTGGCCAGCTCTCCCGCGAGGGCGCGGGGCTCGCCGCCTTCTTTGCCGCGGATCTGCAGCTCCACGACGCCGTCGCCGACGCGCTCGAGGCGGACGTAGGCGCGCTCGAGCAGGTGGAGGCTGGCGCCGTAGATCACCTCGAGCGGGAACACCCGCTCGTCGATCCGCAGCGACGCACGATCGTCGTGGACGACCGGTCCCGGCCCGCTCACGCTCGGCGCGCTCACGCTCGGGACGTCCTCTGGCCGGTCTCCCGATGGGCGGTGAAGCTGGCCATGAGCTCCTCCGGGGCGTCGAGCTCGTTCCGCCGAACGTGGAGGGCGAGCCCGAGGATCAGCCGGCCGAGGACCTCGCGGGTCTCCTCGTCGCCCCGCGAGCCGTTCATCAGGAAGAAGTCGAAGCGCTCCGACTGCGCGAGGCCGGCGGCTTCGCGCGATCCGCGTCTCCGCATGTGCACCTCGGCGCGGGCGCCGTCCTCGTGCGCCAGCTCCAGCACCGCCCGACCCTCACGCACGGGGCTCAGGGAGGCCAGGCTCCAGCCTGCCGCGAGCGCCGAGCCCTCGCGGAGCGGCGCGAGCGCCCACCACGGCGGCGGCGCCTCGGGCGTCACATCTCCCGGGGAAACGTCGGGGTCAGGCTCGGACGCCGCATGTCCCGGGGGAGCGTCGGCGCCCTCGATGGCGGACCGAGCCAGCGTCCCGGTGGCCGCCGCCAGCCCGGTCAGGCCCGTGTACACCAACCACTCTCTGCGTGTCGCCATCGAAAAGCCTCGGCGCCAGCATATCGAATCGGGGGGGGCGAAGGAAGCGCTCGATGGGAACAGCGCGGCGCCGCGCCGGACTCTGCTAAGGTGACTCGCTGAGCGATGCGGGCCCCCGATCAAGAGCAGATGTTGCGCCGCGAGGCCATCGCGAACGAGACGAAGCACTGGGTCCGCGCGGTCACCGCCTGCAACAGCCGCTGCCTGTTCTGCCTCGACTCGGACACCCCGCGCGGCGTGTTCCTCTCCGCCGAGGACGTGCGCGCCGATCTCCGGCTGGGGCGCGAGCGCGGCGCGACGCGGGTGGTCATCTCGGGCGGCGAGGCGAGCCTCCACCCCGAGTTCATGGCCTTCGTCGCGTACGCGAAAGAGCTCGGCTACCGGAAGGTCCAGACCGTCACGAACGGCTACTTCTTCGGCGAGCCCGCCTTCCTCGAGCAGGCGCTCGACGCGGGCCTGGGCGAGATCACCTACTCGCTGCACGGGCACACGGCCGCGCTGCACGACCGCCTGACGGGCACCCCGGGCGCGTTCCGCCGGATCACCCGGGCCATCGTGAACTCCATCGCGGACGGCCGGCCCATCGTCAACGTCGATGTCTGCATCAATAAGCAGAACGTCGGCGTGCTCGACAAGATCGTGGAGCTCTCGATGGCGCTCGGCGTCCGCGAGTTCGATCTGCTGCACGTGATCCCGCAGGCGTCCGCCTTCGACAACCGCGACGAGCTCTTCTACGACCCGAAGGAGCACCTCGGCGTGCTCCACAAGGTCTTCCGGCTCGCCCGCCACCCGCGGGTCACGGTCTGGACCAACCGCTTCCCCGTGCCCTACCTCGAGGGTCTCGAGGACCTCATCCAGGATCCGCACAAGATGCTGGACGAGATCAACGGGCGCCGGTTCATGGTGCAGCGCTACCTCGATCACGGCGCGCCCTTCGACTGCCGCGATCCCGAGCGCTGTCAGCACTGCTTCATCGCGCCCATGTGCACGACCCTGGACGAGACCGTCACCCGCCAGAAGGAGGCGCGCTTCGAGGTCTGGGACATCGGCGAGCTGCCCGAAGCGCCGGTCGCGCTGCCGGACGGCCAGCTCCCCTTCGGCTGCACCCGGGTCGGCGTGCAGGTCGAGGATCGCGCCGGGCTGCTCCGCGCGCTCGAGGAGATCCCGGCCCCGCTGCGGGTGCGCAGCGTCTCGGCGATCTCGCTCGAGGACCTGCCCGCCGAGACGCCCCTGGAGCTGATCGCCGTCACCACGGAGCAGCTCGAGCGCTGGATCGCGGACGTGCCGGAGGGCTGCCCCCACACGGTCGAGGTCCAGCTGAGCGCGGACGTCGCGCCGTGGCTGCTCGCGAACGCGGCGCTCCTCGCGCGGCACGCGGATCGCGTCCGGCTGCACCAGCCCAGCCACGAGCTGCTGCGCGACGCGCGCGAGCAGGATCTGCGCTTCCCCCGTCGGTTCTTCGCCGCCCTCGCCGAGGCCACGGTCGCGCCCCTCGAGGTCAGCGGCCTGCCCGTCTGCCTGGCCCCCGGCATGCGGTACCGCGAGCCGACCGCCGTCCTCGAGCGCTCGCTCTTCGGCGCGGAGAGCGGCCGGCTGCAGGTGGACGAGGTCGCGCGCCTCCACGTGCGGAGCGGCTACCGCGCCAAGTCGCTGCGGTGCCGGGAGTGCGTGGTCGAGGCGCGGTGCCGGGGCGCTCACATCAACCTCCTGCGCGACCAGGGCCTGGGCATCCTGACCCCGCTGGGCGGAGACGCGGAGGCCGACGCGGCCGACGCGCGGCTGCGCGAGGTCTTCCCCGAGCCGCTCCCGGACGTGGCCAAGGGCGCGCCGCCGGTGGGCGCGAGCCCGAGCTTGCCCGGCTTCGCCGCGCCGACCGAGGCGGTCCGCGACCCGCTC
>SHBB01000007.1 GCA_004213565.1 Sandaracinaceae bacterium
GGGCGCCGTCTCGCGGGGCGGCGGCGGCGCGACGGCGCGCGGGGCCGGCTGCGCCTGCGCGCGCTGCCGCTGGGCCTGCTCGCGCTGGGCCTGCTCGCGCTGGGCCTGCTCGCGCTGCTCGCGCTGTGCCCGCTCGCGCTCGGCGTGCGCCCGATAGGCGGCCTCGCGCCGCTCCCGCTCGCGCCGCGCCTCGAGTCGAGCGCGCCGCGCCTCCGCTTCCCGCTCCAGGCGGGCGTCGCGCTGAAGATCGTCGGAGTCCGGGACCGCGCCGATCGGGTCCCCCGAGTCGTCGCGCAGCACCCGGTCGAGGGCGCTCGACGGCCCCTCTGGCGCCTCGGTGCCGGGCGCGGGCTCGACCGGCGTCACGTACGGGTTGCTCGGCGTCGTGCCGGGGTCGGTCGCCCCCGCCTCGATCGGATACAGAAGCGCCGCTGCGACCCCGCAAGCGGAGACGCATCTCGTCCAGATGGTCTGCATGATTCCCCCCCGCGTGATCGCCTCGCAGTCCCTGTGCCACTCTCGTACAGGGGCGCGTGGCCGTGAGGCGCGCGCAGGTCGTGCGTCGGCGTGCTACGTTCCGCGCGCGATGGCAGCCCAAGGGAGTCGACCGCGCATCCTCGTCGCAGAGGACGATCCGGACGTCCTCAAGATGCTCGATCACGTGCTCCGCGCGCTCGGTGACGTGGTGACGGCGAGGGACGGCCAGGAGGCGCTCGAGCGCGCGCGAGAGGCGCGCCCGGACGTGATCGTGACCGACCTGATGATGCCGCGCATGGACGGGCTGATGCTCTCGAAGGAGCTCAAGCACGATCCCCGGCTCGCCACGGTGCCGGTGGTGATGCTCACCGCCAAGACGCAGCCGCGCGACGTCATCGCGGGCATCAACGCGGGCGCGCGTTTCTACGTGACCAAGCCGTTCAAGACCGAGGAGCTGGTCTCCAAGGTGCGCAAAGCGCTCGGCGCCAAGGCCTGAGCGGGACCCGACACGTGGCGAAGAAGAAGAAGCGCGCCGCGAGCGCGGCCGGCGCGAAGAAGAAGAAGCCGGCCGAGCAGGCCCCCGAGGCGCCCGCGAAGAAGCCGCCGCGCGACTGGGCGGAGATCGGCCGCGCCTACGGCCTGCTGCTCCTCAGCGCGGTGCTCATGTTCCTCGGCTTCGCGGGCTTCGGCGTCTGGCCGCTCGCGTTCTGCGGCATGGTGCCAGCGCTCTTCGTCTTCGACGCGGATCCGAAGCCGATCGGCTGGAAGTTCTTCTGGCGGGCGCTCTTCTTCGGCTACATCGCCTACTACGGGGGCTTCTACTGGGTGGTGAACACCATCGTGGACTTCGGGGGCTTCCCCTATCCACTCGCCCTCGCGTTCGCCTCCATCTACTTCCTCTACCAGGCCATCGAGTTCGTCTTCGTACTCTGGCTCTGGCGCCGCGCGCGGGAGCGCGGGTTCAACGCCACCGCCTCGCTGGTGGCCGCGTATCTGACGGCCGAGACCGTCTTCCCGATGCTCTTCGACCACTACTACGGCAACAGCTTTCACATGCTGCCGGTGGTGGTGCAGGTCGCCGACCTCGGCGGGCCGATGCTGCTGACCGCGCTGGCCATGCTCGGCAACGGCGCGATCTACGAGCTGGCCCGGGCGCGCATCAAGAAGGCGCCGCTCCCCTGGCGCACGCCGGCCGTCTTCACGGGCGCGGTGCTCTTCGTGCTCGGCTACGGCGCATGGCGCATCGGGGAGGTCGAGGCGCGGGTGGCCGCGGCCCCGAAGATCCAGGTCGGCGTCGTGCAGACCAACATGGGGATCTACGAGAAGCGCGAGGACCCGGGCGAGGGCCTGCGCCGTCACCTCGAGCAGTCGGCCGCGCTCGAGGCCGAGCACGACCTCGACCTCCTGGTCTGGCCGGAGTCGGCGGCGACCTTTCGCGTGCCGCGCGAGGTCGGGACGCGGGTCGGCCCGTTCTTCGACAACGCCGCGGCGTGGTTCCGGATCGAGAGCGCGGGCTTCCCCGAGACGCCGCTCATCTTCGGCGGGCTGAGCGTCGGCCATGACGAGGACGGCACGAGCCGCTTCTACAACACCGCCTTCATCACCGACGACGACGGCGCGATCCAGGCCCACGTCGACAAGACCTATCTCCTCGCGTTCGGCGAGTACATCCCCTTCGGGGAGATGTTCCCGATCCTCTACGAGTGGTCGCCCAACACGGGGCATTTCACGCCGGGCGATCACGTCCAGCCGCTGCCGTTCCGCGACTACCGCATCACGACGCTCGTCTGCTACGAGGACATCCTCCCGAAGTTCACGCGGCGCGCGGTGCGCGAGGCCAACCCGCACCTGCTCGTGAACGTGACGAACGACGCGTGGTTCGGGGACACGCAGGAGCCGTACATCCACCTCGCGCTCGCGAAGATGCGCGCGGTCGAGCACCACCGCTACCTCGTGCGCGCCACCAACACGGGGGTCAGCGCGATCATCGATCCCACCGGCCGCGTCATCGCGGAGGGCCCGCTCTTCGACCGCGACAGCCTCCACGGCGAGGTCGCGATGATGCAGGGCGAGACGCTCTACGAGCACCTCGGGGACTGGCCCGGCTGGCTCGCGCTCGGCGCGACGCTCTACATGGTGCTGGTCGGCCGCCGCAACCGGCCCGAGCAGGAGCCGCCGCCCGAGGAGCAGGTCCGCGAAGAGCGGATCCGGCGCAAGCGCGAGGAAGACGACGACCCGGACCCCGAAGAAGAAGACGAGGAGGACGCGTGAACCTCACCGACGCGTCACCGCGCATCGCCTGGGAGTCGCACGGCACCTCGGGCCCGCGCGTCCTGATGATCATGGGCATGGGCATGCGCGGGCGCGTCTGGCGGCCGCAGGTGGAGGAGCTGCGTCGCGACCACCAGCTCATCACCTTCGACAACCGCGGGGTCGGCGAGTCCGAAGAGGCGACCGGCGCGTGGGGCATGAAGGACATGGCCGGGGACGCCCTGGCCGTGCTCGACGCGGCCGGCTGGGATCGCGCGCACGTGGTCGGCGTCTCGATGGGCGGCATGATCGCGCAGGAGCTCGCGCTGATGGCGCCGGAGCGGCTGCGCTCGCTGACCCTCATCGCCACCCACGCGGGCGGGCCGACGAGCCGGATCCCTCCGCTCCGTGGCGTGCGCGGCTTTCTCCAGGTGAACCTCTTGCCGCCGGAGGAGCGCTTCCACGCGCTGGCCTATCTCCTCTACCCGGCCGACTACCTCCGCGTCGCCGATCGCGACGCGATCGCGGGCCGCATGGAAGAGCAGCTCGGCTCGCGGCCCTCGACCTCGGTGCGCATCGGGCAGCTCCGCGCGGTGATGACGCACGACACGCGCAGCCGCCTGCCCGGGCTGCGGGTCCCCGCGATGACGATGCGATCCGGGCGCGACGCCCTCGTCAGCCCGCGTGAGCAGCGCCGGCTGGCCTCCCTCTTGCCGGGCGACGACGACGTCTTCTACGACCTCGCGGGGCACGGCTTGATCTTCCAGTGCGCCCGGGCCATCAACGGCCGACTGCGTCGCTGGTTCGCCTGTCACGAGCCTGCAACCGTCTCGCCCCCCTCGCCCCGCCCTCGTTGACAGGTTCCATTTGACAGGCGGGCACCGATCGCCTTCGATGCGCCCCCGGGGGACGCAGCCTCTACGCCGTATTCATGCCTCGCCTCTCATCCAGATCCCTCGGTCTCGCGGTCGTGCTCGTCGCGATCGCCGTCTCTTTCGTCAGCTGGGGCCCGAGCCCCGCGCTCGGCGACGCCTACTCTCGCGTGTTCATCAACGGCACGCCGGTCCCCGTCTTCTTCAACGACGGCGACTCCTTTCGCGTGTTCGGCGGCGAGTACCGCGGCAGCCAGTGCCGCCTCGCGGGCTTCAACACGCTCGAGTCGTTCGGACCGGGGCACCAGTGGGGCGATTGGCACCCGTACGAGCTGTACATCAACGCCAAGATGGCGACGTACAACGGGCGCCGCGGCACCTGGCACTGCACCACCGACGGCTCGACCGACACCTACGGGCGCATCCTGATGATCTGCCCGGACCTCGCGGTCGATCAGATCCGCCGCGGCTACGCCCACGCCTACCAGGCCGACGACACCCCCTCGCCGCCCGCCTATCTCCGCGCGCAGCAGGACGCGATCCGCCATCGACGGGGCATGTGGGCCCACGGCGTGCCGGACTACCTGATGACCTCCATCCATTCGGCGGACGAGGACCCGAGCCGCGAGTGGCACTACAACCGCCTGATCTCGGTGCGCGACGGCCACTCCGAGTCGATGCAGCACCGCGAGACCTACGAGGAGTGCTCCTGGGTCTGCAACGACGAGGTCCGGGTCGACCTGCCCCGCGTCCGCGAGGCGGCGCGTCAGCTCCGCGCCGACCCCGAGCTGGCGCCGCTGCTGGCCGAGTGGGCGAACCTGCACCTCGTCGAGTTCGTCTCGCGCTTCCACCGGATCGGTGAGCTGCCCGAGTATCTGCAGGGCCCTGCGCGCCCGCTGGTCGAGCAGCGCGTGCGGCAGATGCAGGCGGCCGGGCAGCTCGGCGAGACCCGCACCGAGCGCGGCTCGTGCATGCTCCACGTTCCCTTCGAGCGCCGCTACGGGCGCGACCGCGCGGAGTGCCTGCGCGGCCACGGGGACTGGGGCCACGGAGAATCACACTGATGCGTCGCGCCCTGCCCATCTCGCTCGCCCTGCCGGTGTTGCTCGGCCTGTCGGTGAGCGGCTGCTTCACCCTCGACTTCGACGGAGACGGCGTCATCGATCGCCCGCCGCCCGCCGGGTACGAGACCGACTACATCAGCTGCGCCAACGGTCGCGACGACGACCAGGACGGGCGCATCGACTGTGAGGACTCCGACTGCCTGATGAACGGGCACTGCGGAGAGCAGATCCCGCTCACCCCGCCGCTCGGGGTCGAGAACACCTTCGAGCTGTGCAGCAACGGCATCGACGACGACGAGGACGGCCAGTTCGACTGCGGTGACCGCGGCTGTCAGGCGATCATGGAGCTGTGCTGCCTGACCGAGGTCGACGACGAGACCTGCAGCAACGGCATCGACGACGACGGCAACGGCTTCGCCGACTGCCAGGACTTCAGCTGCCGCAACAACGACTTCGTCTCGGTCTGCGAGCGCGAGCGGAGCTGCACCAACGGCCTCGACGACGACGGCGACCGCTTCGCGGACTGCCGCGACTCCGACTGCGACGACGACCCCGCCTGCAGCACCGAGATCTGCGACAACGGCCTCGACGACGACGGCGACGGGCTGCGCGACTGCTTCGACCCGGGCTGCGTCGGCACGCCCGCGTGCCCGCCCGAGGGCAACTGCGGCAACGGCGAGGACGACAACGGCGACGGCCGCACCGACTGCGCCGACCCGAGCTGCTACGACGAGGCCCGCTGCAACGGCCCCGAGCACACGGTGGAGCTCTGCTCGGACGGCAACGACAACGACGACAACGGCTTCACCGACTGCGGCGACTTCAACTGCACGATGGAGAGCCGCGGCGCGACGCCGGCCGCCGTGATGTTCTGCGCGAGCCGCCCGCCGGAGAACTGCAACAACGGCGAGGACGACGACTTCAACGGCCAGACCGACTGCGCGGACGAGGCCTGCGGCTCCGACCCGAGCTGCGGTCAGGAGCGCTCGATGGCCGACTGCACCAACGGCCTCGACGACGACTTCGACGGCTTCACCGACTGCGACGACTTCTCGTGCAACAGCGTCGCCGACGGCGCCGACCCCGCCGTGGCCGCCTTCTGCGAGGAGCAGGGCGAGACCACGCTCGAGGAGTGCATGAACGGCGAAGACGACGACATGAACGGCTTCACCGACTGCGGCGACTTCTCCTGCTCGCGCAGCGACGACCCGGCCGTCCTCGACTACTGCGCGATGACGAGCGAGACGACCTTCGAGCGCTGCACCGACGGGCGCGATAACGACGAGAACGGCTTCACGGACTGCGCCGACTTCTCGTGTCGCTTCAGCTTCTTCATCCTCGGCACCCAGTTCTGCGACACCGACGCGGATTGTCCGGGCCCGATGGTCTGCCGCGCCCCGGCGGGCGCCACGCGCGAGGACCGGGTGTGCGTCGGACCGCTCCCGGACCAGCGGAACACCTGCGGCACCGACACCGACTGCGCCCCGGGCTGGACCTGCGACCGCATCCCGGTCGGCGCCGGGTTCGGCCGCACTTGCATCAACCATTGCACGCGCGACGACGAGTGCGGCCTCGGCGACTCCTGCTTCGAGGGGCTCTGCCTGTCCATCCGCGGCCCGTGCGCGGAGAGCGTCTTCGCGAACGAGGACTCGAACTTCCAGGACGGCGCCGCCGTGCAGGCCGCGACATGCGGTCAGCAGGCGGCGATGAGCGTGCGCAGCTGCACCGATGGGCGCGACGGGGACTCGGACGGCTTCACCGACTGTGAAGACTGGGAGTGCAACCACAACCCGCGCGCGGTCTCCGTGCCGGCCGGCATGACCTACGACGACTGCTTCGTCGAGACCGATCCCGGCAGCATCGTCTGCACCCCGCGCCGGAACCCCGACGGCAGCCCCGTCTGCCCGCCGCTCTGCCGCTACGCCGGCGGCCGCACCTGCGTGGTCGGCCCGCGCGCCGGCCAGACCTGCACCACCGACGAAGACTGCGGCGGCGCCGCGTCCTCCTGTAGCCGGCCGGGCCCCGCGGGCTCCGAGTTCGTCTGCCCCTGAAGAGATTTGCTGCGATGAGTAGTGGAGAGAGTTGGATGAAGAGCATCGTGAGCTGCGTCTTTTCGACGCTGCTGGTCTGCGCGCTGACGTCGACGGCGTTCGCCCAGGAGGACGAGCCGGTCGGGCCGGGGACGGGCGAAGGCACGCTGCCCACGCCGCCCCCCGCCGAGACGCCTCCGCCCCCGCCGGCGCAGACGCCGCCTCCCTCGCAGGCCACGACGCCCCCGGCGCAGGCGGCGACCGAGACCATCTGCAACGACCGGCAGGACCAGGACGGCGACGGCCTCGCCGACTGCGCCGACGCGGACTGCTTCGACGACCCGTACTGCCAGGCCGGCGGTGAGCAGGAGCGGACCAACGACCGCTGCAGCGACTGGATCGACAACGACGGCGACGGCGCGGTCGACTGTGACGACGACGACTGCGCGAGCACGCCGGGCATCACCGTGTGCTCCGGCTCGTGGCAGGGCTCGGTCTCGGGCGGCGGCGGCGCCCCCCAGGCGGGCGCGGACGAGATCCCCGAGCTCTCGGGCGACATGAGCGTCGAGGACCTCATCGGCCGCGGCGACGACGCGGACGGCGAGCGCAACGACTACCTCTGCTCCGACGGCGTCGACAACGACGCGGACGGCCGCACCGACTGCCAGGACTTCGGCTGCCGCTTCGACCCGAGCGTCACCGTGTGCTCCAGCTCGCCCGGCATCCGCTTCAGCGTCGTGGCCGGCATCGCGGCCAGCCTCCGGATCGACGAGCAGTCCGACCTCGACGGCGACGGCTTCACCGAGTTCACCGACCCGACCGGCGACGTGCGCTTCACGCGGATCCAGCTCCGCGCGCTCGGCCCGATCCCGTTCATCCAGAACTCGTTCTTCCTGATCAACCTCCGCGCCGAGCGCACGCTCCGCATGACGTTCGCGACCTTCAACATCCCGCTCGGGACCGAGGGTCACTACATCAGCATCAACAGCGGCTCCGGCGGCCTGAGCCCGGGTCTCATCGTCTCGACGTCGAAGCAGCCGCTGCTCGACCCGCCCTTCTACCTGTTCAACGCCTTCGAGCAGGGCAACGGCGCGGCGCTCGAGGTCGGCGGCCCGATCACGAGCGACAACGTGCTCCGCTTCCGTGTGTTCGCGGCCGGCGGCTCGGGCGAGTTCAACGGCAACGTCGGCGGCCGCTTCTTCCGGAGCGAGGACCGCAACTTCAGCTACGGCACCGGCGCGCAGATCCAGCTCAACATCGTCGGCCGGTACGACCGCTTCGACACGCCCTTCCTCTACACGAAGGTGCCGATGACGCTGGCCCTCATCGCGGGCGCGCGCTTCGACCAGCGCCCCGTCGAGCGCTACGCGGCGTGGAACGTCTTCGCGGTCTGGCGCTTCTGGCACATCGGCCTGCGCGCCGAGAGCTACAGCCGCTACGTGCTCGACTTCGACGGCCTGCAGACGGCGTGGAACGTCCAGGCGAGCTTCCTCCTCGTCCCGCGCACCCTCATGTTCGCGGCCGACGTCGGCGGCTTCTTCGTCCCCCTCGAGTACGACCCGCGCGTCACGCCGGCGTTCAGCTCGCAGTTCCGCCAGCCCATCGAGCAGTTCCAGGTGCGCGCCGCGCTCCACTGGTTCTACTTCCGCAACATCGGCATCCTCAGCCTCCTGTTCGCGATGAACATGGAGTGCCAGCGCGTCTTCGGTGACCAGTGCCGTCCGCCCGACGCGCAGCCCGACGCCGCGCTCACCGAGTACGAGGCGCGCCTCGAAGCCCAGTTCCGCTTTTAGCCGCACAGCGCTTTTGGAGGAACACGGGCGGACCCGACGTGACATTCGAGCTACCCTCGTCGCTCGATGTCACGTCGCCTCGCGCTGCTGCTCTGTGCGCTCCCGATCCCGCTGATCACCGGCTGTCCCCGTCAGGTCGGGATGCCGGTGGACGGCTCGACGATGTCGACGCCCGACGCCTTCGTGGGTGACGCGGGCGTCGGCCCCGCGCCCGACAACGGCTATCGCGGGGCGATCACCTTCGACGACGCGCGGCTCCGCGTGATCGATCCACGCGTGCTGGCCACCGGCTCCTCCCCGTGTCGCGCGCCCGTGCTCGGCGAGGTCTACGCGGTGACGGACGGCGACACCATCCGCGTGGACGGCGTCTCGGAGGTCTTCAACGCGCCGGTCCGCATGATCGGGATCGACACGCCCGAGATCTCCCACGACGGCATGCCCGCGGAGTGCTTCGGGAACGAGGCGCGCGACTTCACCGAGCAGCTCGAGGGGCACCTCGTCTATCTGACCTTCGACGCCGAGTGCTTCGACCGCTTCGACCGCGTGCTCGCCTACGTGCACATCGGGACCGGCGAGGGCGACATGTGGGAGCGCCAGATGCTGCGCCGGGGCTACGCGACCGAGCTGGGCGTGGGCGCCAACCGGACGTGGGAGTCGAGCTTCCGCGCCGACGAGGCCGCGGCGAGGGCGGCCAACGAGGGGCTGTGGAGCGCCTGCCGCTGAGGGAGAGCGCCGCGCTCGCCCTCTCTCTGCTCGCCGCGTGCACGCCCGGGAGCTGTGAGGGCTCCGGCGACCGTCTCCCGGCGAGCGAGCGCCAGCCCGTGACCGACGAGTCGCCCGCGCCGGTGCGCGCCGCGCGCGACGATCTCCCGCTCGCCACGCCGGCGACCGAGGTCACCCTGCGCCGGGGCGCGATCCGCGTGCACAACCACGCCCTCGTCGGCACCTGGCCCGCCGAGGCGCTCGAGGCGGCGCGCGGGGCGGGGCCCGAAGGCGCGATCGATTGGCCGCGGCTCGACACGACGCTCGAGGCGCCGATCGCCGACGGGAGCCGCTTCCCCTCCCTCGAGGCGGTCCTCGTTCGCGCGCGGCGGGCCGAGGCGTCCGCGACGGGCTCGGGGAGCGGGGCCGGGGTCTACAACCTCCGCGTCGACGCCGACGTGCCCATGGTGGACCTCCAGCGTGTGATGTTCTCGGCGTCGATGGCCGGCTACGGCGCGCCGCGGCTGCTCTTCGACGCGGACGGCGAGGAGCGCATGATGCCCTGGCCGCGCGCGCCCAACGACGCGCGTCTGACGGAAGCGCAGATCGCCGAGCTCCTCGCCGCGGCGGGCCAGCCGGTCGAGCCGGCTCCCTCCGCGCCGACGACGCCCCCCGCGCCCCCGGGCGCGCGCCTCGAGCTCGACGATGAGCGTGCGCGCGCGTACGTCGGGGACCGCCTGCAGGCGCCCGGGTGTGAGCGCGACGCCACCGAGGGGACGCAGATGACCTTCGACGGCGACGCGCCGGTGGACGCCTTGCTGCGCTGCCTCGCGCGCCTCGCGACGCGCGTGGAGGGCCGTCGGCTGGTCCTTCGCGCGGACGGCGAGCTGCCCTTCGGCCGCGTCGCGCCGCTCCTTCAGCACGCCGCCGCTGACTTCGAGCAGGTCTCGGTGCCGGTCGACTGACCGATCTCCCGACCCGCGCAGCGCTCGAAATTGGTGGCCACGGAGGGATGGCCGAGCATGCGGCATGCCCTCCCTTCACCGCTCGTTCGCGTTTGCCTGCTCGATGATGTCCTGCGTCGCCGGCTGCGGGCCGGCCATGGAGTCGCCCGACGCGGCGACGCGAGACGCCGCGCCATCAGCGGACGCGCGACCGCCGGACGCTCGTGTCGACGACGGAGGAGCAGCCCCCGACGGCGGCCGTGCGCTCGACGCGGGTCGTCCCGGCTGCTCGAGCCCGCTGCCGGCCTCCGACGCCCCGGCCGTCCCCGTCGACGGCGCCGAGACCTTCGCGTCCCTCGCGGCCGGGATGTCGTCTGGCGAGTGGGTGCAGTACGACACCACCGCTTCGGAGCGCTACTTCCGCAACGGCGACGGCGGGCACGACCTCACGTGGGGCGACACCGCGGTCTGGGATCCCGCGTCTCAGTGCGTGCTCCACTACGGCGGCGGGCACCTTGTGGTGCCGGCGTTCTCCATCTACTGCGTCCGGACCAACACCTGGATCCGAGGGACGCTGCCGCACTGGCTCGACTTCGAGGGCAGCGTCTGGGGCTACACCAACCACGGCTACGACCGGAACGCATACGACCCGGAGACGCGCCGCCTGTTCTTCTATCGAGGGCGGCGGCTCTGGGTCTACGACCTCGGCTGCGACACGTGGTCGGAGCAGGAGCTCATGGCGGGCAACCAGACGGCCCGCGACTTCGCGTCCTGGGTGCCCGGGCTCGGCGTGGTCCACGGGCGGGGTGAGAACGACTCGATCCTGTTCGCCTACGACCCCGACACTGGCACCCAGACGCGGCTGGCCGATTCGCTGTTCCACAGCCAGCTCCACACCTTCGGCGAGTACTCTCCCCTGCACGGTCTGTTGTTCTACGGCGGGGGCGACGGGAACCAGAGCGTCTACACGATGGACGAGGCCGGGGTGTCGCGCCGCGTCACCGACTCCCCGGAGCCGATCCGGACCGTCAGCAGCGGGGCGAGCGGCGGCTGGGTGACCACCGACCCGAACACCGGAGACTTCCTCGTGCTCTTCGTCGGCGGCGAGCTGCGGCGGTACGACCCGGTGGGCGACGCGTGGCGGCTCGAGTCCACGAGCCCGTTCGAGTCCGGGATCAACCGGACGATCAGCGCGACCCTGCCCGAGCACGGGGTGATCCTCTTCGCCACCCGCATCGGAGGCGAGGCGGCCCGCGTCACGCTCTACAAGCCCTGAGCTGCGGTCCAGATACGACGACGCCGCCGACCCCGAGGATCGGCGGCGTAGGGGACGGCGCGCTGCTCAGCCGTTGCTGGCGACGGCGCGGATCGTGACGTTGACGCGGATCTCGTTGGAGACCTTGAGGCGGACCGGGAGCGGCACCGAGACGTCGTAGTCGGTGAGCTGCACGCGGAAGCTGGCCTGCGCGCGGATGACGTCGCCCGTGATGCGGGCCGCGCGGAGCTCGTCGTTGAGGGGGATGAGCCGGACGCGCGCGTTCGCGACGATGTCGCGGGTGACGCCGTGAATGGAGAAGCGGCCGTGGATGCGCACGCGGGTGGTCTCGTTCGGGGTCAGGCGGCTGGCGCCCTCGATCCGCGTGATCTCGAACGTCGCGTTGGGGTGCGCCTGCGCGTCGAGCCAGCCGTCCCCGCGGAGGTGCTCGTCACGCAGATCGACGCCCGTGCGGATGGAGGCGACGCGGACCTGCACGGTGCCGCTCGCGCTCGAGAGATCGTTCGGGTTGACGTTGACCGTGCCGGTGACGTGCGAGCTGACGCCGGTGATCGTCTCGAGCGGCGCGTCCGAGATGAACTGGATGCGGCTGCCGCCGTCGTTGCGGATGGTGAACTCGCGCGACTGCGCCGAGGCGGTGGCGCTGAAGCCGAGCGCGAGCACGGCGGAGAGCATCAGGAAGCGAATCTGCGTACGCATGGATCGGACTCCTCGGGGGCTGTCGTTGTCGGGGCGTCGAGTCGGGGGACGGCCGCGTCGGTGCGACGGGGCGCGACCGCGCCGGATTCACCCGAGGAGGATCCCCCCCTCCCGGGCACGTGGAGGATACGATCAGAGGCCCGTGTCGTTACAAGGGCGTGTCGCTACGAGGGCGGTGAGCCCAGGACGACCTTCTGCTCGACGAGATCCGCGAGCACCGAGGCCATGCCCTCGAGGAACCTCTGCGTGGGCTTGTCGCGCCCGAGCTCGGCGAGCACCGCGCGCACGCCGTCCGCCTGGCTCCGTGGCCCGGACCAGGCGCGGAAGAGGCGCGCGCCGACGTCGTTGAGCACGTAGGTGAAGATGCGCGTCGCGCCGGGCTTGCGATAGACCAGGACCAGGTGCGGCTCGTCGAGGGTCTCGGGCGCGAGGTGATCCCGGTCGACCCGGTGCGTGACCTCGAGCGTCTCGAGCACCGGGTTGATCACGGCCGGCCGCTCGAAGTCGAGCTCGACCGCCTCGACCGCGGGCTCCTCGAGGGCGCCCACCCGCCACTTCGCGTCTTCCCAGCGCACCAGGTCTCGCACGTGCGGGGGCAGCGTCTCGTCCGTTTCCCAGCCGGGGAGGGCGTGCGTCACGAGCTCGTGCACGACCTCGCGGATGAATCGCGTGCGCGGCGTGTGGGCCTCGAGGTAGGCGGACACCGCGTCGTCGAAGCGCGCGTCGCCGAGCAGCTCGGCCGTCCTGGGCAGCCCGCTCCGCATCATCGCGAAGAGCCGCGAGCGGACCATGCCGCGGTAGATCAGCCAGCGCGCCTCGTCGCCGTGGAGCCGCGCGAGGTCGGCCTCCGCGGGCGATCGGTCGAAGCACATGCGCGCGAAGGCGCGCTGGATCTCGGCCAGCTCGCTCACTCCGCCGCGTCCCTGCTCTTGGGATCGCTGCTCTCGTGAGCGGCGGTCGCGCGCTCGTAGATCTCCGAGAGCTGCCGCACCTCGGCCAGCAGCTCGTCGAGCGGCGGGATGTTCTGGTCGCGCTCGAGCAGGACGGGCTTGGGCCCCGTGCGCTCGAGGGTGTACTCGAGCAGCTCGAACACGCCGTCGCAGACGGGCTCGCCGTGCGTGTCGATGATCAGCGCGTCCTTGCGCGTGAAGTGCCCGGCCACGTGCATCTGGACCACGCGCTCGTAGGGCAGCGCGTCGATGTAGGGGCGCGGGTCGAAGCCGTGGTTCCGGCTGTTGACGTAGATGTTGTTCACGTCGAGGAGCAGCTTGCAGTCGGCCGCGTCGAGCACCTCACAGAGGAACTCCGGCTCGGTCCAGCCGCGGCGCGGCGCCGGGTCCGCGTAGTAGCTGATGTTCTCCACCGCGACGGGCCGGCCGATGGCCTGCTGCACCTCGTCGACGCGCTCCTTCACCGTCTGCACCGTCTCCTTGGAGAAGGGCAGCGGGAGGAGGTCGTGGAGGAAGCTCCCGTCCACGTCCGCGAAGCAGAGGTGGTCGCTGTACCAGGGCGCGTCGATGCGATCGAGGAGGCCGGCGAGCTGCCGCTTGTACGGCTCGTCGAAGGGCGTGACCGTGCCGAGGCAGAGGGAGAGGCCGTGCGGCACCAGCCGCCACGACTCCATCGCGCGCTCCAGGTTCTGGGCGAAGAGCCCCCCGCGCGCGACGTAGTTCTCGGGGTGGATCTCGAGCCAGCGCACCTCGTCCGGGCGGCGCTCGAGGAGCGCCTCCGCCAGGTCGTGCCGCAGGCCGAGCCCGATGCCTTCGATCGTTTTCATCACCGCCTCGAAAAGATGGCGCTTTAAGTACATCGCGGGAGCCCCCTTTCGGAAACTCCCGCGACGGACCTCACAAGCTGACGCTCAGCGCGGCAGCGTGCGAGAGATGGGGCTCAGCTCACTCGGCCTCGCCGCCACAGCTGCCGGCGCCGCAGGACGCCTCGCCGCCAGCCTCGTCACCCTCGGCGCCCATGTCGCCACCCTCTTCGGTCGCGCCGGAGCAGGAGGCCTCGCCAGCGCCCGAGCAGGACGCCTCACCGGCACCCGAGCAGGACGCCTCGCCACCACCGGTGGCCTCTTCGCCGCCGGTGTCTCCACCCGCCTCGGCGTCACCGCCACCGCAGCCGTAGGCCGCGAGACCGAGAGAAGCAGCCGCGATCGCCACCAGCTGGGTCTTGAGCTTCGTGTTCATTCCAAATTCTCCCCGAACAACAGTTCTCTGTTCGAATGGGTCGCGCACGAGGACATCTCGTCAGCGGCGACCGACTTTGAGGTCGACGCGCATTCTACGCCACATCTGCCCGCCAGTTACAAGTCAGAAGCGGGAAGAAATTCGACCGCGTCCCGGGGGTTTTCCGCAATTCGCCCCCTCCGCACCCCCGAAAAATGGCTAAGCGGCCGGAATCAGCCGCTTCTCGCTCAGAGCGACGGCGGCAGGAGCAGCGTGTAGTGGCCGTCGGCGTCGATGCTCGCGCGGCCGATCTGCACCGCGCGGGAGCGGCCGTCGCTGCCTTCGAGCACCGCGTAGGCGCGGATCTCGCCCCCGTTGACGGGGATGAGGTCGCCCTCGCCCGCGAAGCGCGCGGTGCCGCTGAGGACCACCGGGTTCTGCAGATCGTAGACGCTGGTGACGGGCGAGTCGGAGCGGATGGGGTTGTCCGGCAGGACCAGCCACGGGAAGTTGCTGCCGACCGGGGGCTCGAAGACGAGGTCGTAGACGCCCACGTCGAGCGGCAGCGCGAAGCGTCCGTCGAGGTCGGTGGCCGTCACCGCGGCGCGCGCGAAGCGAGCCACCTCGACGGGCGGATCCCCGAAGGTGGTGCCGCGCGGGTTCGCCCGGACCTGCGCGTCCAGCATGCCCTCGCCCATGACCGTGCGGACCGTGCCTCCGAGCGGCACGCGCTCCGGCACCTCGAACAGCATGCCGCCGACCGTCATCGATCCGCTCGCGGGGGCCGAGATGAGCACCCCCGACAGGCGGTGCACGGCGAGGTTGGCCTCGCGGGCGGGCGGGGTGACCAGCACGTCGTAGGTGCCGGGCAGCAGGTGCACCTGGTAGCGGCCCGCCTCGGTGGTGGCGGTGGCCGAGAAGCGGCCCACGACCCCGGTGGCGTCGTCGACGATGTCGGTCGAGGTGAAGCGGAGCGAGGCGCCGTCGAGCGGGGCGCCGGACGCGGCGTCGACCCAGCCCTCGTAGGTCACGATGGCGGCGGTGGACGGCATCAGGACGGTGACGATGCCCGCCTCCTCGTAGAGGCCGGCCGGGTCGACGGTGAACGTGGGCGCGGGGCCCTCTGCCTCGTTGCGCTCGGCGCTCGGCGTGATCTCGAGGAACCAGCGGTCGGCGCTCGCCCAGTCGGCCTGGAACATGACCAGCTCGAAGCGGCCCGCGCCCAGCTCGGCGTTCTCGCCCGTGACCATCGTGGAGGAGAGGACCCGGCCGCTCGCGGTCACGGCGCGCAGGATGAGGCCGTCCTGGGTGGCGCCCTCGGCGTCCACGACCACGCCCTGCACGCGCACCAGGCAGCCCTCAGCCGGCGGCTCCGACTGCTCCGGGACGCTGCAGAAGTTCGGGTAGGTGAGGAAGTCGATCCGCTCGACCCCGGCCTCGGGGCTCAGGTACTCGGCCATCGGCCGGATCGGCGGGCGCTTGGCGCGCCACTCGCCGGTGGGCTGGACCACGAGCTGGTAGCGCCGGCCGGGGAGGATCTGGGTCGCGAAGTTCACCAGCAGGCCGTCGCGGCGCGGATCCTCGCTCGCCTCGTCGACCGCCTGGACGTCGACGTCGACCGTCGGGCCGCCCGGGATGGCGCTGATCATCGACAGCCGCATGTTGGCCGCGACGGATGCGCCGGTCTGGATGTCCCGGACGTGGCCCATCGTCGAGGTGCCGAGCGGCAGCTCGAGGTCTCGCTCGCTCACGGTGGCCAGATCGAAGGGCTCGAAGCTGACGGGGAGCACGGTGCCGCCGAGCGGATCCTGCGCGGGGACGACCTCCAGGCCGACCTGGTAGCTCCCGCTCGGCTCGGAGACGCACATGCTGCGGTCGAGGTCGCAGCGCGCGCTCGAGCAGTCGTCGTCGGTCTCGCAGACGTTCGTGGGGCCGGTCGCGACGAGCACGCTGCACCCCGCGCCGGCCGCGAAGAGCACGGCGGAGGCGATCCAGACGGCGTGGAGTCGCCTCATTCGACCGTGTCTCCCGAGACCGGGCAGTCGTCCATGTAGATCCTGGGCGTCATGCTGTCCACGACGGCCAAAAACCAGGTGGCGCGGCCCAGGTCGCCCGGCTCGAGCGGCTGCGGGTTCCGGAAGTTGGTGAACTCCCTGGAGACGTGGACCTCGAGCACGTGACAGCCGACGTCCAGCTCGGGCTCCTCGCGGGGAACCGAGAAGGTCAGCTGCCGCTCGAGCTCGCCCGTCCGCTCGACCTGGAGGTTCGGCAGCAGAGGCGTGTTGATCGCGCTCTCCCCCTCGTCCCGGTCGAGGAACACCAGCGCGGTGAGGTCGTCCTCCACGTTGCGGTCGCGGATGAGGACCCTGAAGTCGATCCCGGTGGTGCTGCCGCCGTCGGGCGAGCTACCCACCCGGTCACGGTTGACGACCCGGATCTTGGTCGCGGGGCTGACGAGCTCGTCCGCCACCACCACCGGGGGGATGTTCGGCGGCATCTCGGCGCTCGGTTCTTTGAGGATCACACAGCTGGGCATCGTGAAGGCGATCGCGAGCGCGATGACGGCTCGGGTCACGGGCGATCCCACTGCAACGCCGGTGCCACGTCCCCCGAACCCCCGAGAACCGCCGTGATCTGGCGGGTTTCCGCTGAGGTCGGATCGACTTTGGTGCGGCAGCTGCGACATCGATGTCAGGCTCTGACGGGTCCGGCCTACGGCCCGCCTTCAATCCTTCGCGGCGCCCGTGGCCGGCTCGGGCGCGTCGGGCTCGCGCTCCAGGTACCGGAAGATGGTGCGCGGATCGACGCCGAGGTCGCGCGCGGTCTTCGTCCGGTTGCCGTTGTTCCGCTCGAGCACCTCGAGGATGTAGCGGCGCTGGAAGTCCTCGCGGGCCTGGGCGAGGGTCGAGATGGGCTTGAGCGCCTCCGGGAAGAGGTCCATGTCCTCGGGCCCGATCAGCGTCTTGTCGCAGAGCACGATCGCCTTCTTGATCCGGTTCTCGAGCTGCCGGACGTTGCCGGGCCAGTCGTACTTCTTGAGCGCGATGAGCGCGTTGGGCGTGAAGCCCTTCACCTTCGAGCCGAGCTCCACCGCGTACTTGCTCAGGAGGAACTTCGCGAGCACGGCCACGTCGTCTCCGCGCTCGCGCAGCGGCGGCAGGTGCAGGTTCACCACGTTGAGCCGGTAGTAGAGGTCTTCACGGAAATTGCTCTTCTGGATCTCCTCTTCGAGCTCGCGGTTGGTCGCCGCGACCACCCGGATGTCGACCGGCTCGCTCTTGGTGTCGCCGACCTTCATCACGATCTTCTCCTGCAGCGCGCGCAGAAGCTTGACCTGCAGGTTGACCGGCATCTCGCCGATCTCGTCGAGGAAGAGCGTGCCGCCGTCGGCGGACTGGAACTTCCCGTTGCGCGTCGCGATCGCGCCGGTGAACGCGCCGCGCACGTGCCCGAAGAGCTCCGACTCCATCAGGTTCTCGGGGATCGCGCCGCAGTTCACGACCACGAAGGGCCCGTCCTTGCGCGGGCTCCGGCGGTGGATCTCGCGCGCGATGAGCTCCTTGCCCGTCCCCGTCTCGCCCGTCACGAGCACGTTGATGTTGGTGCTCGCGACCTTCTCGAGCTTGTTGAAGACCTCGAGGAGCGGCGGGCAGGTGCCGATGATGTCCCCGAAGCGCTTGTCCTCGAGCTGCTCCGCGAGCTGGTCGCGGTCGGTCTTGAGCTGGTCGAGCAAGAGCGCGTTCTGGAGGATCAGCGACGCCTGCCCCGCGAAGATCGTCAGCACGTCGAGGCTCTTCTCCTCGAAGAGCGAGCGGACATTGTCGTTGCCCACGTAGAGCACGCCGAGCAGCTGGTTCTGCGCGATGAGCGGCGCGCACATCACGCTCGCGAGCTGCAGGTTCATCACGCTCTCGGCGCTCTTGAAGAGCGTGTCGTGCAGCGCGTCGCTGACGATGAGCGGCTTGCGGCTCTCGATGACCTTCTGGAGGATCGAGTCCGAGAGGTGCTGCACCGCGTCGGGGAGGTTCTGCTGCTGGAGGTTGCGCGCGACGGTGACCTTCGGCTCGCCGTCCTGGAGCAGGATGAGGAAGCCCTTGCCCGCGTGCGTCACCTCGATGATCGCGTCCATCAGCGCGGCGAGCTGCTCGTCGAGGCTGCTCGAGCGCATCAGCCGCTCGGAGAACTCGTGCAGCTTGCGCAGGCCGGACAGCTCCGCCTCGACGTCGTTGCCGGGCTCGCCCTCGTCGAGGCCGGTCACCTCCTCGAAGATCGAGAACTGCAGCTCCACGTCGCCGACCGTCAGCCGGTCGCCGTGCAGGACCTTGCCGCGGCGCTTCTTCTTGCCGTTGATGCGCAGCTCGCCCTTCCGATCGACCTCGGAGAGGGTGAACTCCTTGCCGTCGAAGACGACCTGCGCGTGATAGTCGGCGAGGTCGCCCTCGCGGATGGCCACGTCGTTGCCGCCGGCGCGACCGATGGAGGTGATCTTCTTGTAGACGGGGAAGACCTGAGGACGCCCCTCGGCCTTGATCCACTTCAACGACGGCATGGCGCGGAGGATAACCCGCCGGAGCGCGCGACGCTGGGAATCAGCGGCTCGCGTCCTCCATCTCGATGAGGATGCCGCTGCGGGTGCGGATGCGGCTCTTGGTCGCCTCGGTCTGGGTCACGGGGCTCATCGTGTCGGCGTTCGGGACCGCGCCGAGGATCACCGGGCGATCCGGATCGCCGTCGACGTGGATCAGCGCCACCTCGCACCCGATGTGCAGCGGCAGGTGCATGCCGTAGTCGGGTCCGCTCGAGGCCTGCGTCATGCGGACCCAGCGCGAGGCGCGCCCGCCCGGCTCCGCGAGGCGATCGAAGGGGAGCAGCAGTCGGTAGCGGCCGTGCTCGTCGATCGGCGCCGCCGCGCCGTCGATCTCCCCGTCGACCACCGCGTGCATGAAGCCCGCGATCTTCGGCTTGGGGGTGACGCGCGCGGGCCGGAAGGGCACGGCGAGGGGGATGGCGTCGAAGCGCTTCTCGTAGCCGCCGTCTTCGCCCGGGAAGCGCTGGGTGATCCCGACCACCAGGTACTCGAGGTCGAGGTCGCCGCTCGGGTAGCCGCTCAGCAGCAGCTTGTGGCCGGGAGAGAGGCCGGGCAGATCGGTCCCGCCCGCGTAGCGCTGCGCGCCGGCCATGCGCTCCTCGGCCCGGACCCGCGCCATCCACGCGCCCTCGCTCGGGTCTTTGATGTGCTCGCCGTACGCGTGCACGGTGCCGTAGCCGGTCGCCTCGTCGGCGGGGGCCTCGCCCTCGGGCACCACCTGCGGGTGGCGCCAGTTCCAGTCCTTGAGGTCGACCTTCGCCGGTCGGATCTCGTGGGTCCGCGACAGATCGTGGATGGTGCCGGCCTGCCCGCGGGTGCCCGCCTCGCGGAGCGCGTAGGCCACCGTCTCCCAGCCCTCGAGCGCGACGCTGGCGCTCGCGGAGTCGACGAGCACCATCTTCTCGCCGTCCGGGAGCTGCTCGAAGAAATAGGCGACGCCCCAGTGCTCGAGCAGGCGCTGCACGAAGGCCAGATCGCTCTCCTCGTACTGCACGACGTACTCGCGCTCGGGATAGGTCTCGGTCAGGCGCGACTCGTAGGTGATCCCGTGCTCCTCGAGCACCTTCATCGCCACGGCGGGCCCGCTGAGGTCCTGGAAGATGCGCGAGCCGTACGCGAGCTCGAGCCGCGAGAAGCTCGGCACGAGCTCCGCGCGGTAGACGGCGCGGCTCGGCTCGATCATCGGCTCGAGCGTGATCCGCCGCAGGACGCCGTGGATCTCGTGATCGCCGAGCTCCCCATGCGCGATCGTCGCGTGCGCGGGCTGCGTCAGCAGCTGGGCGATCACGTCCTCGCTCCAGCCGTTGTCGGCCTCGACCTCGAGCGTGAGCGTGTACGCGTAGGGCGTGCTCATCGCCTCGCGGCCCTCGAGCCCACGGAGGACCACGGACTCGGCGGAGACGTCGGCGGCGGTGTCGAAGCGCAGGGTCAGGTCGGTCATGGTCCGCCGAGCCTACCGCCGTCGCGCCGTCCTCCGGACGAAGATTTCGGGAAGCTCGACGGGCGGAGCCCCAAAGCTCAAGATGGCCACGGGTTCATGCTGCGGTCACTCTACTGGGTCGGCAGCGCGCTCGGCGCGCAGCGGTTGCCACCCGGCGCGCTCCGCGCGCTCCAGCTTCAGCGTCTCCGGCGCATGATCGCGCATTGTCAGCAAAGCGTGCCATTCTACGGTGCGCTTTGGGCGAAGACCGGCGTCGGCGCGGCGGACCTGCGCACGCTCGAGGATCTCGCGCGCTTCCCCATCCCCGATCGCCGCGCGCTCGAGGAGGAGCCCGAGCGGCTGGTCGCGCGCCCGCACCTCGGGCTCTACCGCGCCGGGGCCGGCCACATCCGCCGGTCGGGCGGCTCGTCGGGCGGGCCGCAGCTCGAGGTGCACGCGGACGCGGCCTCGTGGGCGCGCCTCGACGGCTTCTACTTCCGCGCGCTGCGCGCCGTCGGCTACGACCCGCGCGTCTCGATGGCGTACTTCTGGGGCGCGCCCCTGCCTCGCCGCGGCCTCGCGCGCGCGGGGCTGATGATGAAGGTCGGCGTGCCGGCCCACCTCGACGAGGAGAGCCAGCTCCTCATCCTGGAGCAGAACCCCGGGATCTGGTGGTACTACCACCCCACGAGCCTCTTCCCGCTCGCCAAGCGCTTCGGAGAGCGCCTGCGCGCGACGTCGCCCCGCGGCGTCATCAGCCACGCGGAGCTGCTCCCGCGCTCGATGCGCGCCGCGATCGAGGCCACGCTGGGCGTGCCCGTCTACGACCAGTACGGGACGAGCGAGTTCAACCGCATGGCCTGGGAGTGCCCGGCGCGCCGCGGCTACCACATCGACGCCGACAGCGTGATCCTCGAGGTCCTCGGCGACGACGACCGCCCGGTGGCGCCCGGGGAGACGGGGCGCGCGGTCGTCACGGGGCTCATCAACCAGATGATGCCGTTGATCCGCTACGAGCTCGGCGATCTGGTCGTCGCGTCCGATCGACGCTGCGAGTGCGGGCGGACGCTCCCGATGATCGAGGGCATCGAGGGGCGGGCAGCCGACGTGGTCACGCTGCCCGGCGGCGGGCGCCGCACCCCGCGAGAGCTGCTCGAGCCGTACGGGGGGCTCGACGGGCTCGAGCAGTACCGGATCGTGTTCGAGGGCCCGGCCGAGGCGCGCTTCGAGTTCGCGAGCTCCCGCGAGGAGGTGGCCTCGCTCGAGCGCGCGATCCGCGACGCGTTCGAGGCCTCGTGTCCGGGCGTGGCGCTCTCGCTGCGGCGGGTCGACGCGCTCGAGAAGGCGCCCACCGGCAAGCGGCGCATGGTCTCTCTGGCCGACGGAGTCGCGGGCGGCGCGTCCGCGTCCCGGTTCGTCGAATGAGGGGTCGAATGACCGAGCGGGTGACCCTTCAGCTCGGCCGCGTGGTCGAGCCGGGCCCGGCGCCGCTGCTGTCCGTGGACCAGCGCGAGGCGTTCCACGCGGACGGCTTCCTCGCCCTCGACGCGCTGCTCGACGCGGCCGCGATGAGCCGGCTCCGGGCCCTCCTCGAGGGGCTGCTCTCGAGCCGCGCGCCGCGCGACGACGGCATGCGCTTCGACTACCTCTCGCCCGAGGAGCGGCCGGCGGGGGACGAGCGTCTGATGCAGCAGCTCTTGCCGTTCGACTACGAGCCGGCGCTCTTCGAGACCCAGCTGTTCGAGCGCGGCGCGCGGCTGGCGCGCGATCTGCTGGGCACGCCGATCCTCTATCGCGGCTCGCACTACATGGAGAAGCCCCCGCGCGGCGGGCCGGCCACGCCGCTCCATCAAGACGAGGCGTTCTGGGAGCCCGCGCATCGGCACGAGGCGATCGGGATCTGGGTGCCGCTCGAGGGCGCGGACGAGGCGAGCGGCTGCATGGAGTTCGTGCCCGGCAGCCATCGCGCCGAGGCGCTGCTGCCGCACCGGCCGGTCGGCGGGGACCGCAGGGTGCACGGGCTCGAGCTGGACGGCGTCGCGATCGATCCCGTCCGCCGCGTGCGCTGCCCCGTGCCGACGGGGGGCGCCACCGTGCACCACTGCCGCGTGGTCCACGGGAGCGGGGAGAACCGGAGCGAGCGGCCGCGTCGCGCCCTCGTGCTCAACTTCGAGACCACGCCCGTGCGCCTGGAGACCCCGCGCGAGGTCCCGTGGCAGCAGACCGCGAGCGAGCTGGCGGCCCGTCGCGCCGCGCGCGGCATTCAGCTCCCGTAGCAGGCGGCGAGCGCGGCTTCGGCCTCGTCGAGCCGCTCACGGAGCGCGTGGAGGCGGACGAGGAAGGGCTCGCGGGTGCGTCGCAGGTACTTCCAGAAGGTCAGCGCCGCGTCCTCGCACGGGAGCAGCGCCGCGTCGATCGCCTCGAGGAGGGCCGTCGCCTCCACGGCGCCGCTGGCCTTCGCCCGCTGCGAGAGCCGCACGGAGCGCTCCTGCACCTCGCCCAGCTGGCGCAGGCAGACGTGGTCGTCGGGCGTGGTCGTCCAGGCCGAGAAGTCCACGAGGCTGGTCCCCGCGGGGAGGTAGCGCTCGCTCGCCCCCGCCCGCCGCGCGTCGACCGCGTCGCTCCCGAGCACGAAGCGCACGCCCGCCTCGCGCAGCGCCTCGAGGCACGCGCGGTAGCTCTCCAGGGTCCGTGGGCGCACCCGCTCGCCGTCGTCGCCGAGCACGAGGAGATCCGCGCCCGAGTCGTAGTGCGCGCCGACCGCGTCGACGAAGGCGCCGATGCGCTCGGGCCGGTGGAGCGCGCCGCGCTGCGTGTCCACCAGGTCCCAGCTCAGGGCGTGATGGCGCAAGAGCGCATGCACGGTCTCGTCCCCGAACCTCAGGCGGTGCACGAGGCCGAGCTCGCGCGCGGCGACCAGCGGTGACAGGTCGGGGGCGAGCACGCGGTGGCCGCGCACGCGCTCCTCGCGCCACGACGGCCGCACGGAGCCCTCCACCGCGGCGGCGCTGTCGACCGCCACCCAGTCCACGCCCTGCGCGGCGACCAGCGGCACCAGCCAGTGCGCCCACCCGAGATCGGTGGGCCAGAAGCCGCGCGGGCGCGCGCCGAGGATCGCGCGCTTGGCCTCGACGTCGGCCTCGATCTGCCGCCGGGCGCGATCGTGCGGCATCGTCGGCAGCATCGGGTGGAACTTGCCGGACGCGACGAGCTCCACGCGGCCGGCCGCGGCGTCTTCGCGCACCGTCTCCACCCACCCGGGGGCGAGCGTCGCGAGGCGCTCGAGCAGGCCTCCGCACACGTTGAGGGTGAAGGGCACGTCGAGCTCGCGGTGCAGCGCGAGCAGCGGCGCGTAGCTCTCGACGTGCTGCGCCTCCAGCTCTGCGTCGGGCACGAAGAAGGGCTGGTGGACGTGCCAGATCAGCGCGAGATCACGCATCGACACGTGCCCCACGAGCGAGGGCGTATTCGCGCGCGACCTCGCCCCCGACGCGATCCCAGGAGCACGTCTCGGCGCGCGCGCGCGCGGCGCGGCCCATCGCCTCGACGTCGCCCGCGAGCACGCGGATCGCCGCCGCCGCGAGCTCTCCCCCGTGCGGCGGGCAGACGAAGCCGTCGACGCCGTCGCGGACGAACTCGGGCGCGCCGCCCAGGCTCGACGCCACCGCGGGGGTGCCGCAGGCCATCGCCTCGAGCGTGGTCAGACCGAAGGGCTCGTACACCGACGCGCTGACGAACGCGTGCGAGCGTCGGTAGAGGTCGCGCAGCGCCGCGTGGCGCACATAGCCGTGCAAGGTCACCGCGTCGCGCAGGCCGCGCCGGTCGATCTCCGCCTCGAGCGCCGCCCGCCCCGGACCGTCGCCCGCAATCTCGAGCCGCGCCCGGGGCATCGCCTCGCGCACGCGGGCGAAGGCGGCGAGCAGCAGGTCGAGCCCCTTCTGTTCACTGAGCCGGCTGACGGAGAGCAAGGTCGGGGCCTCCGCCCGCCGGCCGCCGGGCGAGAAGGCCTCGAGATCCACGCCGTTGAGCACGACCCCGACGCGATCGGCGTCCACGTCGTACTCTCGCTCCAGGAGATCGGCGACGTAGCGGCTGGGCGCGACCACCCGGGACGCGAGCCGGAGCCCCAGGGTCTCGAGTCGGACCTTGGCGCGCAGGGGGACGTCGTGATTGGCGTAGGTGAAGCCGAAGCGGAGCGGGAGGTGCGCGCTCGTCACCACGGCCGCGCCGCCCCGCGCGTAGGCGGCGGCGGGCAGGGCGCCGTACCAGTCGTGCAGGTGGAGCAGATCGAAGGGGGCCTCCCAGAAGGCGCCGCGGGGCCGCGTCATCGCGCTCGACACGTCGGCGTCACAGAGCACGGTGCGTCCGTCGAGCGCCGCGAAGTCGACGTCGACCGGCTCCACGCGCACTCCGGCGCGGGCGTCGCCCTCCACGGCGCGGGGCGGGTCGTCGGCGTAGCGCTCACCGCGCACCACGATCACCCCGACCTCGTTCGCGTGCGCCTGACGCGTCGCGAGGTTCTCGAGGAAGGTCGAGATGCCCCCGATGCGCGCGGGCGGGTACTCGCCAGCGAGATGCAGGATGCGCATGGCCGTACGTAGCATCGCCGATCGTCCCCCCGTTTGGGAGGGTGCATGGGACGGTGTATGGGAGGGCGATGGACGACTGGCAGCGGACGGCGCAGGAGATCGAGGGGCTCGAGCACGTCCCGCGCGGGGTCATCGCCTACATGCGCGCCGGCCACGCCAGCGCGTACCCTCCGATCTTCGAGAGCGCCTCGGGGGTGTACGCGACGGCGGTCGGGGGGCGCCGCTACCTCGACTGGGTGATGGGCAAGGGGCCGCTGACGTTCGGGCACGCGCGCGAGGAGATCGACCGCGCGGCGTTCGAGGCCGCGCGCCGCGGGCAGCTGCGGCCCGGCCTGAGCCCGGACTACGGCGCGGTCGCGGCGCAGCTCGCCCGGCTCGTCCCGCCCATGCGCTCGAGCGCGTTCGCCAAGAACGGATCGGACGCCGTCGCCATCGCCCTCCGCCTCGCGCGCGTCTTCACCGGGCGCGGCTGGGTCCTCAGCAGCGGCTATCACGGCTGGGACGAGCGCGTGTCGCCCTCGGGCGCGGTCGACGCGATTCTGCCGGCGCGCGAGGCCGGGGTGGCGGACTTCGGCTACGACCTCGAGCGGCTCGCCGCGGTGCTCGCCGCCGACGGCGATCGCGTCGCCGCGGTGCTCGTGAGCCCGGAGCCCGCGTTCCTGGGCGCGCCGTTCCTGGAAGAGGTGGCGTCCCTCGCGCGCGGCGCGGGCGCGCTCTTCTGCGTGGACGAGGTGCGCTGCGGCTTCCGGGTCGCGCCCGGCGGCGCGCACGCGCTCTTCGGGGTGGAGCCCGATCTCGTGTGCCTGAGCAAGGGGCTGACCAACGGCTACCCGCTCGCCGCGGTGGGCGGACGTGAGGACGTGATGGCCTCGAGCCGGGACACGTTCATCTTCGGCACCTACTACGGCGAGGCGGCGTCGCTCGCGGCGGCCCGCGTCTGCCTCGCGCTGACCGAGGCCGAGCGGCCGCACGAGGCGATCGCGGCCGTGGGCGCGCGGCTGTCGGAGGCGATGGACGCCGCGTTCGCGGAGCACGGGGTCCACGCGCACGTGCTCGGGCCCCCGTCGATGCCGACCTTCCTCTTCGCCGAGCCCGAGGACGAGGCGCGCTTCTTCGCGGGCGCGGTCGACGCGGGTGTCCTCTTCTTCCAGGACGACGCGCAGTGTCCCTCCGCCGCGCACGAGGTGGCCCACGTCGACGAGACGCTGCGGGCGCTGGGCCCCGTGCTCGCGGGCCTCGGCCGCCCCGCGCGGCCTGCGTCTGCGAGCGGCGAGACCATCGACCGCTACGCGCGTCGACGCGGGATCCTGCGCGGCTGAGCCCCGTTCGGACGGAACGACGAACGCCCCGAGGCCGAAGACCTCGGGGCGCAGTCGTGTCACGTCTGAGACTGGTCTGTCAGGACCGGCAGCTCAGCTGCAGCCCATGGAGTTGCCGCAGTTGAGGCACTTGTAACAGGCGCCGTTGCGGACCGTGATGTGGCCGCAGCCGTCACACATCGGCGCGTCGCCCATCATCTCGCCGAGCTGCTGGTCGAGCACGCTGCCTCCCCCCTCCTTGCCGTCGAAGCCGAAGACGACCTGCTCGGCCGGCTCGATGGCCTCGGGCTGGACCGGGGCGCCCATCGCGTCGCTCTTGGTGTGCGCGTTCATGTCGGTCGGGTTCTCCAGCTCGAGCTGGACCTCCTCCGGCGGGACCTGGGCGAAGTCGTAGCGCTGGAGATACTCCACGCCGAGCACGCGGAAGACGTAGTCGATGATCGAGGTCGCGAACTTGATGTTCGGGTGGCCCTGGACCATGCCGCCCGGCTCGAAGCGGGTGAAGGTGAACTGGTCGACGTAGCTGCTCAGCGGCACCCCGTGCTGGAGGCCCATCGAGACGCTGATCGCGAAGCAGTTCATCAGCGAGCGGAAGGCGGCGCCCTCCTTGTGCATGTCGATGAAGATCTCACCGAGGCTGCCGTCGTCGTACTCGCCGCTTCGGAGGAAGACCTTGTGTCCCCCCACCTTCGCCTCCTGCGTGAAGCCCTTGCGGCGCTTCGGCAGGCGGTGACGGACGGTCTTGGGCGGCGTGAGGCCGTGCTTGGGCGCGGGCGCCGGCGCGGCGACGACGGCCGCCTGCTGGGCCTGCTGCTGCGCCTTGGCCTCCGCCTTCTCCTTCTTGTCGTCGCTCTCCTTGTCGGAGCTCGAGAGCGGCTGGCTCGCCTTGCATCCATCGCGATACAGAGCGACCGCCTTGAGGCCGAGCTTCCAGCCCTCGTAGTAGATGTTCTCGACGTCCTCGACCGTCGCGTCCTGCGGGAGGTTGACGGTCTTGGAGATCGCGCCGCTGAGGAACGGCTGGGCCGCCGCCATCATGCGCACGTGGCTCATCGCGTGGAGGAAGCGCTCGCCCTGCTTGCCGCAGCGGTTGGCGCAGTCGAACACCGGCAGGTGCGCGTCCTCGATGTGCGGCGCGCCCTCGATGGTCATCCGGCCGATGACGACGTCGTTGAGCTCGTCGATCTGCGCCTGGCTGAGCCCGAAGTGCCGGAGCAGGCTGAAGCCCGGCTTGCTGGACTTCTCGGCGTCGATCCCGAGGCGCTTCATCGTATCAGGGCCGAGAACCCACGGGCTCAGCGCCTGGCTCACGTCGAACACGCCCGGGAGCGCCTTCTCCGCCTTCTCGAGGTCGCCCTCGGTGAGCCCCTTCTCGAGCAGCATCCTGCGGCTGAGGTAGGGCGCGCCGGTGAAGGTGTTCGTGCCCGACACGAAGGCGACGATGTCCGCGACCTGCGCCTCGGAGTAGCCGAGCTTCCTCAGCGCGGCGGGGACGCTCTGGTTGACGATCTTGAAGTAGCCGCCGCCGGCGAGCTTCTTGAACTTCACGAGGGCGAAGTCCGGCTCGATGCCGGTGGTGTCGCAGTCCATCAGCAGGCCGATGGTGCCGGTCGGCGCGAGCACGGTGGACTGCGCGTTGCGGTAGCCGAACTGCTCGCCGAGGCGCACGGCCTCGTCCCAGTCCTCGCGGGCCGCCGTGAGCAGCGCCTGGGGCACGCCGGTCTGGCCGGGCCCGACCATGCCGGGGCCGCCCTTGTTGTCGATGGCGTACGCCGCGTCGCGGTGCTTGTTCATGACGCGCAGCATCGGGGCGCGGTTCCTCATGAAGCCCGGGAACGGGCCCTTGCTCGCCGCCATCTCCGCGCTCGCGCGGTAGGCGCCGCCGCAGAGGATCGCCGTGAGCGCCGCGCACCAGCTGCGGCCCTGATCGCTGTCATACGGGATACCGAGCCGCATGAGCACGGTGCCGAGGTTGGCGTAGCCGAGGCCGAGGGGGCGGTAGTCGTGGCTGTTCTTCGCGATCCGGCGCGTCGGGTACGCGCTGTGGTCGACGAGGATCTCCTGGGCCGTGAACACCACGCGGATGGCGTGCCGGTAGGCCTCGACGTCGAAGTCCCCGTTCTCGTCGAGGTACTTCACGAGGTTGATCGACGCGAGGTTACACGCGCTGTCGTCGAGGAACATGTACTCCGAGCACGGGTTCGACGCGTTGATGCGCGCGGTGTTCGGGCACGTGTGCCAGTCGTTGATGGTCGTGTCGTACTGCAGGCCCGGGTCGGCGCAGCCCCACGCGCTCTCGGCGATCTTCCGCCAGAGGTCGCGCGCCTTGTAGGTCTCGACCACCTCGCCGGTGGTGCGCATCTTGGTCGACCACTCGCCGTCCTGCTCGACGCCGCGGAGGAACTCGTCGTTCACGCGGATGGAGTTGTTCGAGTTCTGCCCGCTGACCGTGTGGTAGGCGTCGCCGTTGAAGTCGGCGTCGTAGCCCTGCGCGATGAGGGCGCGCGCCTTCTCCTCCTCGCGGACCTTCCACTCGATGAAGTCGACGATCTCGGGGTGGTCCATGTCGAGGCAGACCATCTTCGCGGCGCGCCGCGTGGTGCCGCCGCTCTTGGTCGCGCCGGCCGCCCGGTCGAAGACCTCGAGGAAGCTCATCAGGCCGCTCGAGGTGCCGCCGCCGCTCAGCTTCTCCTGCTTGCCGCGGAGCTGGCTGAAGTTGGTGCCGGTGCCCGAGCCGTACTTGAAGAGGCGCGCCTCGGTGCGGACCAGCTCGTAGATCGACATCAGGTCGTCGTCGACGCTCTGGATGAAGCACGCGGAGCACTGCGGGTGCTCGTACGCGTTGGCGGTCTCCTCGATCTCGTCGGTCTGGGGGTTCCAGTAGTGGTTGCCGCCCTGACCCTCGATCCCGTAGCGCTGGTAGAGGCCGAGGTTGAACCACACCGGCGAGTTGAAGGCGGCGCGCTGGGTGACCAGCAGGTAGCCGAGCTCCGACTCGAACGTGTCCGCGTCCTCCTTGGAGGCGAAGTAGCCGCCGAGCGTCTCGCCCGCCTCGCGGACCGTGTGCGCCACGCGATGGACCAGCATCTTCACGCTGTTCTCGCCGCGCTTGGCGTCACCGTGGATCCCCGCCTTGCGGAAGTACTTGGAGACCGCGATGTCGGTCGCGAGCTGCGACCAGGACTTCGGGATCTCGGCGCCGCGCAGCTCGAAGACCACCGACCCGTCGGGGTTGGTGATCACGCTGTCGCGGAGCTCGTACTCCTCGGACGCGAGAGGGTCCGTGCCTGCCCGGGTGTTGAGCCGCTGGAAGCCGAGACCCCGGCGGGCTTCACCCTTCCGAGCGTCTTCACGCTGGTCCTGACCGACCGAACCCGAGTCCTTCACCGTACGCATATCTACCGACACATCATCCTCCCGCCATCAACAGCTTCGACAACACCCGCTCCGAGAGCACCCACGCGCACGTGTCCCCGTCCGATGGATCGCTCCATCGGGGTAGACCCCTTCCATCCCGGCGGCCGTTTGCCTCCAGGCTGGTCGTTAGCGATGGCCGGGCTCAGCGAGAAACCAGGCCGCGTCTTCCGGAACAGCTCCCGTCCACAACCAGTGGGGATGCTTTCGCGTCCCCCCCACAACCCATGGTGTGGCGAAGGCCCGGAGTACCGGCCGGCGCGGGGTGGGTCAAGGGCCCTTTTGGAGCCCCGATGTCGATTTCTGAATTGACTCGTGATTTCCATGGCTTGCCTGTGTATCTCACCGGAAACCGACCCCCACTTCGGGGCCTGTGGGCGAGACGTATCAGTGACGACCCAAAACGCATGCACCGTCACGTAAGGTCACTGCGTGAAACCTACTACTGGTTGTGGTGCGGCCCCAAAAAAGTGGCAGATGTGGGGTGGGTGGCGTCTGTTCAGGTCATGGCTCGCAGAAGAGACCGCGTCCAGTCCGCGACGGATCAGACGTGCGACCGGGGCTCGACGGATCCGTCGCGATCGCTCCCGTCACAATCGGTCACATGCTGGAAATCATGGAAGAAAAAACGCCGACCCGCGGGCGCGGTGTCGGCGTCGATCTCCCCTCGCGAGCCCCTCGATCGAACGATCTGGGGGCTCTCCAGGGGCCTCCGACGGGTGAAACCGTCGGTCTGTCTCAGAACGGGTGTCGTTAGGCGGGGACGCGGTGCACGACCACACCGTCCGGACGACGCTCCTCGCCCCGACGCTTCCGGGGGGTGTAGTCGTACTCGTAGACGTGGATGTGCCGGGCGGACTCGGTCTCGCGGGTCTCCGACGGAAGCCGACTCGGCGAGCGCAGCACGTGGAGCAGCCAGTAGGTCGGCACCGCGACGGGCGCGGCCACGAGGAACGCGGCGCCCCAGGTCAGCTTGTGGCGACGCTCGAGGTTCGGGTTCCGCATCAACAGGTGCCCATAGATGAGCAGCGTGATGAACTGGGCGAAGACGTGGGTGTACGCCAGGATGGGCAGCGTCTCGTAGAGGAGGGCGCTGCTCCCGGTGATCGCGCCGAGGATGCCCACCGTCGCGAGGGCCATCAACAGCGCGAGCGGGACGATGGCGAGGAGCCCGTACCCGGCGCGGCGGCTCGATGACCAGGTCCACGGCATGACTTTGGAGACGAATTCGGTGTGCATGACTCGGCTACGCACCACGATCCGTTCCAGTCGCCCGCCCCGCGCCCGCAGCGGCTCGAATCGAGGCACATCGCCACGCCCATGCGAGACCGCCCCAGCGCGCCCTGGCTGAACCCCTCCCTCATTGCCAACCGGCGCCGCGCCGCGGTACATACCGGCCGACGATCGGGGGACGCATGCAAGCGCAAGCAGCTCAGCCCTCTGGGGGCCAGCCCGCGGCGGGCAACCTTTCGACGGGCGTCGCGCACGAGATCACCCACGGGCCTTCCTTCGCCATGCTCCGCGTGGACCTGCAGCCGGGTCAGACGCTGGTGGCCGAGGCGGGCTCGATGGTGGCGCGCCACCAGCACGTGGGCATGGAAGTGAAGATGAACGCGGGCCGCAGCGCCGGGCTGTGGGCGATGATGAAGGCCTTCGTCATCGCGGTGATCCGCAAGCTGGTCGGCGGCGAGACCTTCTTCGTCAACCACTTCACCGTCCCGCAGCCGGGCAGCGTGTGGGTGGCGCCGACGATGAGCGGCCAGGTCACGCACCGCCGGCTCGCCGGGGAGACGCTCACCCTCTCGAGCGGCGCGTACGTCGCGTCGGTCGGTGACGTCGACATGAAGATGAAGTTCGGCGGCCTCCGGTCGATGCTCGCCAAGGAGGGGGCGTTCTTCCTCCAGGTCGGCGGGCACGGCGACCTCTGGTTCAACAGCTACGGGGGCATCGAGGCCATCGACGTCGACGGGCCGTACATCGTCGACAACGGCCACCTCGTCGGCTTCGAGGGCAACCTGCGCTTCGACATCAAGGGCGCGGGCGGCGGGCTGATGGGCCTGATGGCGTCCGGCGAGGGCCTCGTCTGCGAGTTCAACGGGCAGGGCCGCGTCTACATCCAGTCGCGCAACCCCGCGACGCTCGTGGACTGGCTCACGCGGATCATGCCGGGCTGAGGGGGAGACACGTGCCGCAGATCGACATCGGATACCGCCCCGCGCACTCGCTCGCCAAGGTCACGCTGCAGGCCGACGAGTCCATCGTCGCCGAGTCCGGCGCCATGGTCGGCATGAGCACCAACGTGCAGATGCAGACCCAGTCGCAGGGCGGCCTCATGGGTGGGCTCAAGCGCATGTTCGGCGGCGAGTCCTTCTTCCGCAACACGTTCACCGCGCAGAACGGGCCGGGCGAGGTGCTCCTGGCCCAGGCGCTCTGCGGGGACATGGCCGTCCTGCCGATGACGCCGCAGGGCTACTACATCCAGAGCTCGGCCTACGTCGCCTCCACACCCGACGTCGAGGTCACGACGAAGACCGGCGGCTTCAAGGGCTTCTTCAGCGGCGCCGGCGTCTTCATCCTCCAGGCGACGTCGCCGCAGCCCGATCACGGGCAGCTCGTCGTCGGCGCCTTCGGCGGGCTCGAGCCGCTCACCTGCGACGGCAACATGGTCATCGACACCGGTCACCTCGTCGCGTGGGACGCGAGCCTCCAGTACTCCATCGGCAAGAGCGGCGCGGGCTGGATCGCCTCGTGGCTCTCGGGAGAGGGCCTGGTCTGTCACTTCAGCGGCCAGGGCCGCATCTGGATCCAGTCGCGCAACCCGGGCGAGTACGGCCAGTCGGTCGGCTCGATGCTCCCGCCGAGGAAGGGCTAGCCGTCGTGCGCTACGAGATGAAAGACAAGCCCGACTTCACGATGGTGAAGTTCACCTTCGACCAGCCCGGGGAGCAGGTCGTGGTCGAGTCGGCGGCGATGGTCGCGCGCTCGAGCAGCATGCGCATGGAGACGAACATGCGCGGCGGCATGCTCGCGGCGGCCAAGCGAAAGCTCATGGGGGGCGAGAGCCTCTTCCAGAACACCTTCACCTCCAGCGCGCCCGGCGAGACCCTCTACGTCGCGCCCGCGCCCGAGGGCGACGTCGAGGCGCTCGAGCTCGACGGCTCCACCCCGATCATGATGAGCAGCGGCGCCTACCTCTGCTCGTCGCCGACCGTGCAGCTCGACACGAAGTGGGGCGGCGCGAAGGGCTTCTTCAGCGGCACCGGCATGTTCCTCCTCAAGGCAGAGGGCACGGGGCCGGTCTTCTTCTCCTGTTATGGCGGCATACACGCGGTCGACGTCGGACCCGGCGGCTACATCTGTGACACCAGCCACGTCGTCGCCTTCACGGGCGGCTTGCAGTACGACGTGCAGAAGATCGGCGGCATCAAGAGCCTGTTCTTCAGCGGCGAGGGGCTGGTCTGCAACTTTCAGGGCCAGGGTCGGCTCTGGATCTCGACCCGCAACCCGTCCTCGCTCGCGTCGTTCATCCAGCCGTATCGACCGGTGCAGCGCTCGAACTGACGTGCGCCTCTGCGTCTCCTTGTCGGTCCTCCTCGCGACGCTGGCCGTCGTCGCGCCGGCGCGCGCGCAGCGGATCCAGACCATCGCCCGCGTGATCGCGACGAGCGACGTCGACGGCCGCTTCGCGCGCCCGATCTGCGATCGCGGCGACGACCTCCGCGCCTCGGATCACGCGGCCTTCACGTATGCGCTGCACCGCACCGCGCGTGATCCCGACCAGCCGATGGTGGTCGACATGGGCGGGCTGCTGACCCCGCACGGCGTCGCGCGCTACGCGGCGGCCGAGCGCCCCAGCTCGCTCGCGGTGATGGTGCGCGACCTCGGCTACCGCGCGCTCGGGTTCGGGCTCAACGATCTCGCGGCGCCCCGAGAGGGCATGCTGAACGTCGTCCGCGAGCTGCGCGAGCGGGGCATCCCCATGATCGCCTCGAACCTGCGCTGCGGGGAGGAGGCGGCGGCGCTCTGCGAGCTGCTCGTGGACGCGAGCGACGGCCCGTCGATGCACGTGGTCAACGGTCGGCGCATGGCGGTGCTGTCGGTGCTGCGGACCAACGCGACCGATCTGGTGGCGCCCGATCGAGCCGGGGGCGTCCACTTCGATCCTCCGAAGGAGACCCTCGAGCGCCTCACGCGGCTCGCGCGCGATCAGGGCGCGGAGTTCGTCATCGCCATCGTCGACGCGCAGATCGCCGGGGGCCCGATCGCGCTCGCCACCGAGCTCGGCGACTCCCGCAACAGCCCGAACCTCCTGCTCGTGTCGGGCGACGACGACATCCTCTTCGCGCGCCCGTCGACGGTGCGGCCGGTGCTCGTCGGCACGCCCACCCAGGACGCGGTCGAGGTGCGCATCCGCGAGAGCAACGAGATCCGCGACGGCTACGAGATGCTCGCGCAGCCCCTCGAGGGCAGAGGCATCACCGTCGGCGAGCCCGTGCTCGACTGGATCGACCGCATCGGGGAGAGCTACTGCGCCGCGTGGGGGCGGCCTCTCGCGGGCGGACGGATCGCCGCGGACGAGGAGATGACCTTCGACGCCATGCTGGAGCTCGTCGCGCGCATCATGCGTGAGCGCACCGGCGCGGACGTCGCCGTCCTCAACCGCCAGGCGCTCGACGGGCGGTGGCGGCCGGCGCACGCCGACGCGCTGACCGCAAGCGACGTCTTCATCGCCATCGAGTACGACGAGCCGCTCGAGGTCGCGGCGGTCAACGACACGTGGTTGACGCGGCTCGCGCGCGCGGCGCAGGACGGCGGGCGCTTCGTGACGCCGGGGCTGACCTGGACGGGCACGGGGGCCGCGACCCGGGTGAAGGTGGGCGGTCACGCGACCGAGGGCCGCGCGAGCTACCGCGTCGTGACCATCCGGTTCCTGGCCGCGGGGGGAGACGGGCTGCTGCCCGCGCTCCCGTCTGGCTCGAGCTGGGAGATCGTTCCGTCCGCAGGGCAGGGCGACGACGACGAGACGGCGACGCTCCGCAACGTGGCGCTCGACCACTTGCAAGAGCCGAGCGACCAGGATCCCCGTCAGGCGCTCGGAGATCCGGACGCCACGCTCGAGTGGGTCTTCCGCGCCGACGCGGATCTGACCTTCGCCGGCTCGAGCATCGACAACCCCCAGCGCCGCTGCCCCTTCGATCCTCTCGATCCGCCGCCGGACGCGAGCGTGACCTGCGATCCGATGAGCGGCCTCGTGGTCGACGCCGAGGGGAACCCGACGAGCGCCTACTCGACGACCCAGCTGACGCAGTCGGACGTGATGACCTTCGGCTTCAACCTGGACCTCGCGGCCAACGCCGCGGCGCCCGACTGGACCTGGCAGAACACGGGGAGCGTGCTCTACCGGACCGCGTGGACGGAGACGGCGCAGACCTTCACCGAGGCGGCCGATCAGATCCGGGCTCGCTCCGCGCTCTCCTGGCGAGGCCTGCGCGGGGGCGACGCCGAGCTGTGGTACCTGCCCGATCCGACCGTCGACCTCTTCATCGAGTCGGAGATCACCGAGCCCGACAACCGGGACTATCACTGGTTCCTGACCCGCCCGACGCTCGGCTTCCGCTTCCAGCTGCGGGACAAGCTCCAGCTCCAGCTCAACGGCGGCTTCCAGGTCCAGCTCTTCGACCCCGAGCGCGAGGTCGAGCCCGGTGTCGGCGCCACCCTGACCCTGCAGCCGTGGGATCTGCTGAAGGTCGAGAGCCGCTTCGCGCGCCTCGGCTTCACGTTCGATTACTTCCTCGCCGATCTCGGGGACGACAACCGAGGCGCGCTCCGTGGCTCGCTCGACGCATCCTACGATCTCGCGGGCCCGCTCGCGCTCGCGTTCCGGATGGAGCTGCTGCTGCAGCACGAGCGCAACCAGGACGTCGGCGCGGCGGTGAGCATCACGGCGGGGATCCGCCTGGGCAGCCTGGGCCGCGCCGTCGGGCCCTGATCGATCAGACCTCGGCGGGTCGCGTGTCGGCGACGCGGCCGGGCTCGTGCCCCCCGCGCAGGTGCGCGACGAGCAGGCAGAGCATCGTCAGCATCGAGATGATCAGCGCGGCGACGAGGTTGTTGAGCGCCTCGTCCAGCCCGACGAGGAAGAGCCCGTCGTCGCCCGCGGTCTGGATGTACTCCGCCGCGGCCTGCAGGCCCGTGACCGTGCCGAGCGCGCCGGCGGCCAGGGTCAGGCCGATCAACCAGGCCGCGGTGGTCACCCGGCGGCGTTCGGGGCTCCGGATCTGGCGAACGCCCACGAAGAGCGCGGCCAGACCGAAGGCGAGGGTGGGGATGATGCCGAAGCCGGCCTCGTGAATGAACTGAAACATGTGTCCTCCTGCCAGCTCCGACAGCCGACCGTCGGACGCGTTCCGACGTTCTACTCGCGGAAGACGCAGCCCATCGCGGTGCCGCCCGCGCCGCGCACCTCGAGCTCCACGCAGCTGTAGGCGGGCACGGCGGCGGTGGTGTCGGTGGCCGCTTCGGCCGGCCGGCACTCGGCGTCGCTGCCGCACTCGACGACGCAGATGCCGCCGTCCGTCTCGACGCAGCGGCTCCCCGCGAGGCAGTCCTCGTCGGAGTCACAGCCGTTGGCGCAGTACCCCGCGGGCCAGTTCTCGCCGTCCCGACACACGGACTGGATGTCGCAGTCCGCGCTCGTGACGCAGGCGCCACCGACCCAGTCGCCGCCGTTCCCGACCGCGCTGTTGCAGCCGACGACGGCGAGGGCGACGAGGGGCAGCATCCACCAGGCGAGTCTCTTCTCGAGCATTCCGCTCTCCTTTCGGCGCGGGGGTGCCGCGCGAGGCGCGGATCCTACGCAAATCACGGCGGTTTTGTCGAGTGGTGGAAAATACTACCCCGGGCGGCCGTATAGTGTGGTTTGCTTCCCCGGAACAGTGAGAGAGGAGTCCGCATGGGTGACAAGAAACTGAAGGACGAAGACATCTCGAGTGAGCGCCGCGTGGGTCGGCGTGGTGCCCTCGGCATCCTCGGCGTCGGCCTGGCCGGCAGCGCCGTCGCGGTGGCGGCGGGCGTGGCGGCTCCTGCGCCGGCGGCGGCCAAGGCGAGCGACAGCGACTCGGGCGGCGGCTCCGATCCGGCCGGTCGCGGTCGCACCGGTCACACCGATCGTGACAGCGGCTCGCAGGCGGACGCGGCGGGGCGCGGCGTCTGCGCCGAGCGTGGTCACACCGACAGCGACACCGGCGGCAACGCCGACGCTGCAGGTGGCGGTCGCGGTCCCTGCCGCTGATCTGAGAGCCGGAACCTGAGCGCGCCGCGGGCGTCTCGTCCCCGTGCGCCGCGGCTCCGCCCTCGCGATCGCGTCGGTCGTCCTCTTCGTGACGGCCGGCGCGTTCGTGCGTCTGGCCCGCCCCGCGCCGCCGAGGGTCCGGGCGGGGCTGACCAAGGGCGCACCAAAAGACGTGACCCCCGCCTGGTTCGGTCACTGGATCTGGAGCGCCGCGATCGAAGGCGACGAGATGGTGACCCGGATCACGCCTTCGGACCTCGTGACCAAGGTCGGGCCCACGGGGTGGCCGGGCTGCCCGCCAGGCATCGTCTGCACCCGTCACGGTGTGCGCAGCCTGGTGTTCGGCGAGGACGGCACGTTCCTCTATGCCGCGCACCCGTGGACCTCGTCGGACTTCCAGCAGCGCGGCAGCTGGATCGACGGCGCCGTCCAGGTCGACAGCAGCTTCTCCTGCGCGCACCCACGCTGGCGCGCCCCACCCACGCCGCTGACCCCCGTGCACGCCGAGCGCCGCGGCGCCCGCCTGTGGGTCGCCATCGGCCACGACGAAGACGCCCCGCTCCCCTTCGCACCGCGACCCACGGGCCGCTGGTGGGTCTTCCGACGCGTCAGCCGCAGCCGCTTCGCCGCGCTCTTCCCGCGCCTCTGCCAGCCCGAGCCCAGCGCGTCCTGCCACTGGCTCTGCTTCGCGCCCCTACCCTGACATCGGCTGCGACGACGGGGACGATCCTATTCATCGTCATACTCGCGAGAATGACGAATGAATAGGATCGTCCCAGAGCCGCCATCAGAGGCGGCGTGGGGGGAGCACGGTCATCTCGCCGGGGCGGCCGAGCGGGTAGGCGATGGCGCCGAGGCCGCGGAGGTCGCCCGTCACGGTGAACGCGAGGGGGAGTGAGATCGTCTGGATGGTGCCCGCGGCCATCGGGCTCAGGCGGAGGCGGAGGAAGCCCGGCTCGCGCGGCTCGACCGAGGCGACGGAGCTGCCGCGGCCGATGGAGGCGAGGAGGGCGTCGGTCGCTTCCACGCCAGCCGGGAGCTGGAGATCGAGCACCGCGGCGTCGGTCTCCTCGCGCGCGGTGACGCTCAGCTCGAGCGCGGCGAGGGTGCTGCCGTCCCCGGGGTCGCCCTCGACCGCGAGGGTGAAGGGCCCGTCCTGACGCGGGGCGAAGGGCCGGTCCATCGCGGCCTCCACCCGCACGAACGCAGAGCCCTCGAGCGGCTCGACGACGACCCGGTGACCGCCCGCCCCGGTGGGGAGCGGGAGCACGGCGCGGCCGCCCTCGAGATCGAGCTCGCGACGGGACCCGTCGATCGTCACCGCCACGCGCGCGCCCTGGCCGAGCGCGCCGTAGCTGCCGGCGGCGAGCATCCAGAAGAGCGCCTCGCCGCCCGCCCGCTGCGCGACGTGATCGCGCGCGAGCCCGCCCCGGAGGAGCCGGGCCGAGAGCGCGGCGTCGCCCACCTGGTGCGCGGCCACGGCCAGGGCCAGGGTCGCGGCGAGAGACTCGGCGGCGTGGTCCATGCGCTCGGACGGAACGACGCGCGCCCCGCCGTCCGAGGTGTCGCGGAGGTGCGCGGCCGCGCGCTCGAGCATGGCGCGCCCGTACGCGTCGCGGGGATCGGCGAGCAGCAGCGCGGCCGCGGCGCGGGCGAGCAGGGTCGGCTCCTCGGGGTGAGCGCGGAGAGTGCGCCGCAGGCCGCGTTGCAGCTGGCTCGCGAGCTGCGCGAGCGGGTCACCGCCGCCGTTCACGGCCGGCACGCCGCCCGCCGCGAGCGCCCCGAGGGTGGCCGAGGCGGTGCGCACCGCGTCCGGGTCGGGCAACGGGAGCGAGGCGTAGCGCGGCATCGTGACGCGGATCCGGCTCAAGGCGGCGCGCGCGTCCTCGTCGTGCGGGTCGGCCCCGGCCCAGGCGACCGCCGCGGCCGCGCTCGACAGGAGCGGGAGGCGACCCTGGACGAGCCCGTTCGGATCCTGCGCCCGCAGGAGGCGAGACCACAGCGCCGGGTCCGAGCGCCGACCGGCGAGCGCGTTCGAGAAGGCCACCAGCGCCGGATCGTCCTCGCGCGCGTCGGCGAGGTCCGGGTCGGCCGCGAGCGCGTCGGGGGCGAGCAGGACCACCCGGCCGCTCGCGCGGCGAGCGTCGCTCGGGACCGTCAGCGAGAGGCGCCACGGCCGGTCGCGGACCAGGCCCGCGCTGCGCAACCGCAAGGGGTGATCCCCCGTCACGACCCGCGTCGGCCAGCGCGCGCTCCGCACGGCGGCGCCGTCGGGGCCGAGGAACGCGAGCGACAGCGCCCCGCGGCCGGGGTCCCGCTCGGGGGCGATGGACACGGAGAAGGTCGTCGCCTCGCCCGCCCGCAGCACCAGCTCGTCGGGCGCGTCGGCGCGCAGGCGGCGCCCGCTCGCCTCGAGTCGCACGGGCTGAGCGCGGTCGGTGACGTTGGTGACGACGACGTCGAGGGACACGTCCTCGCCCGCGCGCAGGCGCAGGGTCTCGGTCACCGGGCTCTCGACGATGAGGGGTGAGCCGGCCAGCGCGGAGGCGACGTCGGTCGCGCCCCAGCCCGCGTCGGTGAACGCGACGGCCACCGCGCCCCAGGTGCGCGGCTCCTCGTCGAAGCTGAGCCGCACTTCGCCGCCGGTGGCCTGCAGACGCACCAGCTCGCCCCCCGCGCCGTCCCCGGGGTGCGCGGGGCGACGCAGCGCGAGCGGATCCGCGGGCGGCTCGAACACGCTCGGCAGCGAGCCCCAGAGCTGGGCCGCGAGCTGGGCGGCGGGCGCGCTGGACTGCGAGGGCACTCCTCCTGCGCGGGCCTGTGGCTCGACCTGCTGGAGCAGCTCCACGCTCGCCCGGCCGAGCTCCATGCCCTCGAGCCGGGCCACGAGCAGGTCCTCGCCCACCGCCTCGGCGTAGGGCGTGCCGCTCCGCAGGATGCGCCGCGTCGGGTCGACGAAGTCGTCGCCGCTCCCGTACCGGCCGTCGGGCCCGGGGCTGATCAGCTCCCAGGATCCGAGCGGGTCGACGAAGCCGAAGCGCGAGCTGCCGCGGGCCGGCACGAGCCGGAAGGGGCGGCCCCAGCCGTCGACGAGCATCTGCTGGGAGACGGCGCCGACGCCCGGGACGGGCTGGCCCATGAGCTGACGCATCCACTCGGAGGGATCGCCGAGCCGACTCCAGGGCAGGTCGAAGCCGTGCTGCTGCACGAAGAAGCGGAGCGCGAGCAGGAGCCGGAAGAGCCGCTCCCGGGTGATGCGCCGCGCGACGTTGTCGTAGCTGAGCTGCGGATCGAAGCGCTGGAGCTGCTCGATGGTGAGCGGGTCGCCGCCGAGCCCGGTCGCGCCGGCCGAGCCGAGCGAGCCGCTCTCCGCCACCGACTCGAGGATCTGCCCGTTGAAGGTGAAGCCGCGCGGGCCCTGCACGGCCACGTCCTCGGTGCGCTCGGGGATCGACGCGGCGACGTACTGCTCCAGGGCGCGGAAGATCAGCGCGAGCCGGCCGGTCACGAAGCGCGCGCGGGTACGCCACGGATCGTTGAGCAGCCCCTCCTGCTCGGGGTTCG
>SHBB01000070.1 GCA_004213565.1 Sandaracinaceae bacterium
TGGTTCGAGTCCGACTTCCGATCGATCTCCCAGGCCGTCATCGCCGAGCTGGTCGCTCCAGGCGCGGCCCTGTTCACCGTCCCCAGCCTCAGCGCGGGACTGGGGTTCGTCGCCCGCGAGCTCGGCGCGGACGACCCGCGCTTCGGCCTCCGAGTGCGCCTCTCAGCCAGCTCCTACGCGCTGGGCTTCGTGGTCGACTTCGATTACCTTCCTTCAGCCGGCGAGTGGCGCGTCTCCCTCGCCGCCAGGCTGGGGCTCTGAGCACCATGGCGCAAATCGAGGCCACGACGAGCACGGTCGATCTCGCGCGAAGGGTCTGGTCTTCGGGTCGTGCCCGCCTCGTTCCTCCTCCATTGCCAGCGTCTGGCTCATTCGACTTCGCGTACGCACCGCACACCGAGAGCGGTGTAGCTGTCACGCGGACCGTTGCGCCGAGCTAGTGGGTACATTCGGGATGTGATAGTGCCCCGCGCGACGCGCGTCGGTAGATGTGTGTCCCCAGGACCGCACAGTGGGTCGCTGAGGTTTGCGCGGTACCAACTCTCGTCACAGTGATAGAGGTCGGCTGTCCACTCACGCGTGGCAGTTCCCTGAAGGAAAGTCCCAAAGTACGACTCGGTGCCAGGCAGGGCGTCGAAGTCGAACTCGACCATGTCCGTCCCGTCGTACTCCGGAGGCCGCGTCCAACCGCAGGACATCGTGTACGGGACTCGCGCGCAGTCCCAGGTGTCGCCCCAGAGGAACTCGTTCGTCCTCGGAGACGGCCCGCGGGCGGCTTTCATCCACTCCGCCTCGGTGGGCAGACGTCGCCCGTCCCATGCGCAGAAGTCATTGGCGCGGGCGAAATCGATACCTTGCGCGGGCCGGTCGAGGAGTGTGTGGTCGGGGTTTCGGGTCATCGCGTCGGGGGCCGCACACGCTCCGGCCGCGACGCACTGATCGTAGCGGCGGTAGGTCACGGGATAGGCGTCGATGTAGAACGCCGAGATGTAGACCTCGAGGGGCTCTATCGAGTTGGAGGCGGTCGGTGAACCACGAATGAAGTTGCCAGCCGGGACGCACACCTCACGCTCCCACTCCGGCGAAGTGCGCAGGGGAATCGAGCCACCACACGGGTCGACACAGTCTCCAGTAGGCTGCCATTGGCACGCGTCGTCGCAGGTCTCCGGTCGCTCGGCGCCCTCCGCGCACGACTCCTCGCTGACACGCTCTGACAGCGGTTCACAGACTCCCGCCGGGCGCGTCTCCTCCCAGTCGCTCCAGGCGCAGCCGTCGAGGCAGATGCGCTGCTCCTGCTGGCAGAGCGCGCCGTCGCGGGTCTCGACCTCGCCGACCTCGCACTCGCCTTGACCGAGGCACTCGCTGGTGGCCATCCAGACGCCGGGGTCCTCGCAGGACTGGGACTCCATGCCGCAGAAGCCGCACTCCGCCGTGCGACGCTCGCCGGTCTCGCACTCGGGGGCGAGGCCGGAGTCGGGCGGCGGGACCTCGGAGTCGAGCACGGGAGGCTCCGCGTCGCGCGGGACGTCGGCGCCCGCGTCGTCGGGCTCGGCGGGGCCGGAGCAGCCGAGGGCGAGCATGAGAGTTGCGATCACGGAGATCGCGCCAGGTACACGATGCTTGTGGGTGGGGAGCTTGTTCATGGGCGGCATCCTAGACGGCGGAAGACGCACAGCCCAGCCAGAGTGAGCAAGAGGGCGAATGGCGCGCTCGGTGAGCCCCGGCCGAGAGTGACGCTGCAGCTGGCGGCGCTTCCGATGGGGCCGCACACGTGCAAGCTCTGGCCCTCGACCGGGATGCACGCCGTGCCGCTGGGGCACTCCGCGCTGGCCTCGCACTGGCGCGTACAGATGCCGCCTGCGGGTGAGCTCGAGTCGGCGATGCAGTAGGTGGTGAGGCAGTCCGAGCGCACGGCGCAAGCGGCGCCGAAGCTGCTGTCCGCCTGGCAGGCGCCGTCGAGGCAGGCCTCGCCCTCGAAGCACTCGCGGCCGGGTCGCAACCGGCCTTGTCACAGACCCCGGTTCGGGTCTTGCCCCGATCCCGGCGAAGCTCAACCGACTGCACGAACAGCTCCTCGAGGCCAGCCTGGCCAAGAAGAACAGCCAAGGCGCGGACCGCCGAACTGCGCGCCCAGGCGCGCCAGATTATCCGGGACAAGAAGCTGCCGCGCACCAGCGAGGGCATACCGCCTCACCGCCAACGTCGCAACCGAACCTGTCCCCGACCCCGGTTCGGGTCTTTCCCTTGCCCTGGTCTTGCCCGTACACCCGGGGCGGTCCCAAGCCCTCGTCATCGCCACCCGTTGGGCACGTGTTCTCTTCGGGCTGTCTGGCCGCGCGCGCGAAAGAGCTCGCGCTCGGTCGGAACGCGGCGCTCGACACAGAGCATCGCCCTCAACTGCTCATCGAGGTCCGCCGCGCGCGTCACTCGCCGAAACGCGTGCCTTGGGCCGTGCCGCATCACGAACCGGCCGGCGGCCCAGCGCGCGATGGGCAAGTCGGGCGCGATGACCGAGCTTGCGATCAACGTGTCGCCCTCCCACCGGGCGGTCGCGCGATAGTAGGGCGGCGGATCGCCGTAGTCCGTGTAGCGGACGCCCTCGAGTCCGGCGCCCCGCAGATAGCGCCAAGGGTCGTCGGGGCTCCGCCCGCCGACGTATCGGAAGGTGACCGTGCAGCCGTCGAACACGAAGGCCATCTCGCCCGAACCGACGTCTCGCCAGGCTCCCGTGCGGTCTGGATACGCGGCGCTCGAGCAGGTCGAGACGCCCCGCGTCCCCACCCAGCAGGCTGGGGACAGCGCAGGTGCCGCGGCGCCACCGCCGCAGGCGACCGCGCACAGAGCGGTGACGACGAGGCCGATGTCAGTGCCCGCGGAACGCACGCCACATCACGGAGCTGAGGCCGGCCGGGAGGACGGCGTTCGGGACGATGAAATGCACCACGTATTCTTGCTCGAGGAGCCGGGGCGAGGAGCCGGGACGGTCTCGCCCGAACGACTGATTGCGCCGCCACGACACCGCCGCCACGGTGCGCTGGCGGGGCAGGTACACGGTTCGCTCGGTGCGCACGGGCACCTCCAGGAGGTAGGACTGGAACTCGGTGGTCTTGTCGACGCGAAGGACGCTGGGATGATCCTCGAGGTAGGGGATCATCGTCAGCGTGGCGGTCGGGGAGTCGTAGATGATCTCGCCGTTGTCTCCCACGGAGAGGTCGGTTCCACGCACCGCGTATCTGGCGCTCGAACGGTCACCGACGTCCACGTACCAGCGGCGTCCATGCCAGTCGTAGTCGGTCCCGTGCACCACCGGTCCCTCCTGATCGTAGGCTACGTCCTCGGTGCGCTGCGTTCCGTCGGCGAAGAGCAGGCGCTCTGGCGCATCCGCGTAGCCTTGAACCCAGGTGTAGGAGTGGTCCTGGCGCCCCCCCCAGCCTGCGATGGCGATCTGGTCGTCCTGCACCCCCTCCCGGAGGCGACCCGTCCGGTCGCGATACCGGCTGAAGAGCGAGACTCCGGTCCGAACCTGAACGAAGAGGCGTGCGGGGGTCGCTGGCGAGCGTCGCGACCACGGTACCGGCTCGAGGCTGAAGACCGCCGAGTCCACGATTCGCCCCCGCCGTTGCTCACGCGTGTAGGTGTCCGCGCCATATCGGCGTAGACGCCCCTGTCGGAGCGCGGTCTCGTTGCTCGAACGCACCCAGTAGTCGTTCATGCTCTCTCCGCCGGCCGCGCGAAAGCATGAACGAACCCCCAGATCGCGTCGAGCCGCTCGGCCTCGCTGGCAGGTGTATTCGCCGAGCTTCCGAACGTGACGCGCCCGGCGGGCCTGGCCCCCCCTCTCGACCGGCGTCCGCCACCCCTCCGCCCGCCACCCCCGCCGATCGGGCCGGGTAAGTGTGCGAGATCACGTGACGCGGGTTCGGATCGGGGCTTGCGATGCCCGTCGTCGTGCCCGCGCCGCGCTACATCGAGCCGAACGCGACCTACGCGATCTGCCGTCGCGTCGAGGGGCGCCGCTTCCTCCTGCGGCCGGACGGCGCGCTGACGGAGCTCTTCGTCTACCTGCTCGCCGTCTGTTCCGCGAAGTTCGACGTGACGGTGCACATGGCGACGGTGATGAGCACGCACTTCCACCTCGTGGTCACCGTGCCGCACGGGAACGTGAGCGAGTTCATGCACGCGCTCGACACGCACCTGGCGTGCGCGATCCAGGTGCTGCGGCGGTACGTCGTCGGCGTGGTGTGGGCGCCCGGGCAGCTGACCATCGTGCAGCTGCACACGGCGGAGGCGGTCGCCCATCAGATCGCCTACGCGATGGTGAACCCAACCGCCGCGGGATTGGTCTGGAGGCCGGAGCAGTGGCCCGGGCTGAACCCGACGCTCGAGGAGCTCGGACGGCGGACGCTCTCGGCAGGGAAGCCGGACTTCTACTTCACGGGGAAGAAGCGGGCGCCAGCCGGGGCGGTGAAGCTCGAGCTTCCGATGCAGTGGTTCGTCGACGAGGACGCGGCTCGCGAGGCGATCGCGCAGGAGCTCGAGGCGCAGCTCGCCGAGGCACGGGCGGAGATCCGCAAGCGCGGCTGGAAGGTGATGGGGCCGACGCGAGCCCGGAACGTCTCGCCGTATCGGCGGGCGAAGACCTTCGAGGCGCGCGGGACCCTGCGGCCGCACGTGGCCGCGGGGCCGGGGCAGACCGAGGCACGGATCGCCGCCATCGAGCAGCTGGTGGAGTTCCGCGAGAAGCACCGCGAGGCGAAGCGGCGCTGGTGTGCGGGGGACCGGGACGTCGTGTTCCCGGCCGGGACGTACTGGATGGTCAAGCACCACGGCGCGCGCGTGGAGCCGTTCACGTAGCTCGGGCTGATCCCGCGACCTCTTCACCGACCTCAGCGGCCTTCGGGGCGCTGGGGTGCGCGCGTTCCGTCTCGGCGAGTGCCGTGGGGCGCTCGGCGGTGTTGAATCGGGCTCGGCAGTAGCAGCGTCTCGCCCGTCATCGAGCACCAGACACGCGGCCCGAACGGTGCCACTGCACCGTACGCAATCGGCCTTGTCCCAGACCCCGGTTCGGGTCTTGCCCCACGTTCGCGGCCCGCGCGGCCCGAACCGCGCCGCCGCACGTTCAGCAACTAGCCTTGTCGCCGACCCCGGTTCGGGTCTTGCCGCTCCACGGCGCGATCGGACCCCGGTTCGGGTCTTGCCCGCTCTACTGCCCCGCGAGTCTTGCTCCGCCAAGTTTGCGTCCCTTAGTGTAGCGTGCTATGCGAGCGGGTGCCCTCTAGATTCCAGGACTCGTCGCCCTGTTCTGGCTGGTGTTTAGCCGGCTCGTTCACATTGACTGACAACTTTGCCGCGGCGAAGCCGCGGCTGCCGCTAGGGGGTTCACGTGGGGTGGCTTAGCCACCCCGCGTGCTTTAAGCTCCGCGACAGCCTCCTTGGGCGCTTGCGACGGCCTAAGTATCGTTTTCGCAACCTTCGCCCCGTATACTTCATCTGCGGTGGCTTTGGTTCTCCGCGTCGCGATGAAATAGCTGAGTACCTCCGGAAGGAGAAGCCGGACGCTTTAGTCTTCTATGCGGATGACGCGTGGAATCACCTCGTCCAGTCGCGTACGGACCTCAACGCGCTGGAGATGGAGAGCGTCTTTGCTCAACTCTCCGACTGTGTTCTGATCGTTGTAGAGAGTCCGGGGACGTTCGCCGAGGTCGGAGCGTTCTCTTTGAGCCCTGACCTCCGACGCAAAACCCTTGCTGTCACAAACCGCGAATTTAGGGACCACCCGTCGTTTCTGAATACGGGTCCACTTAACTGGATCGCTCGAGATTCGAGCTTCGGCGGTCCTATCCATGCTGACTTCGGTTCAGTGCTCGACTCCATTGATCAGATCTTAGAGAGGCTTGCTCGCGTCAAGCATCGACGCACCGCAGAGGTGATTGATATTTGCGCAGCACCGAAGTTACTTCAACTGCTCATCGCTGACATCGTTGGAATCTTTGGGCCAGTTTCAGTTGCTGAAGTCTCCGCTTTTATGCACGCTTTAATGCCTGAGAGTATGACCTCGCTCGAAGAGGACACTATCAGATTTCATCTAAGTCTCGGGATCGCGCTGCGGTACCTGTCCGAAGTCTCTCTGGAGGACGAGGTTCATTATCTTCGGGTGAGGGAGACACTCGCGGAGCCATATCTCAGCAAGCGGTTGTTTCAACTTGAAGAAGAGCGGCTGCGCTTTATAGAAATTGCCCAAAGGCTCCCTGGAGGCCCTGAGTTCTTCTACAGAATGGACTCACAGGCATGAGCATCGTCGACAGTGCCGCGGCAAGCCTTGGGGTCTCGCGCGACAAGATTCTCACTCTGGCTGACCAGGCGAATCACAGCTATGTAACCTATTCTATTCCCAAGAAGTCGGGAGGGGAACGCGAGATACACCACCCCTCCAAGCCGCTCAAGGCGGTACAACGATGGTTCCTAAGGCGGTGGATTAGCTTGCTCCCCGTGTCCCCCTTAGCGACTGCCTACGAGCCCGGCTCATCGGTCCTAAAGAACGCACTCGTACACGAAGGTGCCAAGTACGCAGTTCGCATTGATCTGCAGGACTTCTATTGGTCTATCTCCAGCGATGACTTTCGCAGCTACCTGGCGACAGTCCCGGCCGGTGCCGAGATTGATTTCGGCGATGTTGAGACGGTGGCCGCGCTTCTTTTCCGGCACGGCAGGCTTACTGTCGGTTCGCCTACATCTCCATCTCTAAGCAATCGTATGTGCCGAAAGCTTGATACGGAGTGTGAGGCGCTAGCAGTGAAGATTGACGCACGTTACTCTCGCTATGCAGACGACATGTACTTCTCGGCGACTCATCCGGGTATACTGTCTGCCATTGAGTCGTCCTTGGAGTCGATTCTCTCGGGATTGGATACTCCAGGGTCGCTCCGTATCAACAAGTCAAAGACGCAGCACTTCTCCCAGAAGACGGGAATATTTGTTACGGGGCTCGTGATAGGCTCAGACGGTAAGGTTTACCTCGGAAGGCGGCGGAAGCGCGAGATCCGTGCGCTTATTCACAACCTTGAATCTCTGGACTTGGATGCGAGACGACGGCTCGCCGGGAAGATTAGCTTCGCGCGTTCGATCGAGCCGGCGTTCGTCAACGCGCTAATCAAGAAGTACACGGTGGGTCGGTTCAGAAGCGCGTCGCGGCCAGACTCGGCTGGTTGAAAGAAGACGCAGCTGTGCGGCCTCGCGGAACCCCGCACCCAGGAGCTCTGCATACCCGCGACGGGTGATGGCTTGCGCGCGCCGCGGTTGGTGGCCGACGAGGTCCGTTCAGTCGGCGGGGCCCAGGATCGCTGAGCAGATCCGTCCGCTCGTCCAGGCGAACCCGAAACTCCTGGAACCGGTGGGTAGTTGTGAGAATCTCGGAAGCTTCACGGACTGAGCTCTGTCCCCGACCCCAGTTCGGGTCTTGCCCCACCGACCTCGGCGGCGTTGAATCGGGCTCGACAGCAGCAGCCTCTCGCCCGTGATCGAGCACTAGACTAGACACGCGGCCCGAACGGCGCCACCTCACCTTCCGCAATCGGCCTTGTCACAGACCCTGGTTCGGGTCTTGCCCCCCTCTCTGCCCTCCGCTCCCCGCAGGGTCTAGTAGCGCCACGCAATGTCTGGTACGAATCTCCAGGAACCCATGCCCCTCCCGTGGTCGCAGGTCTAGTAGCGCCACGCAATGTCTGGTACGAATCTCCAGGAACCCATGCCTCCAGCCCGAACCATGACAACCATCCTCACACTTCCGACGACGCACGAGGGCACTCGAGCCGCCCTGGACCCAGAGGACGCTGCTTACTACGCACGCCTCGCACAGTTCGTACAACCGGTCGAGACGACCGAAGGCCAGGTCGTCGAGATTCTGTCCCGGCTTCAGCCGGGAGCCGGCAGGGCAGCTCTACTCCTGGGACCGACCGGCTCAGGTAAATCCACCTTCGCAGAATCTCTTGCATGGCGAAAACATTTGGGCTTCGCCCGATTCTGGTCGATCGATTGCAGCGAGCTCAACGCGTCCACAAAGCTAGATGAACTCACCGAACGTCTACAAGATATGTGCAAAAAGGCCCGCCAGAGCAAGGGCCGCACTGCCATCGCGATTGACTACCTCGAGAACCTGACTGGCCTCAACGCCCAACCATTCTTCCAGACACTGAACGGTCTACTTAGGAAGAGCCCCGTGTTCGTGTTGTGGCCAGTCACAGACACAGAACAGGCCGAGCGCATGGTAAACGACGCGAAAAGCGTGTCTAACACCATATTCGACAACAGCCTACCGACCCTACATTTCACAGGTCCCGACAGCAAATACTTCCCCGCTATCGCAACCAATGCAATCGGCGTCTTCAACAGCGGAAGACTGCTCCAGGAGTTCATGATAACTCCGGCGTCTCTAGACGAACTCCTCCAGCATACACTCTCGGACATCAACCATCCGGTGACCATTCGCAGCTTTCTTGAGCGAGTACATGGGCACTGGGCAGAGACTTCAGGCCACCTGGATCGCCTTAAAGACAAACTCCCAAGACCGAATGAGGTTTGGATCGTATTCTGCCACCCGAAGTCTGAAGACCTGGTAGGGCAGTTTGCCAACAAGAGCCGACATGTTGATTCGGCCTGGAAGGCATTCCACTCAAAACTCTGGGAATACATCCCAGGCACTCAAAGGGCAGGGAAGTGGACATCCTCTCGCCTGCAATACGCAATCGAAGGCGCCCTAACCACCCGAATCATTCACATGTCTCCGCAGTCTGTTGTTTCGGCAACACTAGCCTACGGCGACAAGAAGAGAATGAAGGACCTATCGCTATCTGCGCCAGACGGCTGGGAAAAAGGCGAGAGTGCGCGGAAGCACATCAAGACGACAGCTCTCTACCGCCAACTTACGAGCAAGAAGCCTGGTAGGGGGAAGACCCCCGGCGGGCCGGCCGCGAAGGCGCGCGAGAACGCGGAGAGGCCCTTTGCCGAGCTCAACACCTATTTAAGTGGAAGTGGGCGCGACCGGCACGTCAATCGAGCGATAGCCAAGACCCTCTCAGCAGCACTGCCTGATGATTACACCGTCGCGCCCGAGCAATTGCATCCGTGGATTCCGAACATTACGCCGGACATACGGATCGATACACCAGATGGACGGCAGATAAATTTGGAGTTCTGCTACACCAACAAGCAGGATGAAGTCTGGCGCGTTCCAGACTACACTCTCGACAAACTCGTCGACTACATGGATCAACTGGATGTCTACGTCGGGAACCCACTGGTTGGAGCTGGCTAGTTGGCGTGTCGCTCATCGCTCCGATCCCAACTGCTGAAGTAGCCATTCGAGTTCGGTCCTCGCCTGGCTGATGATATCGCGGTAGGCGAGGACTGTGAGCTTGTCGGTTCCGTAGAGCGGCGACACGCCGCGTGCTCGCTCCCCGCCGATGAGCACGATGTCGATCGTACCGCCCAGGACGAAGGGCGAAAGGTCGTCACGGTACTTGATCGCCTGCGTCTCGTCGTCTCGGTTCAGTGGGTGCGAAGGTCGCTTGAACTCGATCAGGAGGTAGTCTGCTCGGAGTTGTTGGGCGAGGAAGAGGTCGGGCCGCTTCTTCGCTCGCTTCCCGGTGAACTTCTTGCTGGCCCAGTCCTCTACCATGCGGCGAAGGGTCTGGTTCGAGGCGACGAGAGCGTAGTCGGGGCCCAGCACCCACAGGTTGTCCTCGATGGCTTTGTGCATCTGGGCCTCGAGCGTGTGCTCGTTGGACGCCAGGCTGTCGAGCTCCTCGAGAAAGCGGAGTCGACTCCGGGTCTGATGCCCGATGATGGCGAGGTCGACGAGGCCGAACTCGCCAAGGAGGTCAGCCAGACGAGCCACATCACCGCGGGCCGTGTCGTCGATCTTCTGGAGGACCACCCAGTACTCGTCGCGCTCGAAGGCGTCCAACATGAGGCTCACCACCGTCGCGATGCGCTCCTCACTCTCTCCATAGAAGCGTTTCAGGACCCGGTTGATGGCGTCCTCGGCGGAGCGGCGCCGGTTCTCCGGTAGCTTTGCGAGCCGCTCCTTCACCCCCTTCTCGAGCCGGGCCTTCTGAAGGTTGACCTCGTTCTTGAACGTCCTGGTGACCTTCTCCTTGAGCTTGCCCGCCGCCCATTCCGTGACCTGCAGGTACGGCTTCGAGTTCTCGATAATCGCGCCCCAGTCCGCGGTGGCGTGCTGAGCCAAGCCGTCGGCTTCGATCTCGCCGTACACCCTCTTCAAGAGCTTCGAGGGGATCTCGTCGTCGTCCCCCAAGCCGAGGTCCATGGGACGGCCAACGAGCTTTCCGTCGACCCGAATGCCGATGCCCGCGTTCTTGAGCGGCTTCTTGCCGTCGCTCAGCGTGAAGGTGAGCTTCACCGGCCCCAGGTCCGGGATCTCGATCGTCTCGGTGACAGTCTCACCTGGGACGTCCTCAACCGACAACGGCTGGCCGTTGACGATGATCGTAAAGTCGGACTCCCGGCCATAGTCCCGGATGAGAAGCTGACGCAACTTCTCCGGGCTGGGGAACTCCAGCTTCTGGTTGAGATTGCTCAGGGTGATCGTGGTCCCGTGGTCGTTCTTGTCGATCTCCTCGACGTGCAGGGGCAGGTCGACCTCTTCCAAGTCCACTGCGGCCCCCACGAGGTGTTCCTTGCCGATCTGGAGCTGGGTCTTGCTGCCCCGTGCGCGCGTCACCAAGACCATGGTGTCCGCGGAGATGAGGCCTGCGAACTTCCCGATCCCCTTCCTGCCCTTCACTCTTCGCCGCTTCTTGTGCGTTACCTCTCCCTTCCGGGTGCGGCGGTCGTTGGCGATCCTGAGGTACTCCTCACGCACCTCCCTCTCTGTCATGCCCACCCCATCGTCCTCGATGACGATGGGATCTCCAGTTAGCTCGTCGGGGAGCCCGATACTGACGTTGTCGGCGTCCGCATCCCAGGCGTTGTCCACCAACTCCTTCAGCGCTTCCTCCGACGAGCGGTAGCTCTCGCCCAGCAGGGAGGCGAGCTTCGGATCGACTTTGAAGCGAGCTGCCTTGGCCATGGTCCCCCGAGTAGATTCGCTACGTAGGGCCTACGCCCTGGATCTGGCGGTCGAGCTTCTCGTGGGCACGTGTAGCCGTGACCGCGGATGACTCATCTCTTACCGTCCGCGAACGCTGTCGCGTAGTGGGCGACCAGGTAGTTGGTGAAGGCGCTGGCCGTGATCACGAACAGCTTCGCTTCGTCGACAGACGGGATCTCCTCGCCATCCTTCGCTCCGTGGCGAACCCCGCCGGCATCGCTCGTGTAGCTATAGAGGTTCTTCCAGGCCTGCACAAACTGCGGGTGGGCACCGTCTGCCGCGAGGCGCTGCGCAAGCGCGCTGTACACCGCGCTGTCTCGCCCCGTAACTGACCTTGCGGCGGACTCGACTGCCGAGACCGCCTCCTTGATCGCGTTGCGCGTGTCCGGGTCTGGACGCTGCGCGAGGCACTGGAGCGCCGCGCGAATATGGAGCCTCACGCCGTCGACGGTGCTTTCCGTAGCTTCGGTGATGCTCGCCATCTCATCGGAACCGGTCACCTGCTGCAGTTGCAGGCCAATAAAGCGCCACGCCGCGAGTTCTTCCTCGAGAACTTGGTTCACGACCTGAGGAAACGACTGCTTCCTCGGACGAGTTCGTGAATCCAAGCCCGCAATGAACTCGAGGAGGTCGTAGATCTCATGCCAGGTGCTCTTGAGGAACTTCGCACGAAGGAGATCTAGCACCTCGTTCATTGCGGAGGGGAGCGTGTCTGATGACTCCCGATAGTGCCCGTCCCAGAGCTCGTAGACTTGGCGACTCGGTCGAAGCTCGCCGTCGAAAGTATCCAGCTCCGACCACATGCCAATCCGCGCTCGCACGACCGTCCATAGCCGGTTGCGCAACGTGGACGGCATGCCCTCCGGTTCGAGCGGCATTTGGGGCGGAGACACCCCGCGCCTTTCCGAGAACTTCATCCTTCCTCCGCCTGCGGTACACGGCCCGCGAACGCGGCGAACGCGTGGCGCATGTCGGCCTCGCGGTCTCGGGTTTCGAAGGGCGGGGTGTAGCGGTTGGTGTCGGCTTCTTCGGGTGGGGCGGTCTCCGCCACGAGCGCGGCTTGCCAGGCTTCGAAGGTCTTGCGGTCGTGGCCCACGCCCGGGAGGCCGCGGTTGGTGGTGAAGACGATGCGGCCGTTCTGGTCGTACCAGGTGTTCTGCTCGTACTCGCGCAAGACGGGGAACTGGGTACGATAGATCGTGCATAGCTCGTCCAGGGAAAGGCCGAGTTCCACTGCGAGAAGCACGTCCATCTCGACCATTGCCCAGCGACGCTCGAAGTAGTTGCGCAGACCGCATGAACGATTCCAGTCAACCTCCGCCCTTGGCGAGCTTGTAAGCCGTTGGTCTTCGAGTGCCCAAGCAGATTCACCCGCGCACTCGGGCCAGAGGTCCGTCCACAACTTTCGGTAGTGTGTGGTCAGGCAGGTCAGCCGTAGGTAGCGGGCGAGGACTCCGGGTGCGATCGGGCTCTCTTCGATGCGCGGAAGCGACATCACGCTGGCTCGCCACAGGTCGGACTTTCCACTAGCGCGGACACCGAAGTCTACAGGAAGGGTCGCAAGTGTAGCGGAGAGGAGAATCGTACTCCGCGTGTCGCTTGCTCCCAAAGCGTAGACAGTAGAGACGTGGGCCACCCCAGGTGGAATCACGGTTGGGATGACCGTCCGCTCTCCAGTGACCGCGAGCATACGCCGATGTACGTGACGCCAGTAGCTGAGGATCGAGCGCCCTCGGAACGTTGGTGCTCTCGCCAGGTAGGTCTGGTCGTCTGGCTGGGGCTGAAACAGGGTCCGGGGCATGTAGTCGTCCGGGAGCTCCTCCAGGCCCAGAACATCGTAGTCTTGATTGTGACGGCATCCCGCTCGAGGCGTCTTGTTCAGCGGGTTGGCGACATAGAAGTGAGGTCCGGAGTAGACGAGGTCTTGTAGCCGGGAGGGGAATGCGACCTCGCGGCGAATCGTGCCGTCACGCTGCTGCCGGGCCTCGTTCCAGAGCTCCGAGGAGAAGAACTCGGCAGAGCGGTCACCAACTCGATGCGGGTAGCGGGCGAGCTTCGTGAGTATTCCCAGCACCTCCCGGCTGTGGACGATCGGCAGCCGCGCCTCCCACGCCGGCGTCCCCCCCGAGTCGAACAGCGACGCGAACAGCCCGAGCTCCGCCTCGCCGACCACCACGAGTCGGTTCGCGTGCCCGCGGGTGTCGAACTGGTTCTCGTCGTCCTTGATCCCCGGAACCTCGCCGACCCCGTCGTGAGCGAGGCTCTGATCGATGGTGGCCGGGTGGAACAGGTTGCAGCCAAGTCGGAACGACACGGAATCGCGAGCCGCCGCCGCAGAGATGATGAAGCCATATCGCTTCTCATCCTTGATCTCGCGGAAGAGCATCAGCTTGTTCTGGAACTGGAAGCGCCACCGCAGCCGCGGATAGGTCGCCGCCCGCAGGCCGCCGCCCTTCGGGTCGTCGAACATCCCCTCCTGGTGGATCAGCGCCTCGATCCCACGCCCCGCCCCGAGCTGCCACCCACGCGTGATGAAGCACTTGTACAGATTCGTCTGAACCCCCACGAGCAGCGGATACTCCGCCCCCGAGTTCAGCACGCCCTTCTGCCCCTCGAGCGCCTCGAAGTCCCGCAGGTACTCCCCGACCCGCGCCTCCCCGAGGATCGCCCCCCGCCGCTTCGCCGTCTCGCTCGCGCTGACCCCGTCCAGCACGATCCGCGGATCCAGGTCACTCAGGATCCCCTGCTCGTTCCACTGCAGCTTGATCCACGGCGGGTTGCCCACGATCAGGTCGAACCCACCCCCGTCCACGAACACCTCGGCGAACTCCAGCTCCCAGTGCAGCGGCCGCAGCCGCGAGCACACATCCGCAACAACATCCGGCGCCTCCACCGCCGCCTCCTCGTCCGCGGGCGGCGGGATGGTCTCCGGCATCAGCTCGAGCTGCCGCTCCAGCGAGTTCAGCTCGGACACGTCGACGCCCAGCAGGCGCTCGCACTCGCTCCACCACGCGTCGCGGGACGGGAGCTGCTCCGACGCCCGCAGAGGCCACGCCCACTGCGCGGCCCACAGATCCATCACGGCCTTCAGCCGCGCGTAGGGCATGCCCTCGGCCTTGAGCGCGTCGAGCGCCTTCATGCGCGAGGAGATGGGCAGGGACTCGCCCTCCCCCGCGTTCGGCCACACCTCCACCCGCGCCCGGCAGCGCCTCAGCACGTCGCGCCGGTCCTCGACGTACCGACGGTACAGCTCGTCGACCTTGGCGCTCAGCCGCAGCAGCCGCGCGACGTCGTCCTTGCCGTACTTCGCGGTCAGCGTCTTGCGCCACGCCTTGAGCCGGTCGACGTCGTCCGGGACGAGCTCCTTGACCGCCTTGTCCTTGTCGAACGGGCTCATGCCCGCGTCGGGCAGGAGGAAGTGGTAGACGGTCTGCGGGTCGCGCTCGCCCGCCACCACCTTGGCGGCCGCGAGCTGTTCGGGCGGCTTGCGGTGGTGACGCGGGAGCTTGAAGTCACCGATCGCCTTCTTGAGGTCCTTGGCGAGCTGCTGGCGCCGCTCCTCGGTCGGCGGGTCGCCCTCGCGCTCCTCGTCCTCGATGGCCCACTGTTTCTTGGCGTCGGCGAAGACCCGGCGCACCGCGTCGCGGGCGTCGTCGGCACCCTTGGCGAGCTGGAGCACGGCCTCCACCGCCTCTTCCAGATCCCCACGGCCCCCGTGCTTCTTGAGGACCTTGGTGAGCTCCTTCTTCAGGCCGTCGTCGGTCTTCAGGTCGTCGGCCTGCCAGACGGCGAGGCGCGCGCCGACGAGGCTGTTGCCGACCGCGAGGCGGGCCCCGAACCAGGGCGCCTCCTGGCCCTGGTGCATGGTGGCGAGCCACAGGCTCACGCCGGCGAGGCGCGCGGCCATGGGGTTGAGGTCGACGCCGTAGCAGTTGTGGGCGGCGATGTGGGTGGCGACCTTCTGCTTCTCCAGGGCGTAGCGCTCGGGTTCGAGGATCTCGCCCAGCTCCTTCTGCTTGCGCTGGAGGTAGGCGTCGGCGAGCTGGTCGATCGCCTCGACCAGGAAGGCGCCCGAGCCCATCGCCGGCTCGCACACGGTCAGGTCGAGGATGGCGTCGGCCTCGAGCGGCGGGCGGGCCGGATCGGGCTCCATGCCGCCGTCGAGCAGCTCCTTCAGGGCGTACTTGACCAGGCAGTCGGTGAGGACCTCGGGGGTGTAGTAGCTGGCGCTGGTCTCGCGGTCGCGGCCGGCCAGGCGGAAGATGAAGGTGCCGGGGTCGTAGCGGCGGCGCGCGGGCTGGCCGTCCTCGCCCTCGAAGGCGAGCTCGTCCTCGGAGTAGCGGTCGAGCTCGCTCTCGGGGACGAAGAAGGCCTGGTCGGTCTCGTCGACCTTCGCGCCCGCCTTGTGCACCTCGTAGAGGGTCTCGTTCGCGAAGAAGCCGGTGTAGCTGAGGAGGCCCTCGTAGACCGCGCCGAGCTGGTTGATGCCGAGCTGGGCGTAGCTGATGCGGCCCCGGCCCCAGGCGCGGTTGCCCCGGCCGCGGCGGCCCTCGCGGCTGAGCGAGAGGAGCTGGAGGATCTCCTGGACGACGCTGTTGCGCAGCTTGGTGCGGCTCAGGCGCGGGGTGAGGCGCGGGTCGAACAGCGGGCTGTGCACGCCGTCGATCTCGAAGCCCGGCTCGTACTGCTCGAAGGCGAGCGCCTCCTGCTTGGGGAGCTGGTGGCCCTCGTTGACCAGGGCGAAGAGGGTGCTGAGGCTCTCGTGGAGGAAGAAGCCGTCGCGCGCGGCCGGCGTGTTGAGCGGGACCATCTCGAGGTCGCGCAGGGCCTCGAGGCTGTAGCCCTGGCGGTACTCCTCGCTGTTCATCGGCAGGCTGCGCAGCTCGGCCGCGCGCGCCTCGGCGTAGAAGAGGAAGAGCAGCCGGTAGAGGTAGATGAGGCACTCCTCGGTGAGCTCGCGCGAGACGTGCTCCCCGTAGAGCGCCTGCTTGCCGGTGGTGCGCTGGTAGTGGACCCACTCGTTGCCGAGCAGCTCGACCGCCTTGCGGGCCGCGTACTTCAGGTCGCTCGAGACGCCGTAGGCGTGCTTGTGGCTGTTCTCGTCGAGGGTGTCGTGCAGGGGGGCGCCGTCGTCCGGGGCGAGGGCGCCCTTGCCGAGCAGCGCGGCGGTGATGGCGAGCGCGTTCTTGTCCTTGCGGCCGAACAGCTCGGTGAAGTCGAAGCGGAGGTGGCGGCCGCGGCCCCAGCGCGCGCGCTCGGCGAGGTAGGCCTCCTTGCCGGCGAGGACGACGATCCAGCGCGGGTGCCGCTCCTGGGCGAAGGCGCGGCCGAGGAGCTTGGAGAGGCTGTCTTTCGGGAGGGCGAGCGCGTCGTCCACCTGCTGAGCGGCGGCGAGCCCGACGTCGAGCGCGCCCTCGGCCTCGGCCGTGAAGCGGCCCTCGACGACGAGCAGGTAGGGCTCGCCCTTCTGGTCTACTCGGTGGATGCACGGCAGCGCCTCGCCGTCGTCGAGCTCGAAGGTCGCGCCGCGCTGGTAGGGGTAGCCGAGGGCCTCGGCGATGGAGACCTGGACGGGGTGCGCGACGTCGTAGAGGTCGGCGGCGCGGCTGAGCTTGGCCGCCTCGTTGAGGGCCTTGGTGAAGGCGCGGGCCCGGGCGCGGAGCCGCTCGGGCGGGCTCTTGTCGTCGCCGCCCTTCCACTCCTTGCGGAGGTCCTTCAGGTCCTTGACGAGCAGCTCGTCCAGGTAGTGCTGGCTGAAGAACTCGTTGACGTTGTCGATGCCGGTCAGGTCGACGGCCATGTCACTCGCCTCCCGTGAACACGGCCACGAGGCGCACGAAGGGCTCGCCGTGACGCACGAGGGTCTTCTGCCACTGGCTCTGGTCGGCGACGAAGCGCTCGACGTGGCGGCGCTGCTCCTTCAGGCGGCCCTCGTGCAGCTTGGGGATCTGCCCGTCGTTGCGGGCCCGGAGGCGCTGCTCCTTGGCGTCGAGCAGGGCCTCGGACTTGCGCTTCCACGCGTCGAGGCGGCGGGCGGGCTTGCGCACGTCCCTGCGGAGGCGGCCGAGGATGGCCTGGTACGCCTCGTCGATGTGGGCGCGCGCGTGCTGGACGGCGGCGGGCACGTGCCGTTGCAGGTCTTCGAGGGGCAGCTTCGCGCCCGCGTTGACGAGCTCGCGGTCGAAGCCGGTGAGCGCGAGCAGCTCCTCGAGCTCGATCGTCCCTTCGTAGTTCCCCTTGGTCCGCATCTGCACGCCGAACCACTTGGCGAGCACGGGCTGGCTGCTCTCGTTGCTGATGAGGCTGGTGAAGAGGAAGACCGAGCGCTGGGCGCCGAGGCGCGGGGCGTGGAGCACGGGGGCTTCGTGGCGCGCGTAGACGGCGGCGAGGCAGTCGAGCAGCCACTCCATCAGCGGGTGCTGCTCCCAGAGGAGGTGGTAGCCCGGCCAGGCGCCCTCGTTGTCGCGCGCGGCCTGGATCTGCTCCATCACGATCGCGCGGTCGGCGACGAGGCGATAGGGCTGGCCGCGCGCGGGCACGGCCTCGTCGGGCAAGAAGGGCTCGCGCCAGCGGGTGAAGCCCTCAGGCGCGTAGACGCGGACGAGCTGGTGCGCGTCGTCGGCCTCCCACTGCAAGGCGCCCTCCCCCGTGACCGGGTCGTCCTGCACGGCGGCGAGGGCGGTCTTGGCGAAGGCGTAGTCGCTGGGGAAGAGGCTGATGTCCCGGGTGGTGGCCTCGGGGAGGGGCTCGGCGCCGGGGGCCGCGGCCTGCACCTGCGCGAGGAGCGCGAGCAGGTCGATGCCGCCGTCGGCGTTCACGGGGGGCGGCGCGTCGGGGATGAGCTGGGTGGCGTCTCTGCCCTCGGCCGCGCCCTCGACGAGCGTGTCCTCCTCGAGCTGCGGGTCGTAGAGGCCGAGCACCACGCCCGCGTCGCCGAGGTTCTGGTGGACCTGCTCCTCCTTCTCGACCAGGCGCCGCACGATGAGCTGGTCGGCGCCCTGCTCCTCGGTGGTGGTGAGCAGGTAGGTCAGGTGCGGGGTCTCGGTCTGCCCGTAGCGGTCGATGCGGCCCATGCGCTGCTCGATGCGGATGAGCGACCAGGGCACGTCGAAGTGGAAGAGGTGATGGCAGAAGTAGTGGAGGTTCACGCCCTCGGACGCGGCGTCGCTCGCGAGCAACAGGCGCAGGCGGCTGTCCTTCTTGCCGAAGCTCTCGATGAGCTGGCCCTGCTCCACGTCGCTGAGGTTGCTGGCGTCGAAGGTGGCGATGGGGCCGTCCTCTTCCGGCACGCCGAAGGCGCGGGCGAGCTCGGCGCGCAGCATCTCGAGGGTGCGGATGCGCTCGGAGAAGACGAGCACGCGCGGCGAGGCGGGCGAGCCGTCGAAGCCGATCGCGCGGAGCTCCTCGATGAGCCGGCCGAGCTTGGTGAAGCCAGCCAAGCACGCCTCGACGAGGGCGCGGAGCTCGCGGAGGCTCTCGGCGTCTTCGCGCAGGACCTCGGCGTGCGGGTGCTCGTCTTTCAGCGCGGCGTCGAGGCGCTTCAGGCGCTCGTCGATGCTCTCGAGGCAGGCGTGGGGGCTGGAGAGGAACGCCTTGACGAGGGTCCAGGGGAAGAGGCGGTCGACCCCGTGGCGGCTCTTGCCGAGGGTGTGCAGGGTCAGCGCGCGCAGGGCGGCGAGGGCGCGCTCCTCCTCGGGGCTGGCCTGCACCTCGGCCCGGTGGATCTCGCGCTCGGTGAAGCTCGCGCCGGCCTCCGCCTCCACGTCCTTCTTGAAGCGGCGCACGAAGAGGTGCTCGACGTCCTCGTGACTGAAGTCCTTCTCGTCCGCGATGGCCGACGGGTCGAGCATGCGCATCAGGTTGGCGAAGCTCTCGGGCCGGCCGTTGTGCGGCGTGGCGCTGGTGAGGACGAGCGTGTCGGTGGTCGCGGCGAGCAGCCGCGCGAGGGCCTCCCGCTGGCTGCCGCGGTTGGCGACGTTGTGGCACTCGTCGACCACGATGGCGTCCCAGCGCGTCTGCTCGAGCCACGCGCGGTAGCGGCCGTCGTTCTTGAGCGTGTCGACGCTGAGGATGGCGCGGTCGAAGTGCGAGAACGGGTTCTTGTTGCTCGGGATCTTCGCGTGCACGCGGCGGATGCCCTCGGAGTCGAGGCGCACGAGCGGCAGCGCGAAGCGCACCCAGAGCTCTTGCTGCAGCTGCGCGAGCATCGAGCGGATGGCGACCACGAGGATGCGCCGGCCGCGGCCGCGCTTGATGAGCTCGCTGAGGAGGATGCCGATCTCGATCGTCTTGCCGAGGCCGACCCCGTCCGCGATGAGGATGCGCTGCCGCAGCTCGCTCAGCGCGTTGCGCGCGGGGACCATCTGGTACGCCATCGGATCCATCGCCGCGCGGTGGCCGAGGTGGACCAGGTCGTCGGTGGGCGGCGTGCGTCGGAGCAGCGTCTCGAAGAAGAGCCGCGTCTTGCGGTACGCGGCCGAGTCGTCGAGCACGAGCTGCGTGTCCTCGGGGGCGAGCGGCTCGATGCGGTCGATGTCGTCGACGAAGATGGCCTTGTGGTGGCGGACCAGCTCGGTCAGCCCCTGCACGTGCACCGCGTGCGCGAGGCCCGCCTTGCCGCGCACGGGCATCGACTTCTCGACCACCCACTCTTCGCCGCGGACCCGCACCCGCGAGCCCGGCGCATACGACCGTGCGGCGCTCATACGTCGATGACGAGGTCGCCCCGCCCGATCTGACGGGCGGCGTGGTTGAAGACGGCGGCGTCGTCGTCGAGGCCGAGCACGCCCTGGAGGTCCGGCCGCGCGTCGTCGCTGGAGATGAAGTACCGCGCCGCGGCCACCACGAGGGCGCCGTGCTCGGGGGGGAGGCCGGCGTGCTCGCGGAGCAGCGCGTCGCACTTCTCCGCGATCTCCTGCGCGATGTCGAGCGGCAGCAGCTCGTTGGACTGCGCGGCGGCGCGGATCTCGTCGAGGTGGTCGCGGAGCGCCTGGCGGAGGGCAGCGACCTGACCGGCGTCGAGGTGCTCGGCGGACTGCGCGAACAGCGAGCGCGCGTCAGCGGGGATGTCATCCATCGAAGACGTCCATGGCCCCGAACCTACACGATCCTGGCCGGTCGAGTCATCGCGCATGTGTGTCCGATGGCCGCATGAACGGAACGCCCCCTCTCCTCGAGAGGCTATCGCGCCCGGCTGCGCACCGATACGAGCATTGCTGCTACACCTGATCGGGCGGGGGGTGTTGCATGAATGCTATAGGCGGTCAGCCATCGTCGACCACCCGACGCAGAAGTCGATCATGAGGTCCGCGAGCTGGCGGCCGTTGACGAGCACGATCCCGTCCGACGCGCTCGACGCGAACTCGCGCGCATCTCGCGAGAACCGCGAGGTCGTGACGTTCAGTCGATTCCGGTTATCAACTGGACTCTGCGATCGAGCGCGAAAATGAGATCGACAGCGATTTCGCTCTGCGCTCGGAGCGTTTTCGATTCCGGTTATCAACTGGGCTCTGAGCGCAGAGCAACTCTCGAGAACCGGAGCCGGAAACAGCCTGAGCGCAGAGTCCAGTTGATTCGCGCTATCAACTAGCCTCTGAGCTCAGAGCCCAGTTGATTCCGGCTATCAACTAGGCTCTGAGCTCAGAGCACGTTTCGATATCCGATACCGAGAACGCTCTGCGCTCAGAGTCCAGTTGATTCGCGTTATCGACAACACTGAGAGCTCGAGCTCGAATCTCTGAATTCGGCGTTCCTGGGGCTGAACCTGGGCCTTCGAGGTCTGCGTAGAGACCTGCAGGGGCTGGGCTCGGGAGAAAAAGTTCGTTCGAGCACGAAACCTCGACCCGGTCGCCCCGATGGAGATCGCGTCATCATCGGGGGGACCACGTCGGGCGCGGTGCTCGGGGCCTGGATTCCCCCGGAAGGAATCGCATGGACCACCACGATCTCTCGACGTTCATCCGCCCCAAGCGCTTCGACGGCCTGACGGGCGTCTTCCTCGCTCGGGCCCTCCTCGAGGTCACCCCGGAGGACGCCGACGAACGGCTGCTCCGGGAGGCGGCCAGGGTGAGGACGGAGGCGGAGCACATACGCCTGACCCTCATCCAGCGCCGCCACCAGACACCGGCCGAGGTCGGCAAGTGGGGCAGCCGGGTGGACGATGGCTGGATGGCCATCGACCTGGCGCTCGAGTCGAAGACTCGCCTCGCGCCCAGCCCCTCCGCCACCCGGGCCACCGAGCTCCGGCAGGAGATCTTCCCGGACGGCACCGGCTTCGTCCGCCTCCCCGGCAAGCGGCAGTGGAGTCACAGCGACCTCCTGCTGCAGCGCATCGACGATGCCGGCCTCGCGGCGGAGCTCGACGCCCTCCTCGGTCCCGAGTACCTCGCCTACCTCCGCCCCGCCCACGAGGCCTACGGCCGCGCGCTCGGCCTCGGCCGCGACGCGAACGACACCCCCGAGTCGGACGCGCTCCGCGACAACATCACCTCGCTGAGCTACGCCATCGCCGAGTACTGCCGCATCCTCGTCGGCCAGCTCGTCCGCGGTGACGAGGCGAGCGAGGCGCGCTTCCGCCGCGCCGTCGGCCCCCTCGCCGCCCACCTCGAGGCGACCGCGCGTCGCCGCGCCGCGGGCGAAGAGCCCGAGGAGCCCACCCCCGAGCCCGACCTCGACGAGCCCCTCCCCGACGTCGACGCCCCGCCCCCGGTCGTCGACGACCCGCCGGTCCCGCTCGAGGCCTGAGCCTCGGCCGACCCCGGCCCTCCGAGGCCCCGCCCAGCGCGCCTGGGCGGGGCCTCTCTGCGCGCATGGCGGAGCGCCGCGCTGGGCGAGCTTCGGCACGCTGCGCCACGCCGGGACTGGTCGTCATCTCGACGGCGGCTCTCGTGGCGGGAGAGCTCCGCGACTGCATCCGGGCGCGCAACCGCCTGCACCTCGTCGCCCCGTCGGTGGGTCTCCTCGTCTGTGCGACGGCCGTGGTCGTGGAGGGACTGTGGCTCTGGTGCGTCCCCACTACGATCGGGGCGCTGGTCCTACGGCGACGGGAGGGCTGGGCCCGAGCGACGGGCGTGGTGGCCGTCGCCATGCTGGCCCCGCAGATCGCGGCCGTCGCGCGTGCGGCGGCCAGGACCTGAGGCGCCATCGATCTGGTCGAAGCTCGCTACTAGGTGCTGGCGGAGCAGTTCTGGCCGACTCACGACCTTCTCTGGACCGTCGCCGCCGCCGCCCTCGCTGGGGGCGCTGTCACAGAGCTCGCCCGGCGGAAGGAGTTCGGCCACCTCTTCACCATCCTCGCCGCCGCCGCTGCCTGGCTCGCGGCGTGGATGCTCCGGGCGTCCTGATGGTGAGCCGCCAACGGGGACGTTGGGTCCACGAGGCGCTCGGCCTCTTCTCTCCGGAGAATGGCCTCGACCACGCAACAGCCTCCGAGGTGTTGCGGCATCAGCTCGAGGCCCCGGCCTGGCGGGAGGGACTACGCGAGGAGCTCTCCGCGCTGCTTCGCGACGCCGAGACGGACTGGATGTCTGTGGTGGACAACGACGAGTTTCGGGTGGGCGAGTTCGATGGAACCGGTGACGCCCGTGCGTTCGTCGAGCGACTCCTAGGGCCGTTCGTCTAGCGCACGTCGTGCACGCCAGGATGCCGGCTCGAGCTCTCGGACAGCGGGCCGGTGCAGCGACGCTGGCGTCGGAGTCCTTGCCTATAGCAGGCATGCGAGAGTCCCGGCGCCAGCTCGGGTCTTGGTGCCGTCGTATCTTCGGGCCTGGTGTATCGTCGAGCGATGGTCCGGCTCCCCGCCTTCCCGTCTCATGCGGGCACCCCTCGTGCGTCGCACACGTCTGTCGACAAAACGGCGACAAGGTGGCCCCTCGTCGGGGCCGCCGCGAGGTGCTCAGCAGATCTGCGAACACGCCGATGAGCAAGAACTCGCTCCACCTCTTCCTCTCGTACGCGCACGAGGACCGCAAGTTTTCTGAGGAGCTGAGCGCACACCTCTCGCCCCTCAAGCACCTGGGGCTGATCACGGAGTGGAACGACCGCGAAATCCGCCCTGGGACCGACTGGG
>SHBB01000700.1 GCA_004213565.1 Sandaracinaceae bacterium
GCGTCGCGGCGGATCGACCCCGGGACGGGTGGCGGCTTCGGCAGCCGCGGGCCGGCGACCGCCTTCGGGACCGGGCCCGACCGGGGCGGGGCCGGGCGCTCGGAGCGCCGCGCGGCGATGGGCGGGGGAGGGGGGACGACGGCGGCCGAGCGAGGCATGCCGGGAAGGGAGCAAGGCTCGTGCCCAGGCGAGTCAGGCATGATCCGCATGAGACGCGCGGTCGAAACGGAGCGCGGTGTGCTCCGCGCGGGGCCCGCGCACCCCTGTGGCTCCGATGTTTCGTCGCCCCCGGAAAATTCGCGCGCCTGCCATCGTCAACGCCGGTCGCTTTCGCTACTCTTGCCGAATGCTGCGTCGAATCCATGGTTGCGCGCTCTGCCTCCTCCTGGCCATCGCGTGTGATCCCGCCACCGTGCGCCCCGTTCGAGACGGAGGAGGTGACTCCGGGCGCGACCCGGGCGCCGACACGGACGGAGACGGAATCTCCGACGCGGACGAAGGCATCGACACACGCCGCGACACCGACGGCGACGGGACGCCGGACTACCAGGACAGCGACAGCGATGGCGACGGCATCCCGGACTCGGTCGAGGCCGGCGACAGCGACCCCGCCACGCCGCCGCGGGACGCCGACGGAGACGCGACCCCGGACTACATCGACCTCGACTCGGACGACAACGGGATCCCGGACGCTGACGAGACCGACGGGGACGTCGACGGCGACGGGCTGCCGGACTTCGCCGACACCGACGACGACAACGACCTGATCAGCGACGCGCAAGAGCTCGCGAGAGGCGCCTCGCCGCCGAACGACAACGACGGTGACGGGATCCCGGACTACCAGGACAACGACAGCGACAACGACTTCATCCTGGACGGGCACGAGCGCGATCTCGACACCGACGGCGACGGCATCCCGGACGTCTTCGATCTCGACAGCGACGACGACGGGATCCCGGACGAGACCGAGGCGGGCGACCTCGACGTCGCCACCCAGCCGGTCGACACCGACATGGACGGCACGCCCGACTTCCGCGACTTCGACAGCGACAACGACGGGCTGAGCGACGCGGACGAGGTGACCATCCACGGCACCTCGCCGACGGCCGAGGACTCCGACGGCGACGGCGTCAGCGATCTCATCGAGGTGAGCGCCGGCACCGATCCCGGAGACGGGATGGACAGCCCGCGCACCCGCGGCAACTTCGTCTTCGTCGTGCCCTTCGAGGAGCCGCCGATGCCGGAGCGGGACACGCTCAACTTCAGCACCAGCATCCAGTTCGCGGACATCTACTTCCTCTTCGACCAGTCGGGCTCGATGGGCGGGGAGATCAACGCGCTGCGCACCGCGGTGACCACGGTCATGGGCAACCTGCAGTGCACCGACACGGGGACCGCCTGCATGCGTGACTCGGAGTGCGGCGCGGCCGAGATCTGCAGCCCGTTCTCCAACACGTGCATCGAGGATCCGGGCATGAGCTCGTGCATCCTCAGCCCCTGGACCGGCACCGGCTTCTACGAGGCCTACTACGAGAACCGACTCTCGCTGCAGGCCGACCCGGCGATGACGAGCGCGCGGATCCGGACGTCGACTTTCGGCGGCACCGAGGAGCTCTACGAGGCGCTGCACGGCGTGGTCGACCCCACGCGCTCCGGGACGGACGCGCGCGGCTGCACGGGCCCGATGCCGCCCGGGTTCATCGGCTGCCCCTCGTTCCGCGCCGAGGCGGTGAAGATCCTCGTCGCGTTCACCGACGAGGACAGCGACGGCGGCTTCACCGCGTCCGACACGGGGGCGGCGCTGGCTGGCGCTGGGATCTCCATGATCGGCGTCTGGAGCGGCTCGCCGGGCTCGTCCGCCCGGAACGAGCTCCGCGACGTGGTCCGCGAGTCGGGCTCGCTCGACCGCACGGGTCAGCCGCTCCTCTTCGAGGGCCAGGACTCCTCGGTCGTGCCCGCGGTCACCATGGCCATCAACGAGATCGTCGAGGGCGTGCCGCTGCGCGTGACCATCGACGCGGTCGACGAGCCGGACGACGCCGGGGACTCGCTGCAGTTCATCGACCGGCTCGAGACGAACACCACGGGCGCGGGCTGCACGGCCATCATGACCGAGGACAGCGACGGCGACGGCGTGCACGAGACCTTCCCGGAGGTCACGCCCGGCACGCCGGTCTGCTTCGACGTGGTGGCCCGGCAGAACGACTTCGTGATGCCGACCTCCACCCCGCAGATCTTCATCGCGCGGCTCACGGTCTACGGAGACGGCTCGCCGCTGGACAGCCGCCTCGTCTACTTCCTCGTCCCGCCGGAGATCATGGGTCCCGGCGGCCCGATGTGATGAGCGGGCCGGCCGATCAGGCTGGCCGCTCTCGCCCCGCGACGAGCAGCCACGCGTAGAGCCCGGCGCCGACGATGACCGCGAAGGCGAGCTTCGCCACGTAGGGGATCGTCGGCTCGTGGATCTGGCTGATGGTGCCCTCGATCAGCCCCGCGAGGACGAGCACGGGCATGGTGCCCACCACCAGCCTGGCCGCGCGCCGGCCCTCGACCACGAGCGCGTCCCGTCGGCGTCGACGGCCGGGCAGCAACAGGCCGCGCGCGACCACGAGGCCCGCGCCGCCCGCGATGAAGATGCTCGTCAGCTCGGGCACGCCGTGCGGGAGGATCCAGGCCCAGAAGAACAGCCCCTCGCCCTCCTGGTGGTACTGCATGGCGAGCGCCCCGAGCGGGACCCCGTTGTAGAACAGGAGGCTCGCCGTTCCGACGCCGAAGGTGATCCCCGCCGCGAAGACGAGGAAGGTCACCTGGATGTTGTGGGTGAACAGGAAGCTCGAGAAGGCGGCGGCCTGATCCCCCGCCGCGGCGCCCCGGTCGGCGTCGCGGGCGATGCGCTCGCCGGGCGTGAACGCCTGGTGGTCCTCGGGGATGAGCACGCCGAGGGCGTCGCTGTCGATGGCGACGGCGCCCGCGCCGACCGCGCCACCCCCCAGCAAGAGGAGCGCCGAGAGGGCGATCACCTTCCACTCCGCGCGCACGAGCCGGGGGTAGCCGCGGAGGAAGAACCCCAGCAGCTCCTTGCCCCGCTGGCCGCTCCCGGCGTGGATCTGCGCGTACGCGCGCGCCACGAGGTCGTTGAGGTAGTCGGTGATGGACGCGTCCACCAGCTCCGTGCGGGAGCGGATGAGATCGCTCGACACGCTGCGGTAGAGCTTGCCGAAGCGGCGCGCGCCGTCGATGCCGAGCGACTTCAGCCCGGACGACTCCGCCTGGGCGAGGAGGTCCTCGAGCTCCTCCCACTCTCCCTGGCGCTCCCCGAGGAAGCGGTTGACGTCGAAGCCGCGCACGATGGGCGCAGGATAGCAGTCGGTGAACGCAGCGAGCCCGAAAGGCGAGGCGCGAAGTTGTTCGAGCGGAGCCTGAGCCGGCTGATAGGCTGACGTCCGTGGCCTACGTCATCCGGACCCCGGAGAACGTCACCTTCGAGTTCGAGCTGGCCGGCGTCGCCGCGCGCGCGCTCGCCTGGTTCGTGGACGTCCTGGTCATGCTGGTGCTCATCGTCGCGGCCGTGAAGCTGATCTCCACCTTCAGCGCGCTCGCCGGGGGGTTCGCCTCCGCGCTCCAGTTCATGGCCGTCTTCGTGGTGCAGTGGTGGTACGCCGCGCTCCTCGAGTGGTGGTGGGGTGGTCAGACGGTGGGCAAGCGGCTGGTTGGCCTGCGCACCCTCTCGCGCGACGGCGTCCGGATGAGCTTCGTCCAGTCGGTGGTGCGCAACCTCGTCCGGATCGTCGACCTGCTCCCCGGGCTCTACTTCGTCGGCGGTGTCAGCGCGTTCCTGGACCGCGACGGCCGCCGCCTCGGCGACCTCGCGGCCGGCACCATCGTCGTCCGAGAGCGTCGCGCGCCGGCGCCCTCGGCCGTCGTGCCGCCATCCGAGCGCTACAACAGCTTCGTCGACGACCCGGCGGTGTCGCTCGCGGTGCGACGCATCACCGCGCCCGAGCGAGACGCGATGGTCGGGCTGAGCCTGCGCCGGGAAGAGCTGCCGCTCGCGGTCCGGAGGGAGCTCTTCGCGGAGCTGGCCGCGCACCTCGAGGCGCGCCTGGGCGTCGCGAGGCCGTCCTTCTTCTCGGAGGAGAAGTTCGTGCTCAACCTGACGGCCGTGGTGCTCGGCCAGACGCCCCTCGATCGCCGCTCGCTCCTGCCGACGGAACGGATTGCGGGCCGCGCGCGTTAGCCGGCTTCTCATCCCACGCAAGCGTCGGGGTGAGCCCCCACACCTCGACCCTTGCCGTTGGCGTGGCGCGTCGCATGTTGAGCGCCGTCCGGCCCTTCGAGGCTCGCTCCGAACCCGCGTGCTGCCCGCTCCCCAAATGGTGACGGTCAGGTGACGCGGGGGCTTGCGCGACCGCCCCGAGTCGGGGAGACTGGGACCGTCCAAACGGCACCCGTCACGGACATTCGAACGCTTTTCATCTCGACGTATGGCTTATCGGAACCTCTGACGGAGCGAGCGCGGCAGGCGCCGCCTCGGTCCGCAGAGACGGCTGAAGATCCTGCGAATGACATCCGACTTCGCCAGGAAGTTGACCCAGTCGGATCCGACCCGTACGGGTCGGTATGGGAGCCGGTCCACCAAAGGGCCGGGACGAGAGCTGCCATGGGCCTCCTCAATAGCTGGTCACCTCGCGCGTTTTTACGGGATCCTGCCTCGTTCTGGGGCGCAGCCCATCCTGCGGACAGACACGCTCCGGACGGGTCATCCCTTCCTGGAAGTAGCTGGGAGACGCCGATGGAACGCATGAGCTGGGACGACATCTGTCACCGCGACGAGTTCCGCGGCCGCTGGGTGGCGCTCGACGAGGCGCGCTACGACGAGGACTCCGGTCGGGCGACCGAGGGCTCGGTGGTGGACGTCGACGACGACCTCGTGGAGCTGTGCACCCGGATCCGTGAGTCGGAGCACAAGAACTGCGCGATCCTGTTCTGCGGGGAAGACGGTGCGCAGGAGCCGCCGGGCGCCACGAGCGACGAAGACCCGTTCCAGCACACGGCGCATTAGTTTTTGGGGCGGGGCTTTTCAAGCCCCTCCCCCCCGTTGCGCCGTCGCAACGATGTTCGCTCCGGGCGCTTCGCGCCCTTCGCAAACATCGCTGCGCCGGCTCCACGGGGCCCCCCCAACCCAAGTCGGGCGACTTCGTCGCCCGTGTCCCGCGCTCCGCGCGTGAGCCACGCGGCTCGCGCTTTCGCTTCGCGAAAGCTGGC
>SHBB01000701.1 GCA_004213565.1 Sandaracinaceae bacterium
ACCCACCGGTCCCGGGCCCCGAAGACGACTTCGACGCGTTTTCGTGGACGTGGCGCTGCCAGGTCGCGACCGCGGTCACGCTGTCCCACCTCGGCCCCTGGGAGATGGGCAGCGCGCGCGCGGCGCTCTACTCGATGGTCTACGGGCCGAGCGACTGGGTGACCGGCGCGGCGCTGGTGGCGTTCGGCTGGCGCGTGCACGAGCGCCCCGAGATCCGCGACGAGGTGGAGGGCATCTTCCGCTGGCTGCGGACCCAGATCCCCGAGCGCGGCTTCACGGCGTGGGAGATCGTGCTCGCGGAGGTCTGGCTCGGGCTGGGCGGCCACGACCCGCAGCAGCGCCGTGACCTCGAGGCGTGGATCGAGCGCTATCAGGACACGGTGCGGAGCAAGAACGTGGTGCGGCCTCCCGTGCGACGGTACGCGGGGCTGACCCTCGAGGAGTACGTCGAGCACCGCGAGGGCGGCGGCGCGCCGATCCCCGAGTGGCAGGAGGCGCTGAACGCGAGCCCGGAGCTGCACGACCGCTTCTCCCACCTCGAGCGCGGCCGGAGGCTCTCCGCGATGGGCGTGAGCGACGAGGAGATGGGCGCCATGCAGCAGATCCTCGACGGCCAACAAGACATGCACCTGCGCATGGCCCAGCAGCAGGCGGCGCAGCGGGCGCTGAACGAGGCGGGCGACGCCGACCCGGACCCCGAGGTCTTCCCCGGCCAGCCGGTGGCGCGCCTGAGCGACTACGTGGCCATCCTCAAGGGCATGCAGCAGGGCGACATGCAGGGCGCGCTCGGTCGCTACGGCCTCGACATGATGAGCTACGGCACGGTGGCCCAGGCGTGGGGGGCGAAGATGTCGGCGGATCCGACGCTCACCGAGCGCTTCAATCGCATGATGCAGGCCTGAGGGCTCTCACCCGAGCGCCGCGTCGAGGTCCGCCCAGAGGTCCTCGACGTCCTCGATGCCGACGCTCAGGCGCATCAGACCGTCGGCGATCCCCGCCTGCGCCCGCTGCGCGTCCGTCCACGAGGCGTGCGTTGTGCTGGCCGCGTGCGTCATCAGGCTGCGCACGTCCCCCAGGCTGACCGCGCGGCTGATCACCCGCACCGCGTCGTAGCAGCGCGCGCCGGCCTCGCGCCCGCCCGCGACCTCGAAGGCGAGCAGCGCGCCGAAGCCGTTCCGCATCTGCGCCTTCGCGACGGCGTGTCCCGGATGATCCGCCAGGCCCGGGTAGTGCACGCGCGCCACGCGGGCGTCTTCCCGAAGGCGCCGCGCCAGCTCGGCCGCGCTCTCGGACGCCCGCTGCATGCGCACGCCCAGGGTCCGCGCGCCGCGCGAGAGCAGCATCGCGTTCATCGGCGAGAGCGCGCCGCCCGCCGTGCGCACCCCCTCCTCGCGCACCCGGAGGATGCGCGCCGCGTCGCCGACCACCGCGCCGCCGACCGCGTCGCCGTGGCCGCAGAGGCCCTTGGTGGCGGAGTGCACGACGAGGTGCGCGCCGCGGCCGAGCAAGCGCTGGTGATAGGGCGTGGCGAAGGTGGAGTCGACGATGACGGTGGCCCGGGGACAGCGGCGCGCGACCTCCGCCACGTCGGTGATGGCCAGGGTCGGGTTGGCGGGGGTCTCGAGGTAGACCACGCGTGTGTCGGGGCGCAGCGCGGCCTCGATCTTCGCGGGGTCGGTGGCGTCGACGAAGGTGGTCTCGACCCCGAAGCGCGCGAGGGTGCCGCGGAGGAGCCGGCCGGTCTCCGCGTACAGGCTCTCGGCCGCGACGACGTGCTCCCCCGCGTTCAGGTTGGCGATGAGGGCGGCGTGCACCGCGGCCATGCCGCTCGCGAGCGCGACGCAGTCCTCGGCCTGCTCGAGCGCGGCGATCTTCAGCTCGAGCGCGCGCACGGTGGGGTTGCGCCAGCGTGAGTAGATGTGGCCCGGGCGGGTGCCGTCGAACTGGCCGGCCGCGTCCGCGGCGTCCTCGAAGGCGTAGGCGCTCGAGAGCACCACGGGCGGGTCGAGGGCCCCGGTGCTCGGGTCGGGCGCGTCGCCGGCGTGGACCGCGGCCGTGTCGAAGCGTGGCGTGTTCGAGCGTGCGCTCCCGGGGCGGTCGTCCATCCCGCGCAGTCTAGTCTACTACTCGAAGCTGCGGCGCGCGCGACGGGTTGCGCTACCCTCGGCCCCCTGATGAGCGCCACCGTCCGCTTCGGCCCCTACGAGCTGGCTCGCCGGCTCGGCTCGGGCGGCATGGCCGAGACGTTCCTGGCGGTGCGTCGCGGCCCGGCGGGGTTCGAGCAGCACGTGTGCGTCAAGCGCATCCTGCCCGCCTTCGAGGCCGACCCGCAGTTCGTCGAGCAATTCATGGAGGAGGCGCGGCTCGCCGCGCAGCTCCGGCACGCCAACATCACGCAGGTCGTCGACTTCGGCGCCGTCGAGGGCTCGCACTACCTCGCGCTCGAGCTCGTGGACGGCATGGATCTGCGCACGCTCCTGAAGCGGCAGCGGGACCGGGGCGAGCGGCTCGACGCCGCGCTGGTCGCGCACGTCGGCATCGAGCTGGCCAACGCGCTCGACTTCGCGCACACGCCCGGGCGCGGCCGGAGCGCGGTCGTGCACCGGGACATCTCCCCCTCGAACGTGCTCTGCAGCCGGGCGGGCGAGATCTACCTCACCGACTTCGGCATCGCGCGCGTGCTCGGCGCCAAGCGGCGCACCGAGTCGGGCGTGGTGCGCGGCAAGGTCCCGTACATGGCCGCCGAGTACGCGCGGCACGGCACGTTCGACGCCCGGAGCGACCTCTTCTCGGTCGGCGTCCTGCTCTACGAGTCGCTCACCGGACAGCGCCCCTTCGAGGGGGTGACGGACCTCGACACGTTGCAGCGCATCCAGGCCGGGACCTTCCTGCCCGTCACCGCGCTCCGGCCCGACGCGCCGGAGAACCTCGCGGCCATCGTCGAGCACCTGCTGCACCCCGACCCCCACCAGCGCTTCCAGACCGCGGCCGCGCTGCTCGAGGCGCTCGCGTCCGTGTCGCCGCCGCCGACCGTGTCCCGGCACCTCGGTGAGGTGGTCCGGGGCTTGAGCGAGTCGCTCAGCCAGTCGCTCCAGCTCTCGCTGCCGAGCCGCACGGGCGCGATGCCGATCGAGCCCGCGCCCGCCTACCCGGAGGTCGCGCCGGCCGACGCCTTCGAGCGCACCCGCACGAGCAACCCCGCGTTCGCGCCGCCGACGAGCAGCGACACGTCGCACCTGTGGAAGGCGACGGACCCGAGCCGGATCAGCCAGCCCAGCCCCGCGGTGGAGAGCTGGCAGACCACCGACCCGACGCAGATCAGCCAGCACGACCGACCGTCGCCGTACTTCCAGGCCGCCGCCGCAAGCCAGGGGCCCGCGTCGCCCTCCCCCGCCTACCCGGCCGCGAGTCAGAGGCCCGCGTCGCCCTCCCCCACCTCGAAGGCCCCGCTCGCGCAGACCCGGCTCATGCACGGATCGGCGCCGGGGAGCCTTCCCGAGATCTCGATCGCCCCGACGAGCGACCCCGCGATGGCCCCGCGCTCCGAGCCTCCGACGTCCCGCAGGCGCGGTCGCCTCGTGATCGTCCTGATGTTCGGCGTGCTGGCGTTCCTCGTCGCGAGCGCGGCCGCCTACCTGCTCGTGCACCTATATCGGACGGGCGCGCTCTGAGTCCTCCGAAGAGCCGCTGCGCGAGGCGCCGTTGCCCGACACTCTCCTTCGACGCTGGATCTACGCCGCCAAGCCCGGGAGCTGGCCCAAGCTGCTCGTGCCGTTCGCCTTCGGTCAGGCGCTCGGGACGTGGAACGGGCTGAGCCTCGGCGCGCTGGCCGTCGGCGCCGCGTTCACCGTGCTCGACCTGCTCTTCATCGTCTTCCTCAACGACTGGGGCGATCGCGAGGTCGACGCGATCAAGCGCCGCATGTTCCCCGGTGGCTGCAGCCCCAAGACGATCCCGGACGGCATCTTGCCCGCCCACCAGCTCCTCTTCGCCGGCCTCGGCGCGGGCGTGCTGGCGGCCCTCGTCGGCTTCGCGGGCGGCGCCTGGCTGGGGCGGGGATGGCTCGGGGTCGCTGCCTTGGGCTGCCTCGGCATGTTCGCCGCCTATTCGCTCCCCCCGGTCCGCCTGAACTATCGCGGCGGCGGCGAGCTGCTCGAGATGCTCGGGGTCGGCGTCGCCCTCCCCTGCACGCACGCCTATCTGCAAGGTGGCGACGCGACGCCGCCCGGGGCGAGCCTGATCTACGGATTCGCCCTGATGGGCCTGGCGAGCGCGATCGCGAGCGGGCTCTCCGACGAGCGCTCGGACCGGCGCGGGGGCAAGCGCACCTTCGTCACCGCGTGGGGCAACCTCGCGGGCCGTCGCGCCGTCGAGGCGCTCGCCTTCCTCGGCGCCTGCGCGTGGGCGCTCGCGGGGCTCTTCGACGACGCGATCCCGGCCTTCGTCGGGCTGCTGCCCGCGATGGTGGCGCTGGGCTACGTGGGCGCCATGCTCGCCCGGAGCGGCGCCGCCCGCACGGACGCGTTCGGGGAGCAGAAGCACTACAAGGCCGCGCTCCACCACGCCATCTGGCGCGGCGCGGCGGCCGCCTCCATGCTGCTCGTAGGGTGGAACCTTTGGCCGACGGCGTGATCGAATCCCCCATCGAGCGGCTGGCGCGCGCCGACGCGCAGCTCGAGCGGGCGGGCGTGGAGCGTCACAGCCTCGACGCCGCACGATCGGGCGCGACGAGCCTGCGCGCGCTCGGCGAGCGCCTCCTCCCCGACGCCGGCCACCTGGCGCCCGTGCTCGCGGACGGCATGGTCCGGGTGGCGCGCGCGGTGGCGCAGCACTTCCCGGACAACCTGTTCTGGGATCTGGACGCGGTCTTCGCAGACATCCTGCGCGAGGCGCGCGCCGCGACGGATCCGCGCGCTCACCTCGCCGCGTCGCTCGAGGAGATCGTGGCCCTGCACGCGCTCTTCGGGCAGGAGACGGACATCCGCTTCCGCTACGTGCACGACTTCGTCTACGGCTTCGACTGGGCGAAGTGGGTGCATCGTGATCCGGCGGCCCGCGCCGAGATCGGCCCGTTCGCGCTGATCTTCCTCCGGTCGGTGCGCGCGCGCGGCCACGAGCTGCTCGCCCTGATCGCGCGGGACGACGCGAAGTACCCCCGGCTCCCCGACGCGCGCGCGCGCAACCCCTTCCCGTTCTCGCGCGAGCCCGAGGCCGAGGCGGCCCTCTACCGCGACCTCGCAGCGCGGAGCCTCATCCCG
>SHBB01000702.1 GCA_004213565.1 Sandaracinaceae bacterium
CCGCCGGTAGTCCTCGAGGATCTGGGCGTGATCGAAGCAGAGCGGGGAGGGCGGGGCGTCGGGCGCGAACACCCGCGCCGCCGACGCGTCATCGCCGCCACGCGGCTCCCCGGACGCGCGGCCCACGTAGACCACCGAGAGGTTGTGCTGGCGCGGGTCGCGATCGGGCGCGCCGTAGACGCCGAGCAGGGAGACGAGCTCGACGTCGAGGCCGGTCTCCTCTCTCACCTCGCGCACCGCCGCGTCCTCCGGGCGCTCGCCGTAGTCGATGAAGCCGCCCGGCAGCGCCCAGCCCCTGGGCGTGTTCGCGCGCTCGATGAAGACCACGCCGTCCGCGATCTCGATGATCACGTCGACGGTGGGGTACGGGTTCCGCGGCTCGCTCATGTGATCTTCAGGGATGACTCCGTGAAGTCGTCGGTGCCAGGGGCGTGGACCCAGAGCTTGCGATCCTTCACCTCTCCGCCGACCACGCTCACCACGAGGAACGCGCAGGGCCACGTCAGCTGCCGCTCGTTCGAGAAGGTCGCGGCGTCCTCCTCGCTGAAGTACGCGCCCGCGTCGCAGTGCGAGTGGTAGATGACCTTGATCGGACGGCCCGCCTGCTCGCCGGCCTCGAAGGCGCGGGCCGCGCGGAGCTCGTTGATCTTGAAGTACGTGTTCGAGGTGCGCGGGAAGCGCTCGGGATCGAGCCGGTGGTACTTGTCCGCCTCGTTGGCCTCGCGCACCGCCTCGTCGAGCGCCGCCGCGTCCTCGGCCGGGCCGATCACGAAGCCGCACGCCTCGCTGGGGTACGCCTCGCGCGCGTGCGCCTCGATCGCCTCGAGCAGCGCGGCCGGGATCGAGAGGTCACCCCGCGTCCACGGAGGCAGCTCACCAGACATATTTCTTCTCCCATTTCATGGGCGCGAAGTACCGATCGCCGCGATCGCAGGCGATGGTCACGACGCAGCCCGTCTTCAGGGTCTTGGCCACCTCGAGGGCCCCCCACACGTTGGCGCCCGCGGAGTGCCCGATGTGCAGCCCCTCCTCGCGCGCCACGCGGTCGGCCATGTCCCAGCCCGCGTCCGTGCCCACCGGCATGATCGCGTCGGGCACGCTCGCGTCGTAGATGTTCGGCACGATCGAGCTCGCGAGGTGCTTGAGCCCCTCGAGGCCGTGGAACGCGTCGTCCGGCTCGAGCGCGATGCAGCGGATCGAGGCGCGGTGCTCCTTCAGGCGCCGCGTGGTGCCCATCATCGTGCCCGTCGTGCCGAGGCCGGTGACGAAGTGGGTCAGCCGGTCCCCGACCTGCGCGACGATCTCGCTCCCGGTCCCGAGGTAGTGCGCCCTGGGGTTGCTCGGGTTGCTGTACTGGTCGGGGTAGAACCAGCGGTCGGGCTCCTTCCGGACGATCTCGCGGACCTGCTCGATCGCGCCGTCCGAGCCCTCCATCGGGTCGCTGTAGATGAGCTCGGTGCCGTAGGCCTGGGTGATCTCCTTGCGCGCCTGCGACACGTTCGAGGGCATCACCAGCGCGACGCGCACGCCCAGCGCGGCGCCGTAGAGCGAGTAGGCCACGCCGGTGTTGCCGCTCGTGGCGTCGATGAGGGTCTTGCCTTCGCCGAAGCGCCCGTCCGCCAGGGCGTCGCGGATCATCTGCAGCGCGGGGCGGTCCTTCACGGAGCCACCTGGGTTGCAATACTCGAGCTTCAGGTAGAGCTCGACGTCTCCCTCGCAGTCCTTCTCCAGGTTCCGGAGGCGGACCATCGGGGTGTCGCCGACCGCGTCCACGATCGACTCGACGCGCCGATGCCTCAAGGCGCTTCCTCCTGGCGAGGCGCCGTGAGTGGGCGGTCCAGCTCCCCCGCGCGGCCGACGCCGACGATGACCTTAATGGCCTCGACCGCGCCGAACGCCCCTTCGAGGAAGCGCTCCGCCTCGGCCAGCGCCGGGTCCCCGCTGGGAGGGATCTGCGCGCGCGCTCCGACGCCCGCGGCACCCAGCGCCACGCCGGCCCGCGTCAGGTACAGCGCGGCGACCTCGGACTCGGTCCGCGCGTGGGCGTCGAGCAGCGCGCGCTGTCCCGCCTCGCCGATCTCGGGGAGCAGCAGCTGCCGCGCGTAGCGGCGTCTGTCCTCGCGGGAGAGCATTCAGCCGCCGGCGATGGCGGGCACGATCTGCACCGAGTCGCCGTCTTTCAGCGTGGTGTCGAGGTTGTCGAGGAAGCGGATGTCCTCGTCGTTGGCGAAGATGTTCACGTGCCGGCGCACGCCCTTGTCGTCGAGCAGGCGCTCCTTCAGCCCCGGGTGGCTCGCCTCGAGGTTGTCGATCACCTGGGCGACGGTGCCGCCCTCGATGCTGACCTCGTCGGCGCCGCCGGTGAGGTTTCGGAGGGGGGTGGGGATGCGAACGGTGATGGCCATGACTCTCTCCTGGTGACGTCTAGAGGGCGCAGTCCGGCGGAGCATAGCGCTCCCAGGACAGCTCCCGGATCGCGCCCTCGCAGGCCGGGCAACCCGGCCTCCGTCGGACGCGGCTGGCGCGCAGGCTCCCTTCGAGCCCGCGATAGCTCCACAGCTCCCCCGCCGCGCTCGCGTCTCCGCCGAGCAGGCGCAGCGCCAGCGCGGCCTCGAGCGCGCCGAGCACGCCGACGACGGGCCCGATCACGCCGGCCTCGGCGCAGGTCTCGACCCGGTCCCGGGGGATGTCCTCGAAGACGCAGCGCATGCACGCGCTCCGTCCGGGGTCGGTGGCGAGGGCCCAGCCGCTCCAGCGGACCGCGCCCGCCTGCACCACCGGGACCCCGCTCAGCGCGCTCGCGTCCGCGGCGAGGAACTTGGTGGCGAAGTTGTCCGCGCCCTCGAGCACGAGATCGTGGTCGCGGAAGAGCGCGAGCGCCGTATCAGGGACGAGACGGCCTTTGACCACCGCGACGGTCGCGCCCTCGGCGCGGAGCTTGGCCGCGGCGCGCTCGGACTTGTCGTGCCCGACGTCGGCGTCGTCGTAGAGGATCTGGCGGTGCAGGTTGGAGACGTCGACCACGTCGTCGTCGAGCACGGTCAGGTGGCGCACGCCGCTCCGCGCGAGCACCCGCGCGGCGGGCGAGCCGAGCCCGCCCACGCCCACCAAGAGCACCCGCGCGTCGAAGCTCACCGGAAGTACTCGTCGAGGCTGAAGTAACGCTCGCCCGTGTCGCAGAGCAGGGTCACGACGTCGCCGGCCCCGAGCCGCTCGGCCACGCGCACCGCCGCGACGACGTTCGCGCCCGCGCTGATCCCGACGAGCAGGCCCTCCTCCCGCGCGAGCCGGAGCTTCATCTCCCAGGCGTCGCGGTCGGTCACCCGGAGCACCTCGTCGACGACCGACGGGTCGTAGTTGCGCGGCACGAAGCCCGCGCCGATGCCCTGGATCTTGGAGGGCCCGGGCGGCTGGCCGCTCAGGACGGCGCTCGTGTCCGGCTCGACCGCGAACACGCGCGTCCCCTCGGGCCCGAAGACCCCGCCCACGCCGCTGACCGTGCCACCCGTCCCGACCGCGGCGACGAACGCGTCGGGCGCGCGGCCGAGGGCCTCGCGGATCTCGACCGCGGTGGTGCGCGCGTGCGCGGCGGGGTTCTCGGGGTTGTCGAACTGCTGCGGCATGAAGGCGCCGCGCTCCTCCGCGATGCGCTCGGCCGCCTCGATGGCGCCCTCCATCACCCGGCTGGGCTCGGTGAGCACGATCTCGGCCCCGTAGGCCTCGAGGAGCTGCCGCCGCTCGAGCGACATGCTCGCGGGCATCGTGAGGACCAGGTGGTAGCCCTTGCGCGCGCAGACCAGGGCGAGCCCGATGCCCGTGTTGCCGCTCGTGGGCTCCACCACCGTAGCGCCCGGGCGCAGCCGTCCGTCTCGCTCCGCGGCCTCGATCATCGCGAGGCAGATGCGGTCCTTGATCGAGCCGCCCGGCTCGAGGTGCTCGGCCTTGGCCCACACCGTGGCCGCGCCCTCGGGCGCGACGCGGCGAAGCTTCACGAGGGGGGTCCGGCCGATGAGATCGAGGACGCTGTCGACGACGGGGGCCGTCACGAAACTCTCCACTCAGATCACGTAGACGTACTTGCCGGGGGTGTCGCGGCGGTAGCCGAGCGCCTCACCGCGCTCGCAGAGGTCTTCGATGGTGCGGGAGTCGAAGCACGCCTCGATCTGCTCGGCGAGGTCGTCGAACGCCTCCTCGGTCACGGCGCGGCTGGTGGCGTCGCCGTCCTCGTCGCCGGCTTTCTTGGGCGAGTTGAGGGTCAGCGGGCCCTCGAGCGCGCGGATGATGTCGCCGAGCCGGATGTCGGCCGCGGGCACCGCGAGCTGGTAGCCGCCGCGGGGGCCGCGCTTGGATCGCACCAGGCCCGCGCGCTTGAGATCCTGGAAGATCTGCTCGAGGAAGCGCGGCGGGATGGCCTGACGCTCCGCGATCTCCTTGATCTGCGTGGCCTTGCCGTCGTTGTGGAAGGCGATGTCGAAGATCGCCTTCACGCCGTAGCGGCCCTTGTTCGAGAGCTTCACTGCCCCCGGACTCTGGGAAGGCGCATCGACTTTGTCAACAATGTCCGGGGCCGGCGCCCAGTCGCTCAGTGGAGGAGCCTCAGCGCCACGAACGCGCCCACGAGCAGCACGGTGAACACCAGGGTCACCAGCTCGAAGCGCTTCTCGATGAAGCTGCGCACCTGCGGCCCGAACTTGAAGATCAGCCCCGCCACCAGGAAGAACCGCGCGGAGCGACCGACGGCGCTCGCGAAGAGCAGGGTGGCCAGGGCGACGTCGAAGACGCCGGCCGCGATGGTGAACACCTTGAAGGGGATGGGCGTGAAGGCCGCGGTGAAGAGCGCCATCCACGCGTTGTCCCGGTAGAGCTCCTGCACGACGCTGAACTGCGCACAGGTGAAGCCCGGGATGTGCTCGAACATCCACGCGCCCCCCTCGAACTCGGGGCACGAGGCGGAGGTGCCGAGGGCCGACCACAGCGACATCCCGATGTACCAGCCCAGGACCGCGCCGCTCACCGAGCCGACGCTGCACACCGCGGCGTAGAGGAGCCCCCGCTTCGGCTTGCCGAGGCACATCGCCGTCAGCAGCACGTCGGGCGGGATCGGGAAGAAGCTCGCCTCGACGAACGCGAGGAGGAAGAGCGCGGGGACGGCGAAGCGGCTGCCGGCCCAGTGGATCGTCCAGTCGTAGAGCCGTCGAATCTGGACGGCGGGCCAGCGATACCAAGGGATCGGCGCGGCCTGAGAGTC
>SHBB01000703.1 GCA_004213565.1 Sandaracinaceae bacterium
GCTTCTGATGGACCGCCGGATCTCAGCCCTGCTCGCCAACGTGACCGTCGCCAGCGCCGCGCTCCTCGGAGGCGGCTGCTTCGTCGTCGACACGGGGCACCTCGACGACCTGCGCAACGGCGGCGCCGACGCGGGCATGAGCGACGCGCAGATGCCCGACGAGGACTCGGGCACGGGCGGCGAGCAGCTCAACGACGCGTGCGGCGGCGACATCGCGGAGTACATCGTGCTCAGCGCGAGCACGACCACGCCCATGCCGGTGAGCACGCGCGGCCTCTCCAACCGGATCTCGAGCTGCGGCTCGCGGGACGCGCCCGGCAACGACGGCTTCATCGCCATCCAGGTCCAGGCCGGCGAGAAGTGGCACTTCCACGTCATCCCGGACCCCTCGGTCGAGGACAACGATCGCGACCCGTTCCTCTACCTCCTCGACTCGCGCTGCCGCAACACGGCGTGTGAACACTCGTCCGACGCCTGCGTGGGCTCGGGCGACGAGCACTTCGCCTTCGTCGCACCGACGGGCGGCACCTGGTACCTCGGCATCGACGACCGGATGGCGGGCGGGGGCGACTACCTCGTCGGCGCGTACCGCTTGTTCTGCGACGGCGGCGAGGCGCAGCACGGCGAGGCCTGCGACGGCAGCGCCACCTGCAACATCGACTGTCGCGAGATCCTCGACGAGTCTCGCTCCTCGGAGCAGCTCCCGAACGACAACGAGATCGAGGCCAACTTCCTCGAGTTCCCGGCCACGCAGACCCTGACGATCAGCGGTGACATCGGCGGCGGCAACTGCACGTACCCCGACGTCTACAACTTCAGCGTCGCGAACGACTCCACGCGGCTCGTGGTCGACATCCTCAAGACGGACGGCTCGACCTGTGACTCCGGCTCGCTGACCCCGTTCGACATCGTGCTCCGCAACTCCGCGGGCGAGGTGCGCGCGTCGGCGCAGACCAACGCCACGACGGGCTGCTCGGAGCTCCGCGTGGACGGGCTCGACGCCGCGAACTACTTCCTCTATCTCGAGCACGACGAGCCGCTCGAGCGGCTCATCCCGTACCGGCTCCGCATCACGCAGATGCTCTAGCCATTCCGACCGACTAGCGCTCGGGTCTCGGTCTCATCGCCCTTGGGGGGTCGCTTGTCTCATCGCATCCAGGTCATCGCGTGCTTCGGGGTGCTCTTCGCTCTCCTGGGCGCGCCCGCGCCCGTCTCTGCGTTCGAGCCCTTCGCGCTCCAGGTCCCTTGCCGCGCCACCGCGACCAACTCGGTCGGCACGGTGCGCCCCTGCATCACCTGCCACGACAACCCCGACGGCGGGAACGGCTGCGCGACGCCGCCCTGCCTCAACGCGTTCGGAATGGCGTTCAACATGAACGGGCGCCGCTGGGACGCGATGCTGGCTGGCCTCGACTCGGACGGTGACGGCTACACGAACGGTGAGGAGCTGGGGGACCCGACGGGCACGTGGCGCCCCGGCATGGCCGACCCCGCGACCTGCGACTGCGCCACGCGCCCGGGCTTCGCCAGCTTCACGCCCGGCGACGCGGACACCGACGGCGACACGTACTGCTGCGTCGGGATGGACATGAACGCGGACGGCGACTGCCTCGACGCGGGCGAGCACGACATGTCCTTCGACTGCGACGAGACCGACGCCACGGTCAGCTCGGGCGCGCCGGAGCTGTGCACCAACGCCATCGACAACGACTGCGACGGGGCGGCCACCCTGCTGGACCCGGACTGCGCGATGGTCGTGGACCGCGACGGCGACGGTTATTGCCCGATGGGCGAGGACATGAACGGCGACCGCGACTGCACCGACCCGGGCGAGAACACCTCGGCCGTCGACTGCGACGACGACGAGGTCACCGTGTCGCCCGCGGCGCGCGAGTTCTGCGTGGACGGGCTCGACAACGACTGCGACGGCGACATCGACACCGCCGACTCCGAGTGCACGAGCGACGTCGACGCCGACGGCGACGGCTACTGCCCCATCGGCTTCGACGCCAACATGAACGGCCACTGCAACGATCCGGGCGAGGCGTCGATGGGCTTCGACTGCGACGACTCGGCGGCCGACGTGTTCCCGATGGCGGCGGAGACAATCTGCACCGACTTCCGCGACAACGACTGCGACGGCCTGGTCGACTTCCGCGACACAGTGGACTGCGGCGGGCTCTTCGACGCCGACGGAGACGGTTACTGCCCGGACGGGCGGGACGGCAACGGCGACGGAAGCTGCGTCGATCCAGGCGAGGACGCCGAGCCGGGGGACTGCGACGACACGAACGCGAGCATCAACCCCGGCGCCATGGAGGTCTGCACCAACGGGGACGTCGACGACGACTGCGACGGCGCCGCGAGCCTGATGGACGCGGACTGCGCGGGCTACATCGACACCGACGGGGACTCCTTCTGCTTCGTCGGCCCGGACATGGATCGCGACGGCTTCTGCACCTCGCCCGGCGAAGACACGGGGGACGGCGACTGCGACGAGACGTCGACCGCGATCAACCCAGCCGCGGTGGAGAACTGCACCGACGGGATCGACAACGACTGCGACGGCAGCACCGACGCGGCCGACCGCGGCGAGTGCGACGAGTACCGCGACATCGACGGCGACGGCTGGTGCATCGTCGGTGAGGACCTCAACGGCGACGGCGACTGCTCCGACGCGCGCGAGCAGGGACCCACGGGCGAGGCGCCCCCGGTCCGCGACGCGGAGGGCCGGATCATCGACCCCGGCACCGAGGCGGACCCGACGCGCTACCCCGGCGCGCCGGAGAACTGCGTGGACGGCAAGGACAACGACCTCGACGGCATGATCGACGAGTCCACCTTCTGCACGCGGGAGCTCGACGAGGACGGCGACGGCTGGTGCCGCCTCGGTCAGGACCTGAACGGCGACGGCGACTGCCTCGACGAGGGTGAGAACATCGCCGCGTCGGACTGCAACGACGGCGACCCGGAGATCCACCCGGACGCGATGGAGCGCTGCCGGGACTGGGTCGACGCGGACTGCGACGGCGCCTTCATGACGGTCGACGCCGACTGCCACTTCCTCATCGACGAGGACGGCGACCGCGTGTGCGGGATGGGCGTGGACGACAACGGCGACGGGGACTGCCTCGACGACGGCGAGGACCGCTTCGGCGTGGACTGCGACGAGACCATGACGTCGGTCAACTCGCGCGCGAGAGAGATCTGCGACGACGACATCGACAACAACTGCGACGGCGAGATCGACTACGACGACGCGTCTTGCCGGTGCGAGATGGACGCCCAGTGCGACGACGGCGACCCGTGCACGACCGACACCTGCGGCGGAGGCGCGTGCACCTACGCGCCGAGCTGCGTGGACGGCGGCGTGTCCGACGGCGGCGTCACCGCGCCGACGGGCGACGACTGCAACTGCGCGGCGGTGGGCGCGCGGCGCGACTCCCCGAGCGTGTGGCTGCTCGGCGTGCTCGCGCTGGGCCTGGTGCTGCGCCGACGACGACGATGAGAGAGGGAGCGAGATGGCGCTGATCGAGTGTCCCGACTGTGAGCGCAAGGTCTCCGACCGGGCCCAGACCTGCCCCGACTGCGCGTGCCCGGTGGCCGAGGTGGTCGCCGAGCAGCGCGCGGAGGCGGCCCGCGCGGAGGCCGTCGGCTCGCGCGAGGTCACCCAGGAGGAGACCGACTGTCCCCCGTGCAAGGCGCGTGGCTTCGTCGAGCACGCGGACGGCCGCATCTCCTGGTGCGCCGTCTGCGAGCACTCGGGGCGCGTGACGCTCTGCCTCGCCTCGGACGGCTTCTACGCGGTGGCGCGCTACGCGACCGACCGCTTCGTCGAGGGGGAGCTGCACCCGGACTCGTCCGGCGTGGTCTTCCACATCGGCGAGCAGAAGCCTCCGCTCAAGTACAAGGCCGCGGGCGAGCGCCACGCGATCAAGCCCGAAGAGATCCCCTGGTAGGTCCTCAGCGGCGCGCGCGGGCGGCGGGCTCTTCGTCGCCCTCGCCGACGCAGATGCGCGCGTCTTCGCCGCGGGGGCAGCGGGGGCAGGTGCCGAGGCGGACCTGCTGGCACTGCTCGTTCGGGCGGCAGTCCTGGTTCTCTTCGCAGTAGCGCTCCACCGGCGTCGCCCACCAGTGATCGCTCGTCTGGGGGACGCGTTGGCTCGGCTCCCAGTCGACGGCGGTCCGCCGACGCTGGGCGTCGTCTCCCCCGCACGCGAACGCGAGCAGGGAGAGCAAGACCACGAGCAGGCTGACGATGCGGGCGTTCTGCATGAGCGTTCCTCCGGCCGACGGACGAGAGCTACCACGAAAGGCCGGCCCCCTTCTCGCGCAATTGTCCGAACCCCGCCCCGCCCCCGCAAGAAAAGCGCGGGGAGCGTGCGATTTCGGTTCGCGCGCCGTCTCTGGCACCATGCGCGGGTGCCCGACGAACCGGGCACGTGTCGGATCGGATTCGAAAGGAGAACGAATGATGCGTATTTCGCACAAGATGCTGTTGGCGCTGGCGGGCGTCCTGATGGCCGCGTGCAGCGCCGACGTCGCGGACACCGGCGGCCACCTCAGGGCGGTCGACGAAGACGCGATGACGTCGCAGCTCCTCTACATGGTGCCCGAGGCGTCGGTCTACCCGATGACGGAGGCGGCGCTGGTCGACCAGGGCCTCGACGTCGCCGAGGCGATCCCGGTGCGGGTCGAGATCTTCGACGAGGTGGCGGTCGCGTGGTTCGCGCCGGACGGCGTCCCGGTCATCAGCCAGGACGCGATCGTCGCGCTCTGGCAGGTCGTCGATCGGGTCCCGGTCGAGGGCGCGGTCGCGCCGGACGATCGCCCCGAGGTCGTCGGCAGCACGCCCTACATCCAGCTCGACGTGAACATCGAGACCGAGAGCGCGGAGATCGCGGAGCAGACCCCGGTCGGTCACGAGGGCGCGCGCGCCGCGATCCTCGACTTCTTCGATCGCGTCGGCACCCCCGAGGAGTGGTGGATGCTCGGCGTGCTCCAGGGCCATCACCCGGGCTGCTGAGCGGCTCGCGGTGATCCGAGACGGCGCCTCCCGAGCGATCGGGGGGCGCCGTTCTTTATTCCGTCATCAGGATCCGTCGCGGCCTAGTCCCAAATCCAGCGCCTCGTTCCACGATGCGCCTGTATTTGGGGCTAGAAGCGCCGCAGGCGCGTCGTTTTCGGGTGAAGCGAAGGCGGCTTTGCCGCCGCAGCGAGGGGCTTTTGCGAAAAGC
>SHBB01000704.1 GCA_004213565.1 Sandaracinaceae bacterium
TCCTCCCGAAGACGCTCACGATCACGAAGCTGGACGAGGCGCTGCAGTACGACGCGATCGTCTCCGCCCACATCACGAGCGGCCTTCCGCTCGCCTGGTTCACCACCGGTCAGCGCGTCCCCGAGGACGTCGAGATGGCCACCCCCGAGAAGCTGGCCGCCGCTCTCTGCGGCGAGGAGGTCTAGAGATGATTCGCGAGAACGATCAAGCAGCGGGACTGCGCGGGAGCAAGGCACCGCCGCGCGTGGTCAAGCTGCGCCCCGGCGGCCAGGGGACCCACGTCATCGCCGTCACGAGCGGCAAGGGCGGCGTCGGCAAGACGCAGGTCTCCGCCAACCTCGCGGTGGAGCTCGCCCGGAACGGCAAGCGCGTCCTCGTGCTCGACGCCGACCTCGGCCTCGCCAGCATGGACCTCGCCTTCGGCGTGAGCCCGCAGTACAACTTGCTGAGCGTGCTGACCGCGGAGCGCACCATCGACGAGATCCTCGTCGAGGGCCCCGAGGGTGTGCACCTCATCCCCGCCTGCCCCGGCCGCTACGACGTGGCCAACCTCGACGCCCGCCAGCGCGCCGCGCTCTGGGACCTCGTCGAGCAGGTGGCGCAGGACTTCGACGTCCTCATCATCGACACCGGGGCCGGCATCGGCAGCAACGCGGTCGGCTTCGCGAGCTACGCGGACGACGTCCTGCTCGTGACCACGCCCGACCCGACCTCGCTGCGCGACGCGTACGCGATGGCCAAGGTCCTCCACCGCCGCGCCGGCGTCGACCGCATCCACGTGGTCGCCAACCAGGTCAACAGCGAGCGCGAGGGCGCGGAGATTCACTCCCGCATGGACGGCATCGTGCGCCGCTTCCTCATGCTCGAGCTCGGCTACCTCGGCGCCATCCCGCGCGACGACTCCGTGCGCGAGGGCGTCGCCACCGGCCAGCCCTTCGTGCTCCGCTCGCCCACCTCCCTCGCGGCCCGCGCGGTCGGCAACCTCGTTCGGCGCCTCAAGGTGCTCGAGGCGACGGAGGCCCACCCGTGCTGAACGCGGCGCTCACGGCGGAGCTCGGCGGCCCTTCGCGAGAGGAGCTGATCCAGATCGGCGTCCCGATCGTGCGGCGCGTCGCCTTCCGCATGGCCCGGCGCCTGCCGCCGAGCGTCGACGTGGGCGACCTGATCGGCGCGGGCAACGAGGGCCTGGTCAAGGCGGCCGAGAGCTACGACGCGGAGAAGTACCCGCGCTTCGAGCCCTACGCCGAGCGCCGCATCCGCGGGGCCATCCTCGACGAGCTCCGCAGCTGGGACCCCATCACGCGACACGGCCGCAAGCGCATGGTCGAGGTGAGCAAGACGATTCGCAAGCTCCAGTCGCAGCTCGGCCGCGCGCCGGAGGAGGACGAGATCGCGAAGGCCCTCGGCGTCCCGCTCTCCGAGTACCAGCGGATCAGCATGGAGCTCGCGCGCGGACCGGCGCTCGGGCGGGTGGGCGCGGTCGACCCCGACCACGTCGACTCCGGCTTCGACGACCCGGCCTCCCTCTACGGCGAGGCGGAGCTCAAGCAGCGGCTCGCGGGGGCCATCACGAAGCTCCCCGAGCGCACCCAGACCGTGCTCGCCCTCTACTACCAGGAGGAGTGCACGCAGTCGGAGATCGGCGAGATCCTCGGCGTCACCGAGAGCCGCGTCTGCCAGATCCTCGGCGACGCCGCCGCGCGCCTCCGCGCCATCCTCGCCCGCGAAGAGCAGGTCCGCCGACCCCTTCGGCAGCACTGACCCACGAGACTGACCTCAGGAAGCACACCCATCATGTCGGACGGAATCTACAGCGCCTTGAGCGGAGCGATCGCGCAACAGCGATCTCTCGACGTCACCGCGAACAACGTCGCGAACGTCGGCACCGTCGGGTACCGCGCCGACGCGCTGGCCTTCCGCGAGGCCGTCAGCCGTGAGCAGGGCGGGCCGACCCCCGACAGCCTCCGCTACGTCACCATCAGCCAGCTCTCCACCGACGAGCGCGACGGCCCCCTCAACCAGACCGGCAACCCGCTCGACGTGGCGCTGCAGGGCGAAGGCCTCCTCGCCGTCGAGACCGACGAGGGCGTGCGCTACACCCGCGCCGGCAGCTTCCGCATGGACGCCGAGGGTGTGCTCCGGACCCCGAGCGGCCACGCGCTCCTCGCGGCCGAGCCGTCCGACCCGAGCCAGCCCGAGCTGCGCGTCCCGCCCACCGCCGCCTCCATCCAGATCGGCGTCGACGGCACCCTGATGGCGGACGGCGAGCCCGTCGGTCGCATGCGCATCGAGCGCTTCGCCTCCGGCGGCCTCGAGAAGCAGGGCGTCACCCTCTACGCCCCGACGGGCCGCGGCGCGGGCCAGCCCGCCGCCGACACCCAGGTGCTCCAGGGCTACCTCGAGGGCGCCAACGTCAGCCCCATCGAGGGCATGAACGAGCTCATCACCGCCAACCGCTCCTTCGAAGCGTTCCAGCGGGTCATTCAAGCGTTCCGCCAGATCGACGAGAAGGCGGCGCGCGAAGTCGGTCGGGCCGGCTGACTTCTAGCAAGCAAGACACGAGGACAGAATCATGATGCGTTCCCTTCGATCCGCGGCGAGCGGTATGGTCGCCCAGCAGACCCACATCGACACCATCGCCAACAACATGGCGAACGTGTCGACCACCGGGTTCCGCCGCTCGCGCGCCGAGTTCCAGGATCTGCTCTACCAGCAGGTCCGGACCCCCGGGGGACGCACGGCCGACGGCGGCACGCTCCCGACCGGCGTGCAGATCGGCCAGGGCACGCGCACCGTCTCCACCGAGTTCATGCACACGCAGGGCGCGATGCAGCAGACGGGCAACCCGCTCGATCTCGCCATCGAAGGGGAGGGCTTCTTCCAGATCGTGCGCCCGGGCGGCGACATCGCCTACACCCGCGCCGGCAACCTCAAGCTCGACAACCAGGGCCAGCTCGTCACCGTCGACGGCCTCCCCATCGAGCCGCAGATCAGCGTGCCCCAGGACGCGACCAGCGTGAGCATCGCGCAGGACGGCACCGTCAGCGTGACCCAGCCGGGCAGCAACCAGACGATGGAGCTCGGTCAGCTCCAGATCGCCCGCTTCCCCAACCCGGGCGGCCTCCAGGCCCTCGGCCGCAGCATGTTCCAGGCGACCAGCGCCAGCGGCCAGCCCCTCGTCGTCCAGCCCGGCCAGGAGGGCTCCGGCACCCTGAGCCAGGGCTTCCTCGAGGGCTCCAACGTCGAGGTCGTCAACGAGATGATCGACCTCATCAGCAGCCAGCGCGCCTACGAGCTGAACCAGCGCGTCATCCAGGCGAGCGACGAGATGCTGCGCAAGTCTACGGAAGTCTGACCATTTTCAGCCTTCCCAGTTCCTCTGATCCAATCGCAATGAGGCTTACTTCTTAGAATATCCTCGTGAGCTGTCACGAAGTCCGAAAGGACGAATCACATTCTCCGTGATTAGTGTGCCCGAGCTGGTGCCAGCAGCTCGGGCGCGCGTTTTTAAACTACACCGCTTCTCGACGCGCCTCGCGGCGCCGCTCACCCCCCAGCCGGGCTCGGTCTCTCGGGCTCGCGGAGGCGAGAGAGTGAGAAGTGTGGTGCGCGATCCCGCGTTTGATCCCGTACGAGAGCGACACGTGGCGAGCGCGCGAAACCACCACGAGCGAGCACCTCCTGGTGCGGCAAGGCGGTCGGACCTGTGTGGCCTCGGCGTCGACGTCGAACACAGCGAGCGCGGGTTGGCCAGTCACGAGGTGGTCGGCTGTCTCGAGCGCGAGGGCTGCGAGGTGCTCGGCGACATCGCGACCGACTGTGATGAGCCGCTCGACCGCAGGTGAATCCTCCGGCCATCATCGTGCGCATACGAGAAAGGGGCGGCGGAGCATCCATCGCGCGAGAGCCAGCTCAGTGGTCCTGTCAATGCGGCCACGTCGCGCTCTCTTTCAATTCGAGAAAACCACGGATGAACATGCGCAAATAGCTTGCGTGAACAAGCGTTCACGCTAAGTGCTTTGCATGGGGGCATTCATCGAACATGGTCCGTCGGACGACACCTCTCGTCAGGTGGCCGACGAGACTCTCAGGAAGCTCGGGCGGCTGCGCGCGGCGAGCGACTTCGAGCTCTGTCAGTGGTTCCTCTGCGGCTTCCGCCTGAAGGTCCACGACCTGTACGGCTTCGCCAGCTTCCGCGAGTACTCCGAGCGGTGGTTCGGCTGCACGGGCCGCGCGACCGAGGAGCGGGTTCGCGTCGCGGAGCGGCTCGAGGAGCTGCCGAAGCTCAGCGCCGCGTTCGCCGCAGGCGAGCTGGTCTTCTCCGCCGTGCGCGAGCTGACGCGCGTCGCAGACGGGGAAACCGAGAACGAGTGGCTCGAGGTCGCCGAGGGCAAGACCGCGTCGCAGATCGAGCGCATGACCTCGGGCAAGAAGCCGGGCGACCGGCCGAGCGACCCGACGCGGCCGGAGCTCGAGCGCAAGCGCGTGACCCTGAACCTCTCGCCCTCGGCCTACGCGCTCCTTCGACAAGCGCGCGACGTGCTCCGCAAGGAGAGCGGCGGCACGCACCTCGACGACGACGCCTTCATCGAGCTGCTCGCGTCGAGCGCGCTCTCGGGCGGGGGTGGGGCGGACGAGACGCGGAGCCGGCACCAGATCGCGCTGACGGTCTGCGAGTGCTGCAAGGCCGCCACGCAGGACGCGAACGGCGAGCAGGTTCCGGTCGGGCCCGAGGTGGTCGAGGTGGCCGAGTGCGATGCGCAGGTCATCGGCCGCGTGGACATCCCGGCGGGCTACGAGCGGGCGAGCCAGGTGATCCCCCCCGCGGTGCGCCGCGCGGTGGTGCGCCGGCACGGCGGCGTGTGCGCGGTGCCGGGGTGCAAGAACACGAGCTGCGACGTGCACCACTGCGATCCCAAGTCCGAGGGCGGCAGCCACGATCCCGAGCGGCTCATTCTCTTGTGCTCGACCCATCACGGGATCGCGCACGGGGGGACGATCGTGATCCGCGGCACCTGGTCGGCGGGCTTCGTGTTCGAGCACCCAGATGGGTCCGCCTACGGCTCGCCGACGGTGGAGCCGAGGAAGGCGCGCGTGCTGGCGGAGGTGTTCCAGATGCTCAGGGCGCTCAGCTTCAAGGAGAAGGAGGCGCGGCGGCTCGTGGACCAAGCGCGCCCCCACGTGGGGGCCGAGACGACGGCCGAGCAGGCGCTGCGGTTGGCGCTGCGGGGGG
>SHBB01000705.1 GCA_004213565.1 Sandaracinaceae bacterium
GTGCATGAACTCGCTGACGTTCTCGTCCGGCACCGACGCGACCATGTGGAAGTGCGTCGACATCACCACCATCACGTGGATCTTCACCCCGTGCCGCTGCGCGAAGAGCGCGAGGTAGTAGCGGACGAGGTCGTTCAGCGCGCCGTCGGGTCGGAGCAAGAACCTCCGCCCCTCCACGCGCCGCGTGATCGCGTAGACGGCGTTCGGCTCGATGTAGCGCGGCGGGGTCACGCCCGACCCCACCGCACCCGTCATGCCGATGCCCCAGCAAGCAATTCCGAGCACTTACGAGCGCGGATCGACGGGGGTGGCGGGCACGGGGGTGGCGGACGCCGGCCGCGAGGGGGGTCCAGGCGAGCTCAGCGAAGACCGAAGCGCTCTGCCGCGTGCTCGACGAGGCGCGCCAGCCGCTCCTCGAGCACCGCCACGCGCACCTCCCCCACCCCCACCGGCGCGTCCACGAAGGCGCGCATCATCGCCGCGGCCGAGGCGACCTCGCCCAGCCCGCCGTGTCCGGCGCCGAGCAACGGGAACCCCAAAACGAAGCGCCCGACGAGCCCGCGCGCCTCGGCCAGCGCTCCCGCCTCCTCCAGCGCCGCGGCCGCGCACGCCTGAATTCGCGCCGGTCCCGACGAGCCGCCCGTCTCGGGATCGCGCGCCGTGTAGTCGACGGCGGGCACGTGCAGGACCCAGCGAAACGCCCGGGCCGTCCCCGCGCCGGTCACCAGACAGTCGCCCGCCTCGAGCGGCTCGTCGAACGCGTCCTCCCACGCGCGACGCACCTCCGTCTGGAACGCCGCCCCTCCACACGCGGCGCGGATGGCGCCGCTCACCCCGCTGCCCAGCCCCACGTGAGGGTTCGACGCGTTGACGATGGCGTGCGCGCCCAGGGCCTGGTCCACGAGGCTGCCGACGAACGTGGAGAGCCTCACGCGCGCAGCGCCCTCGCGATGTCGGCGTCGTCGGGGACCGGCGACAGCCGCCCGTCGGCCGACGCATAGAGCCGGCAGCAGGAGCTGGGCGCGCGCTCTCCAGACACGTCTCGACCGTCCACCAGGATCGTCGGCGAGCCGAGGCCGCGCAGACGGGCCGGCGCGTCACTCGACACGTGCTCCCGCCAGCGCACAGGCAAGCCGAGCTGCCCCAGCACGCGCTCGAGGCTCTCGCGCGCCGCCTCGACGTTCGGACAGTCGGCGTCGTAGACGAGCTCGATCCGCGGCTCCGTCACGGGACGCAATCTCCCGGACAGCGCGCCGCGAGCCACTCCACCTCGCGCGGGGCCAGGGTCCGCCCGTAGATGCGCACGTCGTCGATCTCCCCGACGAAGTGATGCTCCATCCACGAGTAGCCGCTCCGACCGATCCAGCAGGTCGGCTCGTGGTCGGCGCGGGGCGGGGTCGGGGTGACGCTGCGCTCGCGAACGCGCTCGCCGTCCACATAGAGCGCCAGGTCCGACTCATCGACGGTGAGCGCGACGTGCTGCCAACCCTCGAGCGCGAGCCCCTCGTCCTCGGTGACCGCGTAATCCGGCCAGTCGCTCGTCCACGCGTCGTAGCCGATCCCCACCACTCGCGGGCCCTGCGTGCGCAGGATGACGCCCGGCTCCCCATGGCACGAGAGCACGGCGAACTGATCCCCGGACGACTCCGGCCGGATCCACGCGCTCACCGTGTACGCGCGGCCCAGCACGAGCGGCGCCCCGAAGGTCACCTCGAGGTCGTCGTCTCCGTCGAACGAGAGCGCCGACCCCGACGGCGTCGCTCCGTGCACCGCGACCTCGGCGCTCGCCGTCCGATCGACCGCCTCGCCCCCCTCGAAGGCGAGCTCGAGCAAGAGCCCCTCGTCGAGGTCCGGCTCGAGCGAGCCCCAGTCGTGCGTACACCCGGCGACGAGCGACAGAGCGATGACGAGCCAGCTCCGCATCATCGCGATCGTAGCAGGCGCGAGCGCCGGAGCGCGAAATGCGCCGCCCACGAGGAGTGTCGACGACATGCGACACCTCCGTCGACCGCGGTCTACGCCCCTCCGGCTCTCCCCCCCGCCCGTCCCTTCACGCGCCCGCTGGCACGCCCGTCGCACTGTCGCCAGGCATGCGCACCCTCCCCCTCCTGACGCTCCTCTGCCTGAGCGCCTGCACGGGTCGCCTCGGCGACGTCGAGCCGCTGCGACCCGATGGGGTCGGCGGCCCGAAGGTCCCGGATCCGCGGCGCCCGGGCGAGATGCTGCCCGCGTTCGCGCCGGCCGCGACCGGCCTCCGTCGGCTGACGAACCACCAGCTCGAGAACAGCCTCCGCGACCTGCTCGAAGGTGAGGTGGACGTGCGCGCCGAGCTGCCCGCCGACCCCGTCTCCGACGACGCGCACGCCTTCACCTCGGAGCTCGCGAGCGAGGTCAGCTCGGGCTCGCTCGCGGTCGAGAAGTACGACGGCGCCGCCCGCGCCGCAGCCGAGCAGGCCTTCGCGGACCGCGACCGTCGCGAGCGTGTGGTGGGCTGCGCACCCGAAGGCGCCGACGACCCGTGCGTACGCGCCTTCCTCGAGCGCTTCCTGCGCCGCGCCTGGCGCCGCCCCGCCACCCCGACGGAGCTCGACCGCTACGAGGCGATCGTGCTCACGGGCGAAGCCGAGCTCGACGACGTGTGGGAGGGTCTCGAGCACGCCGTCGCCGCGACGCTGCAGTCTCCGCACTTCCTCTACCGCGTCGAGCTCGGCCAGGACGGCCGCTTCGACGGCTTCGAGATGGCGACGCGGCTCTCGTATTTCCTCTGGGAGACCACGCCCGACGCGGAGCTGCTCGAGGCCGCGGCGAGCGGCGCCCTGAGCGACGACGAGGGCCTGCGCGCCCAGACACGCCGCCTGCTCGCCGATCCCCGCGCCGAGCCCGCGCTGATGCGCTTCTTCGAGGAGTGGCTGGGCTACGCGCGCCTCGATCACATCCAGAAGGACCCGGGCTACTTCCCCACCTTCACGCCCGCGCTCGGGCGCGCGATGCGCCGCGAAATCGAGCTCTCGCTGCGCCAGACCGTCTTCGTCGAAGACGGCAGCTTCATGGCGCTGATGGACACCGACCGCACCTTCGTCAACGGCGCGCTCGCGCGTCACTACGGGCTGACTCCGATCCCCGGCGCCGCTCCCCCCGAGCTCGTCGACACCTGGACGCCCGAGACGCCGGGCGGCTGCGCGGACGTCCCTGGCTACGCGAACCTCTGCTCCGAAGGCGCGCTCAGCCACGACCTCATCCTCGACGAGGCGGGCGTCATCATCATGCACGCGCCGGTGTGGGGGACGGACGCGGGCGGCGAGCCGGCGCGCATGGAGGTCGCGGTCGACGGCGAGGCGCGCGACACGCGAGAGGTGCGCGGCAGCGCGAGCGCCCCCGAGCGCGTGACGCTGACCTTCGAGCTCGACGCGGGCACGCACACGGTCTCCATCGCTTTCCTCAACGACTTCTACGAGCCGCCCGCCAACCGCGACCTGCGCATCGCGGAGGTGCGCTTCGAGCGCGCGGGCGAGGACGAGACCTTCACCGAGACCACGCTCCCCCCCGAGCGCCGCGGCCTCCTGTCGCTCGCGGGCATGCTCTCGCTCTACGCCCGCCCCATCGACACCTCCCCGACGCAGCGCGGGCTCTTCATCCGCGAGCGCCTGCTCTGCGGACACATCGACCCGCCGCCGCCCGGCGTCGACGCGACCCTGCCGCTGCCCCCGGCCGGGATGCACATCACGAACCGAGAGCGCGTCGGCCGCCACCTGAGCGACACCTACTGCGCGAGCTGCCACAGCCAGATGGATCCGCTCGGCCTCCCGTTCGAGGCCTTCGACGGAGTCGGCGCGTTCCGGGAGACGGACCAGGGGCTGCCCCTCGATCTCTCGGGCGACCTCGACGGCGTGCGCTTCGACGGCTCGGTCGAGCTCGCGTCGCTCCTCTCGGAGGAGCAGCAGGTCGTCGACTGCACCGTGCGACAGCTCTTCCGCCACGCGACCGGCCGCCGCGACGAGCGCGCGCAGCGGGTCGCGCTCTACGCCGTCGCCGACGCCTTCGCGGACGCCGGCTACTCGTTCCTCTCCCTGGTCGAAGCGTTCGTGCTCAGCGACGCCTTCCGAAGCGCCGGAGATCCCCGATGAAGAAGACCACCCTGCACCGCCGCACCCTCCTCCGCAGCTCCCTCCTCGGCCTCGGCGCCGCCGTCGCGCTCCCGCCCCTCGAGGCGATGTTCGACGCAAACGGCACTGCGCTCGCCGACGGCACCCCCATCCCGCTCCGCTACGGCGTGTTCTTCTGGGGCAACGGCGTCCGCCCCGATCGCTGGCGCCCCGGCCGGGTGGGCGCGGAGTGGTGGCTGGATCCGAACGAGGAGCTCGCCCCCCTCGCCGCCTCGACCGTGCGCGATCGCGTCTCGGTGCTGACCGGCTTCGACTGCCAGCAGGGCGGCGTCGGTCACCACAGCGGCCGCGCCCAGATGCTGACCGGCACCTATGACGTGAACAACGGCACCTATGGTGGCGCCACCGGCCCGAGCTCCGACTTCCTGGTCGCCGACGCGTGGGAGGGCGCGACGCGGCTCCGCTCGATCGACGTGGGCATCTCGTCGACGGGCAAGGCGAGCTCCCGCGTGGGCGGACAGGTCTCCTGGAACGGATCCGGTCGCTCCGCCGGCGTCGAGCTCGACCCGTCCGCGCTCTACGACCGCCTCTTCGGCATGGGCTTCGGCGAGGAGACCGCGGCGGGGCTCGAGGCGGCGAGGCGGCGCGGCGTGGTCCGACAGAGCATGGTCGACGTCGTGCGCGAGGACGCCGAGCGGCTGCGCGACCGGCTCGGCGCCGAGGACCGACGCCGGATCGAGGCGCACCTCGACGGGCTGCGCGGCGTGGAGCGACAGATCGCGAGCCTCGGCGCGGCGAGCACGTGCGTGGCGCCGGATCGTCCCTCACGCCCGTGGACCGACGAGGGCGGTCGCGAGCTGCTCACCGAGAAGAACCAGGTCGTCGCGGACCTCCTCGCCATCGCGCTCGCGTGCGACGTCAGCCGCGTCTTCACCTACCAGCTCAACGGCATGCAGGCGGACACGGTCTTCTGGCAGGTCGGCGGGGAGCAGGGCGCGCATGTACAGACCCACGACGACCGCGGCCTCCCCGAGGGCGAGACGCTCGCCCCGCAGTTCGAGCGCGTGCACCTCTCGGTGGTGTTCATCATGGAGCAGCTGACCACCCTGC
>SHBB01000706.1 GCA_004213565.1 Sandaracinaceae bacterium
GAGCGCGGCCGACATCCACTCCACGCGGTTGGGGGCGAAGATGGCCGCGCGGTCTCCCGGCGCGAGCTCGGTGCCGAGGAAGAGCGCGCAGCGCTCGATCTCCGACGCGTGCTCGGCGTAGGTGACGGGAAGCCAGCCGTCTCCCGCCGGGACCATGTAGCGCGGCCGGGACGCTCGCTCCTCGAGGTGGTCGAAGATGGCCTTCGGCGCGATGCGCACGTCCAGGTAGCGTGAGACGTCCATGTCAGGCCTCCCCGTCGGCGGGCAGCCGCGCTTCGAGATCCGAGAGGCGCTCCTCGAGGTCCAGCAGCTTGCTGTGGATCTGGTTCAGCGTGTGGAGCGCCCGCTCCTGGTCGCGCTTGGTCGGCAGCCCCCAGCCGCCCCAGAACTGCGCGAGCGCCTGCTCTCCGGCCGCGCGCGCCTTCATCGCGCCGCTCAGGAGCCCGCCCGTCGGCCCGAGCAGGGTCGGGTTCTCGAGCGCCCGCTCCATGTACTCGGCCGTCGCGCTCTCCCACGCGAAGAAGCCCTTCTTCCACTGATTCCACATGTCGTTCACGGCAATCCCCTCGGAGTGATGCGCCGCAGCTCGGCGGCCTCGGTGAAAGGAGCGGTCGTCCCCGGCGCACCCTGTGCGCGCGCGACCTCTCCGAAACATTCGAACAGCCAGCTCGTCAGGCGACGGCTGGCCGTGGCGCCGGCCGCCGCCTCGACGGTGACCTGCGTGTCGACGCGCCAGGCCTGCCCGAAGCTCCAGTCCGGCAGGTCGAGTCGGCCCGCGCCGAGCACCTCGACCTCGTAGGTGTCGGTGCCGCGGTAGGCGAGCCCGAGCGCGGTCCCGACGCTGACCTCACCGACCACGGTGTACCGATCGCCCTGCGTGAGCGGGAAGCGATAGAGCGGCACGGGCGCGTCGTACGGGAGGAGCGTGCGGCCCGCGGGCGGGTCGGGCTCCGCGCTCGCCACGCCGTGCAGCCAGAGGCCCCGCTCGTCGAGGTGGTAGACGCCGAGCACCGTGCCTCGCAGATCCACCGGCGCGACATAGTCGCCGCCCGGGAAGTCGTCGGCGAACCACTGATCGGTCAGCGCCATCGGCCCGACGCCGACGACCCGGTCGTCCGCGAAGTCCGCGCCCAGGTCCCAGACGCGCTGGCCGCTCGCGTCCACGACGCCGTCGAGGTCGACCCGGCGCGAGACGCCCTCCGGGTTGACGAGGTACGCGACCTCGCCGCCTATGAGCACCGGCACCTCGCCCGCCTCGAGCACGCCGTCGAGGTTCGGCACGCAGGTGAAGCGCGGCTCCTCGCCGGGCGCGTAGGGCGTGGGCCCCGGGAAGGTGCGGTTCTCACCACAGCCCGCCAGGAGACCGAGCAGGAGGAGCATGCGGAGCGCACTCACAGGGTCACCCACAGGCTCATGCGGAGCAGCTGGGCCGGCTGCGCGCTCAGCCCCGCTTGCACGTTGTCGAGCCCCGCGAAGGGGAAGAGCACGGCGTACGCCGCGACGATCGACCAGCCGTCGTCGTTCTCGTAGCTGAGGGTCGGGTCGAGCTCGACGCCGAGCAGGTTGTCGCCGCCCGGGGTGCTCGAGGACTCGAGCGCGAGGCTCAGGACGCCGGCGAGCGAGAGCTTCAGCCGACCCGAGGGGTGATCCAAGACCGTCAGTCCCGCATGCGCACGTACATACGCAGCATCGGTGATGGTGCCGATGATCTCGCGGAAGAGGATGCGGTCGACCCGGTAGTTCGGGTGAAAGCGGAAGTTGTCGGCCCGCATGTCGAACGGCGCGACGACCTGCGCTCCGTCGAGGTCACCCGGCTGGCCTGGTCCCCGGGTCGCGCTCGGGAACGCCCCGAACCCCGGCGCCGGGTCACCGCTCGCGGCGCCGAAGTCGAGCCCGAGGTCGAGCACGTCGGGCGCGACGTGGAAGCGCGACTCGAACGCGAAGCCCCACGCGAGCGAGTCGACCGGATCGCGGAGGAAGACGCCCGGGATGAGCGAGGCCTCCTCGAAGCGCCCGCCGATGATCGCGCCCTCGGCGCCGATCCGACCCCACGGGCCGTGCAGCCGAAGGTAGGCGTCGCCCGCGACGGCCTCGTAGCCGCGGCTGACGATCTGGCTGCGGCTGAGGGTGTAGTCGTCGGGCACGGGCAGGTAGCTCGGGGACCAGTCGTTGTCCTGCCAGCGGTAGGACACGAAGGCGCCGTACTCGAGCGTGGTCAGCCCCGCGCGGGTGCGTCGGCGCAGGCTGATGTCGCTCGTGACGTTCAGCAGCGCGAAGGTGAGCGTGCGCGTGTCGTCGGTCGGGTCGACGTCGAGGAAGCGCACTCCGTCCGCGCGCGGCACGTTCGGGCCGATCGCGGTCAGGTCGAACGCGAAGGTCCAGATGTGGCCGAGGAGCGGGGTGGCGAAGAAGACGCGGTCGGCCGCGTCGTCGGTGTCACAGGTCGGGCAGTCGCCGCCGTTCGACTGCATGCCGAGGCCCCAGTGGCTGCCGATGCGGCCGGCGGCGATGAGCCCGAGGGGCGTGATGACCTGCGCCCACGCGCGCTTGAGCACGAACGCCGAGCCGGGCGAGCGCTGCCGGCGCGAGTCCGCGGGCGGGCCGACGGGCAAGCTCCCGAACGAGAGGTTGTCGAGCACGTCGATCCGCGCGTGCACGCTCACGGTCGAGTCGGGCACGTTGAACGCGAGGTCGGTGCGCAGCCGCATGTCGGCGTGGGTGAGCAGCTGGCCGAGCGGATCGGCCTGCGGCACCGGGAAGAGCGGGTCTCCGCTCGGCGTCGGGCCGCGGTCGAGATCCAGGTTGTGGAGCAGCTCGCCGCGCGCGCGGAAGAAGATGCGGTAGTCGACGAGGTCGGGGTCGCCCGGGTTGGGCACGCGCCGCACCACGGCCTGCGCCTCCGCCAGACAGGGCGAGAGCGCGGCCGCGACGAGGCACAGCGAGAGGAGCTTCTGCCTCACGGCGACGACTCCCCCAGCTGGACGTCGTCGATCGTGGCGGGCGAGGCGCCCTCGTCCATCGCCGGGACCTCGGGCGGCGCCTCGAGCACGGGCGCGCGGAGCGCGGGCGCGTCCTCCTCGCGCCCAGCTTCCAGGAAGCGCAGCAGGTCGCGGAGCGACGGCCGCGCCGCCTCCACCATCGGGAAGTGGCCGCAGCGCGGGTAGACGCGCAGCTCCGCCTGCGGCAGCTCGTTCTGCAGCCGCTCGCCCCAGCTGACGCGCGAGACCAGATCCTCCCGCCCCCACAGCAGCAGCACGGGCGCCTCGATCTCGCCGTAGCGCTCGTGCTCGAAGCGCATGCCGCGCACGGTGGCGAGGGCCGCAGCCTGGGTGCCGGGGCGCGCGATGGCCTCCTCGTACGCCGTGATCAGGGCTTGCGGGATGCGCTCCGGATCGTAGTAGGCGAGCGCCGCGCGCTCGTCGAGGCGCTGGTCGTAGAAGGCGCCGAAGAGGACCTCGCCCATTCCGTCCGCGTCGGCCCACTCCGCGAAGGTGTTGCGCTGTCCGGGATAGACGAAGGCGTCGTAGAGGGCGATGCGGTCCACGCGGTTCGGCGCCTCGAGCGCGACCGCCAGCGCGACGGAGCTGCCGTAGGAGTGGGCGACGATCGCGGCGTGCTCGACGCCCCGCGCGTCCATCAGCGCCATCACGAGCCGCGCCTGCGCCTGGACCGTGTAGTCGCCCTCGGGTCGGCCGCTCCAGCCGAAGCCCTTGAGGTCGAGCGCGAGCACGCGGTAGCCCGCCTCGACCAGGGCGGGGCGCACCGTGGTCCAGACGTCGAGGCTGCTCGCGAAGCCGTGCACGAGCACGACCGCCGGGCCCTGACCTTCGTCCACGAAGCGCACCCGCGCGCCCTCGACCTCGGCGAAGGTCGCGTCGCGCGGCTCGCCCGGGAGCGCCCCGGCGTGGAAGCCCAGGCAGCCCGTGAGGGCCAACGACAGCAGCAGGGCGGCGCGGCTCAACGGACCCTCCAGAGCTCCGCCGCGACGCTCGGCTCGGCGTCGGTGTCGTTGTCGCGCCCGAAGAGCTGCGCCACCGTCCCCTCGCACTCGGCGACGTAGGCGTGGCGCCGCGTGACGGTGACGAGCGCGCCGACGGTGCGGGTGATGCGCGTGTTCACGCGCAAGACGTCTCGCGTCCCCGCGGGCGTGCCGACCTGCCCGGACGCGTCGACCGTCATCGTCCAGCGCTCGGAGTAGAAGCTGCTCACCCCGCTGGCGAGGCCGGTCACGGTGGAGGTCTCGCTCCACGTCGCGTCCATCGCGAGCGGGAGCCGCCAGATCGGCATCGGCGGGTCGTACTCGAGCTCCGTGCGCGAGAAGCCGTCGCTCTCCGACACGATGCCGCGCAGCAGCACCGCGTCCGCGGTCACCTCGAACACGCCGAGGAGCGCCTCGTCGCCGCTGAGGGGGAGCGAGTAGCTCGCGCCCGGGAACGCCTCGCCGTACCACTCCGCGCTCGGGTCGCGGCGCACGAAGGAGCGGTCGGCGTCGTCCCCGTAGGGCCCCTCGTAGTCCCAGATACGCGAACCGTCGGGCCGCTCCGCGCCGTGACTGTCCACGCTCGCGCCCTGGGCCACGCGGAAGGCGAGCGACACGCCGACCGGGAAGCTCAGCTCCTCGCGCGTGATCGTTCCGTCGTCGTCTCCGCAGCCCGGGGGGCCCGCGTCCGGCTCGACGTCGCCCGCGTCTTCCATCGCCCCGGCGTCCAGCTCGGGTCCCGCGTCCGCGACGCTCGCGTCCGACGGGCCCGCGTCGTCGGCACCGCCGTCGGTGGCCTCACCGGGCTCACAGGTGCCGTCCGCGCGGCACACCCCGGACGCGCAGTCGGTCCCGAAGCGACACGGCTCCACGCCCCCTTCGGCGCAGCCCGCGCCGAACACGAAGAGTGCGCCCGTCAGGAGCGCGCGCATGGCTCTGTTCCCGGTCGACATGGCGGGCCCTCAGCGGGCGCCCACCACGAGCGCGTTGCGCGCCCGGTAGCGGCGGAAGGCGGTGGCGGCGGTGAGCAGCGCGACGCTGACGAGCACGCCCTCGGTGGCGGTGGAGGCGGGGTTCACGAACTGACCGTACCCGTAGACCGACACGAGGTAGTGCGTGAAGTGCACCGCCGGGCCCAGCAGCGCGGCCGCGAACACGTCGCGGCTGTCGAGCTCCTCGACGAAGATGCCCGCCGCGACCGG
>SHBB01000707.1 GCA_004213565.1 Sandaracinaceae bacterium
GCCCAGGCCGGCGAGTGGGCGCAGCAGAACCAGACCATCGTCTACGCCATCGCGGCCGCGGTGATCCTGGGTCTCGGCGGCTACATCGGCTGGCACTACCACTCCAAGGGGCAGGCGGAGGCGTCGGCGACGCTGCTCGCCGAGGCGCTCGAGATCAGCACCGCGGAGCTGCGCGGCGAAGACGCGCCCCCGCCCGACGAGGACGACGACGCGCCGACCTTCACCAGCGCCGAGGCGCGCGCCGAGGCGGCCCTCGAGGCCTTCGAGGCCGTGACCACGAGCCACCCCGACAGCGCGGCCGCCGCCTGGGCCTACCTCGGCGCGGGCAACGCGCTGCTCGAGCTCGAGCGCTACGAGGACGCGCGCCAGCGCTTCGACCGCGCCATCGCCGTGGCCGGCTCCGACCGCACCGTGCTGTGGCGCGCGCTCGAGGGGAAGGGCTTCACCCACGAAGCCGAGGAGCAGTGGGCCGAGGCGGCCGAGGTCTACCAGGAGCTGTCCCGCGTGGACGACGGCAGCCTCGATCGCGTCGCGCAGTACCACCTCGGGCGCATGTTCCTCGCCCAGGGCGAGCGCGAGCAGGCCACCGAGACCTTCCGGACCCTCGTCGAGGGCCTCCGCGAGGCGAGCGACGACGAGGAGCAGCAGGACTTCGAGTTCGTGCTCGCGCAGGCCGAGGTCCGGCTCGCCGAGCTCGACCCGTCCTCCGCGCCGGCGCGTCCGGCCCTCCCGTCGCCCGGCGCGCCCGGCGCCGGTGGAGGCGCGCCCGGCGGCCCCGGCGGCGCGGGTGACCTCTCGCAGGAGCAGCTCCAGGAGCTGATCCGCCGCTTCCAGCAGCAGCAACAGCAGGGCGGCGGCGCGCCGACGCCCGAGTGATCCGCCGCGTGTTCGACCTGCGCGCGGCCACGTTCGCGATCGCCCTGGGCTGCCTCGCGTCGAGCGGCTGCGGCCCGGACTTCCTCGGGAGCGGGAGCTACAGCTGGGTCGGCGGCGGCCGGGACGCCCCGGAGGTAAGCACCCGCGCCATCCGCCTGCGCTGGCGCCGCCAGATCGGCTACGACTACGAGGGCGCCTACGTCCCGGTCGAGCGCTCGCGTCCGGCCCTCGATCCGGGCCGCGACCGCCTCTACGTCGGCTCGGCCGCGGGCGAGGTGTGGGCGATGACGGCGACCGGCGCCCGCATCTACACCTACGACGCGGGCTCCTCGATCGCCGCGCAGCCCACGCTCGACGTGGACCGCAACGAGCTGTTCGTCTCGACCGAGGGCGGCGTCGTGCACAAGCTGCACGCGAGCGACGGCGACCTGGCGTGGCGCTCCGAGGTCGGCGGCGCCATCAGCCGCGAGGCGGTCCTCACCGACGACGCCATCTACGTGGTCAGCGACGACGACGTGGTCAGCGCGCTCGACCGCGAGACGGGCGAGGCGCTATGGCGCTACCGACGCGACGCGTCCGAGGGCTTCTACGTGAGCGCGCACGCGGGCCTCACGCTGGTCGAGGGGCACCTGCTGACCGCCTTCACCGGCGGCACGGTGATCTCGCTCGACCCCGCCGACGGCGCGATCCGCTGGGAGCGCGACACCTCGGCCGAGCTCGAGGCCGGCCCCGACGGCACGCCGCGCTTCGCCGACGTCGACACGACCCCGGTCGTGGTGGACGACCTCGTGTACGTGGCGAGCTTCGCCGGCGGCCTCTACGCGCTCGAGCTGGAGAGCGGCACCGTGCGCTGGCGCGACGAGGCGCTCACCGGCGTCACGCACATCACGCCCGCGAGCCGGCGGCTCTTGCTGCTCTCGAGCGCGGACCTCGGCGTCGCGCTGATCGACCGCGAGGACCGCGAGATCCTCTGGCGCAAGGTGCCCCCGCGCGGCGCCCCCGGCCCGGTCACCGTGGCCGACGATCTCGTGCTCTTCGGCGAGAGCCAGGGCGGCTTCATCACGCTGTCGTTGACCACGGGCCGCGAGCTGGGGCGCATCGAGACGGGCCACGGCTTCACGGCCCGCGCCGCGGTCGCAGATGGGCGCGGCTTCGTGCTCACGAACGGGGGCGTGCTGCTCGCGTTCGCGCTCCCCGGCGCGCGCTGAGCGTCCTCTCCGCCGCGCGCTTGCCGCTCGGCGAACCGGACCCAGGATGGGCGGGAGGAGATGATCATGCGCGCCACCCGTAACGACCTCTCGGAGAAGACCCGCGCCGGCGTGGTCGAGCTCCTGAACGCCAGCCTCGCCGACGCGCTGGACCTCGTCCTGCAATCGAAGCAGGCGCACTGGAACGTCAAGGGTCCGCACTTCAAGCCGCTGCACGATCTGTTCGACCAGGTCTACGCCGCGGCCGGTGAGTGGGCGGACGACCTCGCGGAGCGCGCGGTGGCCCTCGGCGGCGTCGCGAAGGGCACGCGGGAGGTCGTCGTCGAGTCGAGCCGCCTCTCGAAGTACGACCTCGGCATCACGAGCGGCCGGGTCCACGTCCAGGCCATCGCCGACGCGCTCGACACCTTCGGCAAGCACGCGCGCGCGTCCATCCCGGTGGCCGACGACCAGCTCGGCGACGCCGTGACCGCGGACCTGTTCACCGAGCTCGCGGCGGCCGCGGACGAGCAGCTGTGGATGGTCGAGGCGCACCTGCACGACGGCTGACAGAGGAGGGCGCCTCTGGCATGCTCCGGGGGTGCCCCGCTGGATGAAAAACGCATTGCCTGCGCTGGCGCTCCTCGCGACCAGCCTCGGCTGCCGCTATCAGGCCGCCTCCGACGCCTGCTACGCCATCCTCGAGACCTACGGCGCGCGCCTCGTCGAGTGCGGCTACTTCGCCACCCAGGCCGAGGCCGAGGCGGCGATCATCTCCGCGTGGGAGATGGCCGAGGGCCTGCCCATCCAATGCGACACGAGCCCCGTCGGCGTCCGGGACGAGGCGCAACTCTACGACGAGTGCATCCCCGCGCTCATGCGCCTCGACTGCGCCACCGCCGACGTGGGCCCGCCCAGCTGCGACCGTCAGATCGTGTATCGCCGCTGATCTCGCTCGCTTTGCGGTTCGGGCGCAGCGCCTAGAACCGCACCGTGCGAGAGAACGCGCGAGAGACCGCTCGAGGGTCCGTTCGAGAATCACAGACGAGCGACGTCGGCCGCGTGGAGCGCCGCCCGGCTTGGGGCCTGACCTGGCGCGTGCTGGTGGCGTGGGCGTTCCACCTCGGCCTCGTCGCGCTCCTCGTGCTCGTCGTCTACGGGACCGCCGCGCCGCTGCTCGACGGCTTCGACGAGTGGCTGCTGCGCGCGGCCTACCGTCACTACTCGGACGCGAACGCGGCCTTCGCCGAGGGCGTCAGCTTGCTCGGCCAGCCGTACGTCGCGGTGCCGATCATGCTCTCGGGCCTCGCCATCGTGTTCGTCTACGTCAGCCCACGGGCGGCGCTCTTCGTCTTCCTCGTCTACTTCTTCGCGGGGGCGGACTACCTCATCCTCAACCAGCTGATCGGCCGGCCTCGGCCGCACCTCTTCGAGGCGCTCCCCGCGCCGACGGGCTTCGGCACGCCGAGCGGCCACAGCACCGCGACGATGGCGCTCTTCGGGAGCCTCGCGGCGGTCGTGTGGCGGCGGCTCGAGCGACGCGGCCTGTGGCTGGTGATCCCGCTCGTCCTCGTCTTCGTCGCCGTGGGCGCGACCCGGGTGTTCCTCCAGGTGCATCGGCCGAGCGACGTGCTGCTCGCGTGGCTGATGACGGGGACCTGGATGTGGATCGTCTACGCGCTCATGTTTCGCCCTCGGGCGAAGGCGTGAGCGACGAGGAAGGAGGGCGCGTCGACAGCGCGATCCCGGCCAGCTCCTTGACGAAGCGCAGGACCTCGTCGAGGTGCTTCGAGACCTGGAACTCGTGGTTGAACACGCCGGCGACCGTGCCCTCGCGGTCGATGACGTAGGTCACCCGGTGGCTGACGCGCGGGAGCAGCCAGAAGAAGGTCTGGTAGTCGTTCGAGATCTGCCGGTCCGTGTCGGCGATCATCGGGAAGTCGACCCCCTGGGCCTCGGCGAAGCGGCACTGCGTCGCGTTGTCGTCGCAGGAGACGCCGATCACCTCGGCGCCGATCGCGCGCAGGTCCGCGTAGTTGTCGCGGAAGCCCTTGGTCTCGACCGTGCAGTTCCGGGTGAACGCGCGCCGGAAGAAGTAGAGCACCACGATGCGTCCGCGGAGGTCCTTCAGCGCCACCTCGCGGCCATCGACCGACATGGCGCGGAACAGGGGAGCCTCCGTCTCGGGACGCAGCATCACCGACAGCATAGCGGCGACGCCGCCCGGAGTGGAGAATCAGGCTCCCCAGACGCCGAGCCGGTGCCCGGACGGGTCGAGCAGCTCGAACCGGCGGCCGCCCGGGAACGCGAAGATCGGCGCGACGATCTCGCCGCCGGCCTCGCGCACCGCGGCCTCGCTCGCCTCGAGGTCGTCCGAGTACAGGATCACCAGCGGCCCGCCGGTGACGACCTCGTCGACGCGCCGGAGCCCGCCGGCCTCGCGCTCGCCGCGCGCGCCGTCGACGATGCCGGTGTAGTCGGGCCCGTACGCGTTGAAGCGCCAGCCGAACGCCGCGCCGTAGAACGCCTTCGCGGCCTCCATGTCGAGGACGGGGATCTCGATGTAGTCGATGCCGTGGTGCGCGCCGGAGTCAGCCATGCGGCTCGATATCACGGGGCGCCTGCGGCGAGAACCGTGAGGAGAACGCGGCGAGAACCGCCCCGCACCCACAGGCATGACTTCGCAGAAGATAGATTATGTAAACTTTATCCCAGGGGACGAGAGTGGGCGGCGCGCGCGCCCGGATCGCTCAGGCCCGGTGGCTGATCATCAGCACGGCGGCGTCGGTGCGGCGGGCCAGGCGCAGCGCCACCTCGCCGAACAGGCGGCGGCCGCGGTGCTGGTGCAGACCCAGCACGAGCAGATCGTTCGGCTGGGCCATGGCGGCCAGCGCCTCGACCACATCGTCGGCCTCGATCACCTGCGCCTCGGGATGATGCGGCGTCTCCTCGGACGCGAAGACCTCGAGCTCGCGCTCCGCCTGCGCCAGCACCTCGGGCGCGGTGCCGGGAGGCATGACGCGGACGAACCGGTGGACGCGCCCCGCCGACTGGCGGCCCAGGCTCCCGAGCAGCCGCGCGCGCAGCGCGTCGTGTTTGCCCCGGCCCCCGACC
>SHBB01000708.1 GCA_004213565.1 Sandaracinaceae bacterium
GCGCGCACCGCCGACATGGGCTCGGCCGAGGCCGTCGCCCGGCGTCGCGCGCTCGAGGCCAAGCGCGACGAGGCGCTCGCTCGCCTCGAGGGGCTGGTGGCGCGGCTCGAGGCGACCGCCACCGAGCTCGCCGGCCGCGCCGCGGACGTCACGCGCGCGTCGGGCGTCGAGCGCCTCGTGGCCAACCTCCGCGCCGATCTCGAGGCCGCCGTGGAGGCCGAAGAGGAGCTGGCCCGCGTCTGACGCGTTGCCCGTCTCCCTCAGGTGTGGGTCTCGAGCGCCGCCCCGGCTGGCTCGCTCTCGCGCGCGCAGTGGGAGCTGCAGTAGATCCGGTCCTCCACCTGGACGCCGTGGCCGACCACGCGCACCTCACAGCGCGGGCAGGTCGGCGCGAGGGCGTGGATGGCGCACTCGAAGGAGTCGAAGCGGTGTCGCTTGCCGTCCTTCTCCACGACGAAGGTCGACTCGTACCGGTTGCCGCAGGTCTCACATCGGAGCTCGACGTCGGTCCTCTCGGCTGCGCTCATGCTCACCTCCCCCAAAGGGTCCGTGGGGAAGTCGTAGACCCGGCGCGCCGAGCGGCAACGCTGGCCACGGCCGACGCGAAGGAGGGATCGGTCTCCCCCCTCGCCTCACTCCGCGGGCTCGAGCGGGGGCGCGGCGGCGGCGGCGCTCTCGAGCTCTCCCACGCGGCGCTCGAGGGCGGGGCGCTGCGCCTCGAGCCGACCGACCATGCGGCGCAGCCGGGCCGCCTGCGCGTCGTCGCCGCGCTCGGCCGCCTCCTCGGCCTGGCGCCGGACGTTCGTGATGCGCGTGCCCAGCATGTCGCGCCAGAAGACGGCGCGGCGGTAGGCGGTCTGCGGCGCGGTCGGACCCATGCGGAGCGGCTCGTCGAGCGCCTCGTTGGGGATCGGCTCGGGCTCGGGCTCGGGATCGACGGGATCGTTCAGCCGGGCGAGGCCAGCCTCGGGCGGACCCCAGCCTCCGTCGAAGAGGAGCCGCGCCAGCTCCTCCGGGTCCACCGCGTCCGCGGGCGCCGGATCGGGCTCACCCGGGAGCGGCGGCGGCTGCGTGCCCTGCGCGCGGATGGCGGACTCGCCGTCGCCGCGCGGCCCGTCCACGGGCGGCTCCGCGCTCAGCTCGTCACCCGGCTCGCCCCAGCTCGAGTCGCCGCCCTCCGTGAAGAGGTAGGCGAGCACCGCGAGCAGGCCGACGAGGACGACGCCCAGCACCCACGGCCAGCCCTTGCCGCGGCCGGGCGGATAGCCGGAGGGTTCGCGCTCGGGAGGGTTCGACTCGGACACGCGCCCGAGGGTAGTTGGCGCAGGGAGGCTTCGCACCCAAGACTTGCGAGCGATGACTTCGCCCGACGTGCTCTTGCTCGATGTGATGGGGACCCTCGTCTACGACCCCTTCCACCGCGTGATGCCGGACTTCTTCGGCATGTCCCTCGAGCAGCTGCTCGACGCGAAGCACCCGGAGGCCTGGGTGCGCTTCGAGCACGGGGAGATGGACGAGGACGCGTTCCTGCGCAGCTTCTTCGCCGACGGGCGCGCCTACGACGAGGGCGGCTTCGTCGAGGCCGTGCGTGGCGCGTACCGCTTCCTCGACGGCGTGGAGCCGCTGCTCGCGGAGCTGTCGGAGCGCGGCGTCGAGATGCACGCGCTAAGCAACTATCCTTGCTGGTACCGACTCATCGAGGAGCGCCTCGAGCTCTCGCGCTACCTCGACTGGACCTTCGTCAGCTGCGAGACCGGCGTGCGCAAGCCGCACCCGGAGGCGTACCTCGGCGCGGCGCGGCGGCTCGAGCGGTCGCCCGAGCGCTGCCTCTTCGTCGACGACCGCGCCAGCAACGTCGAGGCGGCGAGAGACGTCGGCATGGACGCGGTGGTGTTCGAGAGCGCGAGCCAGCTCCGCGCGGCGCTCAGGGAGCGTGGGGTCCTGCCGCGTCGGACGGCCTGACGCTCTCCACCCAGGACTCGAAGCTCGTCGCGGCGAGCTCGCGCCGGGGCATCGCGTCGCCCGCGCGCTCCACCGTCGACCTGAGCTGCTCGCGCGCCCGGCGTAGGCGGCTGCGGACGGTGCCCTCGGGCAGCTCGAGCGCGTCGGACAGCTCGGGTCCCGTGAGCCCCTCCCAGTAGTGGAGCTCCACCAGGAGCTGCAGCTCGAGCGGGAGCGAGCGCAGCGCGGACAGGAGCGCGCGCTGCTCGCGACCGTGACGGAGCAGGCTGCTCGGCGACGGATCGAGGTCCTCGAGCGTGAGCTCGTCGATGGGCACGCTGCGGTCGCGCGCCTTGCTGCGGTAGTGGTCGAGCAGCTCGTGCCGCGCGATGCCGAGCAGGAACGCGCGAAAGCTCGACGCGCCCCGGAAGCGCTCGAGGCTCTCCACCGCGGCGAGGAACGTGGCCTGGATGAGGTCGACCGCGATCTCGTCGTCGACCTTGCAACGGAAGAAGCGGTTCACGAGCGGGAACGTGCGGTCGTAGAGGGCCGCGCCCGCGGTGGCGTCGCCAGCGCGCCACGCCCGCAAGAGCTCGGCATCATCCCCCACGCGTGGACTCTAAGACAGATCTCGCTTTCGCGGGCGCATCGCGTAGGCGAAGCCGCCGATGCCCAGCGTGGCGACGACGGCGGCGATCTCGAAGCACCACGCGGGGAACAGCGCCATGACCGCGCCGCCCAGCGCCGTGACCACCGAGAGCACCGCGACGCGACGGTCGACGCCGATCGCGGCCGCGCCCCAGATGGCCCCCGCGACGACGTGCACGGACGCGAGCGTCATGGCGACGTCGGCGTCGAGCGCCCAGCCCACGGCGGCCGCGAGCAGGTCGCCCGCGTAGGCGGCGGTGGTGATGAGGCTGAGCTTCCGGCCCGGATCGTTCTCCCGGTGGATCTCGCGCCCGGGGCCGTACGTGACGAAGAGGTTGAGCGCGAGGAACACGCCGAAGAAGACCGTCAGCTCGCGGTTGTCGATGGGCCACGCGCCGCTCGCGTCGCCCCACGCGAAGGCGGCGTAGGCGGCCACCCAGAGCACGGCGATGACCGCGCCCCACACGGCCTTGTAGCCGTCTCCCACCGTCGGATCGTGCTCGCGCTCGATGGCCGCCCCGAGCGCAGCGAGACGCGCGTCGACGTCCTGCGCCTCGGGGTTGTCGGGCCAGTCCGCGAGGGCGTCGCGCAGCTCCTCTCGGCAGGTGGCGACCCGGGAGAGGAGCCGCTCGGGGTCCTCGGCCCGGTCCGCGAACGCGCGCGAGAGCCTGTCGATGGACAACATCGCGTGCTCCGTCTTGCGTACGCTCTCGCGGCGCGCCGCGATCGCGGAGAGCAGCGCGTCGACCGACGGGTAGCGCTCCTCGGGGTCCTCGCGAAGGCCCCGCGCGATCAGGTCCAGGAGCCAGCTCGGCGCGTCTTCGGGCGCGTCGGGCGCACCCGCCGCGATGGCGGCGCGGATGGCGGCGGGCGTCTCGCCGTCGAAGGGGCGCGCGCCGCAGACGCACTCGTAGAGCGTCACGCACAGGGCGAACTGATCCGAGCGCGGGTCGGCGGGGAGTCCGTCGAGCTGCTCCGGGGACATGTAGGCGGGCGTCCCGAGCAGCGCGCCGGTCACCGTCAGGCGCACGCTCGTCCCAGTCGAGGGCGCCCCTGAGGGCTCCGCGCCGGTCAACCCGAAGTCCGAGAGCCGGGCCACGCCGCGCGCGTCGACGAGGATGTTCTGCGGCTTCACGTCGCGGTGCACCAGCCCACGGCCGTGCGCGGCCGCCAGGCCCGAGCCCGCCCCGAGCACGGCGTCGAGCACGTCCCACAGCGCGTCCGGCTGCGCGCGACGGTAGGCGTCGAGCGTCTGCCCCTCGACCTTCTCCATCACGAGATACGGGCAGTCCCCGTCGACGCCCGCGTCGTGCACGGCGACCACGTTCGGGTGCGCGATGGCGGCGAGCGCGCGCCCTTCGCGGAGCAGCCGCCGCGCGTCGTGCGCGTCCCGCGGATGCAGGATCTTCACCGCCACCTCGCGCTCGAGGACCGGATCCGTCGCGGCGTACACGGTGGCCATGCCCCCGCGGCCCAGCGGCGCGCGCAGCGCGTACCGTCCCACGCTCACGGGCTCGGCCTCACCGAAGAGCCGCTCGCGCACCTGCTCGCGGATCCATCGCGACTCGAGGTCGGCGCTCGCTTCCCCACCCATGGTTCGGTCCCGCGCGCGCACGCGGCGCGCTCGATCAGAGTCGCACGAAACGCGCGTTCGGGGGCGGCGCGTCGAGACCGTGACGGGTGGACTCCTTGCGGGTAGCCTCCGCCGTTCCATGCCCGAGAAGTCGCCCGAGAAGCTCGTCGTCGCCCCCGATCCCGACCCTCGCGTGGTGCGCCTCCCCAGCGGAGAGCGGCGCGCCGTGCCCGACACATGGGCGCTCTTGCCGCCCGGGGACGCGGGGCTGACGCGCCGCGTGAAGGCGGCCGGGCCGAGCTGGACCGTGCAGGAGATGAAGGGGCGCAAGAAGTTCTCGCGCGGCGTGTGGGCGCCCGCGGCGAACATCGAGGCGGCCCAGGCGGCCATCGAAGCCGAGCGCGCGACGCCCGCGTACCAGAAGCGGCTCGCCGCCGATCGCCGCCGACGCGCCGAGGCGCACGAGCAGTACGTCGAGGACTTCGAGGCCGCGGTGCTCGCGTTCCTCGCCTTCCACCCCGCGCACCGAGCGCTCGCCCGCGAGATGGCGGCCCGCATCACCGCGCACGCGACCCCCGTGGGGAGCGGCACCGTGGCCCGCACGCAGCGCATCCCGATCGAGCGGCGCGCGGAGGCGGCGGTGATCGCCTGGATGCGGCACCAGACCACCGCCTACGACGACATGGCGATCCCGCGCGTGAAGGGCGCGCGCCGCGAGGTGCGGCGCATGCTCGCACAGCGCTCCAAGCAGCTGCTCGCGCGCTACCGCCGCGGTGAGTCGGCGTCGCCCGAGTGCCCGCTGCAGCGCGCGCTGAGAGACTGTCGGTGAATCGGACCGAGTCCCGCAGTCGAGGCGGGTCCAGGCGCTAGCAGCGCGCGGCGAAATTATTAGTTAAGTGATTCCGATCACTTGGCCGCGCGGGAGTTGACGGCCCGGGGCGCAGTGGCGATCTCGAAGTCGCCAAACACCAAGAAGCACCACCACACGC
>SHBB01000709.1 GCA_004213565.1 Sandaracinaceae bacterium
CCGATGGAGGTGGAGCTCGGCATGACCGAGGCGGTCACCGTCACCGAGGGGGCGAGCGCGGCCGCCAGCGAGGCGGAGGCGGCCGCGACCGAGGGCGGCGAGGGCGAAGGCGCGGGCAGCGACGGCGGCGTGCCCGACGCGGCCGTCGCCGACGCCGGCGTGCCCGACGCGGGCCGGCGCCGCAGGCCCGACTCGGGAATCTCCGTCGCCGAGGCGGACACGGAAGGCGAAGGCGCGGGCGAGGAAGGCGAAGGGGCCGGGGACACCGACGGCGAGGGGCGCGGGGTGGCGTTCCTGCCCGCCGGCTCCCAGATCGCCCTCCGGCTCGACGTCGCGCGCATCCGCCGCTCGCCGCTCGCGCCCGACGTGCGGGCGCTCATCGCGGCCATCCCCGACTGGACCGCGATGCTCGAGGGCAGCGGCATCGACCCGCTCGACGACCTCGACCGCGTGCTGATCGCCACCCCCAACCTGCGCCGCTCGCGGCTCATCATCGCGGGTCGAGCCACGGGAGACGCCGACGCCATCCGCGCCGCCGCCGCGCAGCTCGCGCGCGCGGCCGGAGAAGACCTGGGCTGGGAGCGGCGCCACGGGGTCGAGGTCGCGCCCTGGCACTCCCCCGACGAGACCGAGCGCGTGATCGCCATCATCGGCCCCCGCCACTTCATCATCTCGCGGGCCGAGGACCTGCCCCGGGTGCTGGCCGTGGCCCGGAACCGCGCGGCCGAGCCCTCGGAAGACACGCCGGGCGAAGACGGCGCGGAGGCGCCCGAGCACTTCGCCGACGCGCTCCTGTCGATGCGCGAGGGAGAGGGCCTGAGCCTCGAGGTCGAGGGGGCGCGGAACTTCGCCCGCAACAGCCCGCGCCAGCGAGGCCCGCTCGAGATGGTGCCCATCGCGATCCGGCTCGCGCTCAGCGAGGAGGCCGACGCGCGCGTCGCCACGCGCAGCCGGTGGCGCTACGAGAGCGAGGCCCAGGCGTCCGAGGCCGCGCGCTACTGGGACGGCATGCGGGAGCAGTACGGGCGCAACGTCATCGCGGCCGTGCTCGGCGTCGGCCCCGTGCTGCAGCGGGCGACCATCGAAGCCGAGGGAGACCACTTCGAGGGGAACGTCGACATGCAGATGTCGGAGCTGGCGCGCCTCCTCGGGCTCGCGCGGGGCCTGTTCGAGGATCGCGCGCGCGCGCAGCGCCGAGGCGCGAGCCCCAGCCCCTCGCCGACGCCCGCGCCCGCTCCGCCGACGGCGCCGCGCGGCCCGCGCCCTCCCCCGTCGCCGTTCGACTGACGGACAACCTTCGCCCTGCGACTGACGGAAAGCGAAACGCGCCGGCCCTCGGGGGCGCGGCGCGTCTCGTTCGCACTGACGGAGCGGCTCTTACTGGAGGACGAGGTCCTTCAGCTTCTTCAGGGGGGTCGCGCGGAGCTTCTTCGTCGCCGGCTTGTCGACGTACTTGATCTCGCCCGTGTTCGGGATGCGGACCTTCTTGTTCTTCTGCGCCGGGACCTTGCGGACCTTGAGCTTGAGCATGTCGGGGATGACGAACTCGCCCGGTCCGCGACGGCCCAGCTCACGCTTGATGATCGCCTGGAGCGCCTCGAAGACGCCGCCGACCTGCTTCTTGGTCAGGTCCGTGCGCTCGGCGAGCTCGCTCATGATGGCCGCCTTGGTCATCCGCTTGCCAGTGGTCATGAATCTTCCTCCCTGGATTGGACTCGACGTCCTGCCCGTGATCGTCCGTAGATGATCGTCCCGTAGATGAGTGCCCTCGGAGACAGCGCCTCGGAACGATACGTCGTCGAACAGCCGCGCCGCGGGACCGATCGCAGAAAGCCCCTGTTCACAGGGCCCTTTCCACTCTGACGGCGCTTATGCCCCGCCAATTTCAGCGTGACAAGACCCAAATGGGCAAAAACGCCCGAATTCGTACGTCTCGGGGCCGAGGGCCGCCGCTTCCCCCAGGATGAGACCCGATCGCGCTCAGCGGGCGACGGCGGCCGCGACGAGGGCGTCGGTGCGCGCGCTCATGCGCCGCTCCTCCTCGTCGGTCTGGTGGTCGTAGCCGAGCAAGTGCAGCAGCCCGTGCGCGAGCAGGAAGGTCACCTCGTGCACGATCGGCCGGCCGCGCTCCGCCGCCTGCCGGCGCGCGGTGTCGATCGAGATCACCACGTCGCCGAGGAGCTCCTCGTGGAGCACGGGCCCCTCTCCCTCGCGCATCGCGAAGGCGAGCACGTCGGTGGGCCGGTCCTTGTCGCGGTAGTCCCGGTTGAGCGCGTGAATGGTCTCGTCGTCGCAGAGCAGCACCGACAGCTCCGCGTCGGGCATGCGGAGCGCCGTCAGCATGCGCGCGGCGCGCTCGCGGACCTGGGGGCCGCGGACGGCCGGGTTCTTCAGGCCGCGCGTCTGTACGACAACCGCCACGGCCCAACCATGCCCCCCCTTCCCGCGCGGTCAAGCTGCGCTATGGTTGCGGCCTTTCGCGGGAGACCGAGTGTTCGAACGCATCCTGATCGCGAACCGTGGCGAGGTCGCCACCCGCGTGGCGCGCACCTGCCGGCGCCTCGGCATCGAGACCGTCGGCGTCAGCGTCGCGTCCGAGGAGGGCGCGCTGCACGTCGAGGCGTGTGACGAGCACGTCACCGTCGGAGAGGACGCGTCGGGCTACCGCGACGTCCAGGCCCTCGTCCGGGCGGCCAAGGACGCCGGCGTGCACGCGGTGCACCCCGGCTACGGCCTGCTCGCCGACGAGCCCGAGTTCGCCCAGGCGGTGGAGTCGGAGGGGCTGGTCTTCGTCGGGCCGGCCGCCGAGCGCTTCGAGGCCGCGCGTGATCGCCTCGCGGTGCGCGCCGTGGCGCGAGAGTGCGGCGTGCGGCTCCTCGACGGCAGCGAGCGCCCGATCCTCGAGCCCAACGAGGCGCTCCCCGACGTCGATCGCCTGGGCTACGCCGTGGTGGTCAAGCCGGTGCGCGGCGTCGGCGAGCCGCCGGAGCTCCCCATCGCGGCCGACGTCGCGGGTCTGAACGAGGCGCTGCAGGCCCTCGAGCCCCTGGCCGAGCACCGCGGCGCGTACCTCGAGCGCTACGTCGACCGGGCCCGGCACATCGAGGTGCAGGTGATCTTCGACGGCGAGCAGGCCCTCGTGCTCTGCGACCGCGAGGTCAGCGTGCGCCGGGGCCACCAGCGCCTCCTCTGCGAGTCGCCCGCCCCCGCGCTGAACCAGCTGCATCACCGCGACGCGGTGCGAGGCGCCATCTGGGACGCCGCGGCCGAGATCACCACGCGCCTCGGATGCCGTGGCCTCGCGAGCTGCCACTTCGTGCTCGACGCGGACGACGTCTTCTACTTCGTCGGGTTCACGCCGAGCCTCCAGCTCGAGCACCCGACGGCGGAGATGTGCACCGGGCTCGACCTGGTCGAGATGCAGCTCCGGCTCGCCGTCGGCGAGAGCATGCCGGCCGAGGTCACCCGCGCGGAGGCGACCGGCGCGTCGCTCCAGGCGCGCATCGAGGCGTCCTCCGACCCCGAGACGGGGCGCCCCTTCGAGAGCCGCGTGGAGTCCGCGCGCTGGCCGCCCGCGCCGCAAGGCAAGGTGCGCATCGAGACGGGCATCCGGCAGGGCACGCGGGTCTCGCCCGAGCACGCGGCGACGGTGGCCACGGTCACCACCTACGCCCCCAACCGTCACGACGCGCTCCTCATGCTCGACCGCATCCTGGCCGAGATCCACGTGGCGCCGCTGGTCACGAACATCCGCCTGCTCCGCAAGGCGCTCAACCACGAGTCGCTGCGCGCCGGGCAGTACGACGACGGCTTCCTCGATCGCATCTGAGCCGTCCCCGACGCGCACCCGTTTTGCGGGCTCCGACGACGCCGCGTGGTACCGTGAGCGTCGCGAGCATGCCGAGGGAAGCGCCCGAGATTCGACTGATCCGCGAGACGCTGGAGGGCGTGCTGCACCCCTCCACCGCGTCCACGGTGTTCTTCGAGGCGCTCCAGGACGCGGGCGGCACGCTGCCCACCGAGCACCGCGACGTGCTCGCGCTCGTCCGCGGTCCGCTCAAGACGCGCCTGGTCGAGCGCGTGGGGCAAGAGGACACGGCGATGATGCTGGGTCAGCTCGAGGCGATGCTGGCCACGATCGCGCCCGAGCGCGCGCCGCGGAAGCGGCCGAGCCGGCACGACGAGCGGACCCGCAACCTCGTGGTGAGCGACGAGGTGCTGCCCGTGTTCGTGCTCTCGAGCGGGCGTGAGCTCTCCGAGCAGCTCAAGGCCGCGCTGGGGCCCTCCGTGATGAGCGCGGTCCCGGCCGAGGACCAGGCGCAGCTCGAGTCGCGGCTCTCCCAGATCGCGCCCGCGATGGTCCTGATCGACGCCGCGAGCTTCCCGGCCATCGAGCCCGCGACCCTCGTGGACCTGCTGGCGCCCCTGAGCCCCGACGTGGTCAAGGCGCTCTGGGGCGCGGACCTGCCCTATGGACAGAGCGTCATGGACGCGGCGCAGAAGCGGGGCGTCGGGATGACGCCCTTCGACCGCGCCGAGGGCGCCGAGCCGATCATGGACGTGATCCGCTCGCGCCGCGCCTGAGGCTCACGCCCGGAGCGTGGTGCGCTTCGCGTAGCGCGCGGCGCCGGAGAGCGCCTCCTCGATCCGGAGCAGCTGGTTGTACTTCGCGACGCGATCGGAGCGCGACGCGCTGCCCGTCTTGATCTGACCGGCGCCGGTGGCGACCGCGAGGTCGGCGATGAAGGTGTCCGCGGTCTCGCCGCTGCGGTGGCTGATGATCGAGCTGTAGCCGTGCTGGGCCCCGAGCCGGATGGCGTCGAGGGTCTCGCTGACGGTGCCGATCTGGTTGACCTTGATCAGGATGGCGTTGCCGACGCCCTCGTCGATGCCGCGCTGGAGCCGCGTGACGTTGGTGACGAAGAGGTCGTCTCCGACCAGCTGCACGCGGTCGCCCACCTTCTCGGTGAGCTTCTTCCAGGTGCTCCAGTCGTCCTCGCCGAGGCCGTCCTCGATGCTGACGATGGGGAACGCGTCGCAGTAGCGCGCGTAGACGTCGACGAGCTCGTCGGGCGTGACCTTCTTCTTGTCGAAGGTGTAGCTGTCGCCGTCATGGAACTCGCTCGCGGCGCAGTCGAGCGCG
>SHBB01000071.1 GCA_004213565.1 Sandaracinaceae bacterium
CGCGGCCGGACGCGCGGGCGCAGATGGCGTGGGCGGCGCGACGGGCGACGGTTGGACGCCCGGCACGGGCGCGGGCGGCGTGTCGCCCTGCTCCTCCGACGAGAACGCGTCGCTCGCCCACATGATGCCGCCGCCGAGCAGGCCCATGATCAGCACCACGCCGCAGCCCAGCCCGGCCATCAGCGGGAGGCGGGACTGCGGGAGATGAATGCTCCCCTCGCTCGCCGCTTGCTGTTGACGCTGCTCGAGGGCCTTCGGCGTGCCCGCCGCGGTGGGCGCCGAGATGGCGGGCGCCTGCGTCGGCGCGACGCCGCTGACGGGCGCGGAGCGCGCGGGGCGCGGGCCCACGCGGCGCACCGCGTCGGGAGGCAGCGCGTCGAGCGCGTCGAGCATCTCCTTGGCGCTCTGGAAGCGCTCGGGCGCGCTCTTGGCCAGGGCGCGAGCGACCAGGCGCTCGAGCGACGCGTCGACGGCCAGCCCGGGATCCGCCTGGCTCATGCGCGGCGGCGGGCTGAGCAGATGCGCCTTGAGCACCTGCCCCGGATCGTTGCTCTCGAAGACGCGGCGGCCGGTGAGCGCCTCGAAGAGCACGCACCCCATCGCGTAGACGTCCGCGCGCGCGTCGGCCTCCATCCCGGAGGCCTGCTCGGGGGCCATGTAGGCGGGCGTACCCAGCAAGGCGCCTTGCTGCGTGAGCTTGGGGGAGTGCTTGGCCGCGTCGCCGACGAAGCGCGCGAGGCCGAAGTCGAGCACTTCGACGTGATCGGTCCCGTCCCCCATCTCGCGCACGAAGACGTTGTGCGGCTTGAGGTCGCGGTGCACGAGCCCCTGCGCGTGCGCGTAGTCGAGCGCGCGGAGCGCCTGACGCACGATCTCGAGCGCGCGCTGGGGCTCGAGCGGCGGGCCGTGCACGAGCCCGGACAGATCCACCCCCTCGAGCAGCTCCATCACGAGGTAGGGCATGTCGCCCTCGACGCCGAAGTCGGTGACGGTGACGATGTTCGGGTGCGAGAGCGCGGCGAGGGCCTTGGCCTCCCGCTCGAAGCGCTGCTTCAGGACGGGGATGCTCTCGTACTGCGCGAGCAGGACCTTGAGCGCGACGGCGCGGCCGAGGGTCTCGTGACGCGCCCGGTACACGCGGCCGATGCCGCCCTCCCCGAGGGGCGCCTCGATCCGGTACCGCTCCGCGATCGTCGTGCCGATCAGCGGGTCCGTTTGGGCCGCCTCGCTCATCGCCGCGGATGGTACCCCGCCACCGCCTCGAGGAACGACGATTTCCGGCCCGTGCGCTGTCACACGCGCCGCGGGCGACCCCGGGTCCCGGACACTACAGTCCGGGCATGCAGCTCTCGATGGCCCCCACGGCGGCGGTGAAGGCGCGCCGCGCGCGGCTCGCGCAGCGCCTGGATGGGACGCGCGCGCTCCTCGCCGCGGGCGAGCCCCGCGCACGCAACTACCCCGCCGCGACCTACCCCTTCCGCGCGTCGAGCCACTTCCTCTACCTGGTGGGCCTGCCCATCCCCGAGGCGATGCTGCTCGTCGAGGGCGAGCAGAGCACCCTCTTCGTGCCGCCCCACGACCCCGCCGACGCGCTGTGGCACGGCGCCCTCTCCTCCTACGCCGAGATCGGCGAGGCGGTGGGCTGCGCGGTGCGACCGCTGACGGAGCTTCCGTCGCTCGAAGGCGGTGATGCGACTCCGACCGGGACCATCCCCACCGTCGACGCGCGCGGCCGCGCGGCCCAAGAGCGCGCGCTGGGGCGACCGCTCGCCACCCGGACCGAGGCCGACGAGCGGGTGATCGACGCCCTGATCGCGCTCCGGCTCGTGCACGACGAGGCCGCGGTGGTGGGCCTGCGCGAGGCGGCCGAGGCGACCCGGGCCGCGCACCTCGCGGGCATGAAGGCGACCCGGCCCGGCGTCCGGGAGGCCGAGGTGCGGGCGGCGATGATCCACGAATTCTCCCGGCGCGACCTGAGCGCGGCCTACGGCCCGATCGTCACCGTGCACGGCGAGATCCTGCACAACGACGTCTACCACCACACGCTCGCGGACGGAGACCTCCTGCTCGCCGACGTGGGCGCCGAGTCCTCCGGCGGCTGGGCGGGCGACGTGACGCGCACCTGGCCCGTCAACGGGACGTTCTCGGACACCCAGCGCGTGATGTACGAGATCGTGCTCGCGGCGCAGGAGGCCGCCATCGCGAAGGTGGCGCCCGGGGTGCGTTACCGCGACGTGCACCTCGCGGCGGCGCGCGCGCTCGCGAGCGGCCTGGTGGAGCTCGACGTCCTGCGCGGCGATCCGGACGAGCTGGTCGCGGACGGCGTGCACGCGCTCTTCTTCCCGCACGGCGTCGGCCACCTGATCGGGCTCGACGTGCACGACATGGAGGACCTGGGCGACCGCGCGGGCTACGCCCCGGGCCGGAGCCGGAGCGAGCAGTTCGGGCTCGCGTACCTGCGGCTCGACCGCGACCTCGAGGCGGGCATGGCCGTGACGATCGAGCCCGGCTTCTACCAGGTGCCGGCCATCCTCGAGGACGAGGCGCGCGTCTCGGTCGCCGGGGATCGCCTGAACCGCGACGCCCTGGCCCGCTTCTCCGACGTGCGCGGCATCCGGATCGAAGACGACGTGCTGGTGACGGAGACCGGCGCCGAGGTCCTCACAAGCGACATCCCGAAGCGCGCGGCCGACGTCGAGGCGGCGGTCGGCTGATCGCGGGGTTATCTTCCGCGAGAAGTCATGCGTTTCGGCCTCCTCCAGATGGCGCTCGGCGTCGCGCTCATGGCCGCGGGGCCCGTCTACGGAAGCTTCGCGTGGGCGCTCGCGTGGCCCGGCGTCAGCGTCTTCTACGTCGGCTGCGGCTACCTCGGGCTCGGCCCCGCCGTGTTCGGCAAGGACGCGCAGCTCGGGCGCCTGACGACCTGGCGCCTCCTGCTCGTGCTCCCCTACCTCGTCGTCGCGTGGACGCTCTGGCAGCTGAAGGGGCGGCTCCTCGGCGAGCGCCCCCACGACGAGGTCGCCCCCGGGATCCTCGTCGGCCGCCGTCCGATCAGCGCGCGCGAGCTCCCCGCGGACGCGCGGCTCGTGGTCGACCTGACGAGCGAGTTCCCGCGCTCCGCGTGGACCGCCAAGGTGGACCGCTACGTCTGCGTGCCCACCCTCGACACCGCCGCGCCCACCGAGGCCGAGCTCCGCGCGCTCGTGGACGAGCTGGCGGAGGAGGCGGGCCCGATCTTCGTGCACTGCGCGATGGGACACGGCCGGAGCGCCACCTTCGCCGCCGCCCTCATCATCCGGCGCGGCCTCGCGGCCGACGTCGACGACGCCATCGCCCTGATGAAGCGCGCGCGCCCCGGCGTGCACCTGCACGCGGTGCAACGCAGCGCGGTGGCGCGCCTCGCAGCCTCCTCGAACCGCGCGCTTCCGGAGACCCCATGACCCTCCTCAAGATCGCCCAGATCGGGAACCCCATCCTCCGCGAGCCAGCCGCGGAGGTGACCCCGCAGCAGCTCCAGTCGCAGGAGGTGCAGACCTTCATCGACGACCTCGTCGAGACGATGCGGGACGCCTCCGGCGCCGGCCTCGCGGCCAACCAGGTGCACGTGCCCTTGCGGATCTGCGCGCTCGAGGTGAAGGACAACCCGCGCTATCCGTACAAGCCCAACATCCCGCTCACCGTGCTCGTGAACCCACGGCTGACGCCGCTCTCGGACGAGACCTTCGAGAACTACGAGGGCTGCCTGAGCGTGCCCGATCTGCGGGGCGTGGTGCGGCGCCACGCGGAGCTGAAGGTCGAGGCCTTCGACCGCTACGGCGAGCCGATCGACGTCGTCGTCCGGGGCGTGACCGCCGGGACCTACCAGCACGAGTGCGACCACCTCGACGGCAAGCTCTTCGTCGACCGGGTCGAGGATCCGAAGACCCTGTGCACCTGGAAGGAGTTCGCTCGGCACCACGAGGCCGCGTTCCGCGATCGCGTGCTCGGGCTCGTCGAGCGCTGGGGCTCCTGACGACGCCCGGGCGCCCGATGGGGCTGACGTGGAGTCAGCGAACGGAGGTGACCTCGGCCCGCACGGTGAACGCGCCGAGATTGCCGGTCGGATCATCCCGCACGACCAGGGTGTGCGTCAGGGTGTTCAAGGACATCGCGCTGTCACGGTCCACGCTCGTGGTGTTCGCGTCCTCACCGACCACGTGCCGCTCCGCGCCTTCATAGAGCGTGCAGTCGAAGAACCCCGCGCTGGGTCCGCCATAGAGCAGCTGCCCCGCGCAGCGCACCTGCGCGTTGCACCAGAACGTCCCGTCCGCGAGCGCCTCCCGCGTGACGTCGAAGCTGCACGTCGCGCCCACGGGCACCGAGCCGAGCCCCGTCGACTCGGTCACCCGCGCCTCGACGTGACGCGGCGCCTCGGTCGCCGGAGGCGGCGGGACGTTGGGCGTCGGCGGCGTCGGTGAGGGCGGCGTGGGCGGCGTCGGTGAGGGCGGCGTGGGTGAGGGCGGCGTGGGTGAGGGCGGCGCGGGCACGATCGGAGGCGTCGGCGCCGGGGAGACGACGGGCGGCGGCGCGTCCTCGTCGACCGCGTCCCGCTCGAAGAAGAGCCACGTCGCGACGGCGGGCACGAGGCAGAGCCCGCCGAGGAACAGCGCGCCGCAGCCGATCACGACCCAGCGCCACGGCCCGCGCTCGTCCTTCGGCTCGAGGGTTCGCTGCTCCACGACCGAGGGATACCGCGTTCCATCGGCCCGCACGAGCCCCGCGTTCGAGCCGCCCGCACCTCCTCGCGTGAGCGAGAGCATGCCCCCCGACACCCACACAGCGCGCTGGCGGGGTACCATGCCCCCATGGGCAGACTGACCTGGGTGGCGCTCGCCGCGATGGCGGCGTGGGGATGCGATGGCGGCGAGCAAGCGGACGCGGGCCCACGCCCGGACGGCGCGGCGCCGATCGACGGCGGCCGCGTCGACGCGAGCGACCCGCCCCCCGACGGAGGCGACGACCCGGACGCGTCGAGCCCCGACGGGGGCATGCCCACGCCGGCCTGCGCGCCGCCCCCCGCGTTCGACGTCGGCGTGACCTACGCCCGCACGCTCCACGTCGCGACCGACGGCGACGACGGCAACGACGGCTCGGCGGGCGCGCCGCTCCAGACCATCGGCGCGGCCGCGCGCATGGCCACGCCGGGCACCGAGGTGCGCGTCGCCGCGGGCACCTACCCCGCGCAGAACCTCGGCACCGTCCAGGGCGAGGAGGGCGCGCCGATCGCGTTCGTCGCGGACGGCGACGTGACCATCGACGCGTCGAGCGGAACGGGCTGGGCGATGCAGGACGCGGCGTGGGTCGTCATCGAGGGCTTCACCATCGCCGACGCCATGGTGCACGGCATGAACCTCGACGACGGCGGCGACTACAGCACCCCCGCGCACCACCTCGTCCTGCGCAACCTGACCGTGCGCGACGCGGGCAGCGGCGGCAACAACGATTGCATCAAGATGAGCGGCGTCGACGACTTCTGGCTCATCGGCAACGAGATCAGCGGCTGTGACCGCGGTGAAGCGGTGGACATGGTCGGCTGCCACCGCGGCGTCATCACCGGCAACCACGTGCACGACGTCGTGCAGAACGGCGTGCAGGCCAAGGGCGGCAGCGCCGACACGCTCATCCACGGCAACCTCTTCGAGGACATCCCCGGCCGCGCGGTGAACGCGGGCGGCTCGACCGGCCTCGCCTTCTTCCGCCCCGACGACGCCCCGCACGAGGCGGCGCGCATCCGCGTGCAGTCCAACGTCTTCGTCCGCGTGGGCGGGATGAGCGGCGCGTCCATCGCCTACGTCGGCTGCGACGCGTGTTCGTTCGTCCACAACACGATCGTCGAGCCGCAGACCTGGATCGCGCGCATCCTTCAGGAGTCGACCGACGCGCGCTTCGTGCCGTCGCGGGACGGAGTGTTCGCGAACAACATCATCGTGCTGAACACGGCCGACCTCCGGACCTGGGTCAACGTCGGCGGGGGCACGTCTCCGGAGACCTTCACGTTCGCCAACAACCTGTGGTTCGCGCTCGACGAAGACGCCTCCTGGTCCGGCCCCACCTTCTCGGATGGCATCCCGCCGGAGACGGGGGCGATCATCCAGATGGATCCGCAGATGATCGATCGCGCCGGCGGCGACTACCGCCTGATGCCCGGGAGCCCGGCGCAGGGCGCGGGTCGCGCGGAGACGCTCGCGGGGGACCGCAGCGGCGCTTGCTACGCGGATCCTCCGACCCTCGGCGCGTACGAGATCGCGCCTTGACGCCCTGCGCCACGCGGCTCACGTTCAGGGCGTGATCGTCTCTCGCGTCACCACCACGACCACCGCTCTCCGCTCCTGCGGAGGCCTGGTCGTGCGCGCGCGCTGAGCGTCTCATCCCACTGACCACGAGCCCCGCCGGAGCCCCGGACGGGGCTCGCGTGATCGCGGTCTCCGCCGGGCGTCCGGCTTCCAAGGAGACCGACATGTCCTTCGACGAATCCGATCATCGCGCGCTCGGCGAGCGCCTCGACCTCTTCCACTTCGCGCCCGAGGCGCCGGGCATGGCCTACTGGCACCCGCGCGGCTGGGCCGCCTACCGCGCGCTCGAGGCGGCGGTGCGGCAGCGGCTCCGGGAGGAGGGCTTCGAGGAGGTGCGCACGCCGCAGCTCATGCGTCGGGAGGTCTGGGAGCGGAGCGGCCACTGGGCGCACTTCCGGGACGGCCTCTTCGTCTCGGGCGAGGACGCGCTCAAGCCGGTGAGCTGCCCGGGCCACCTGGCGCTGGCCGCGCGGCGCAGCCTCTCGTGGCGAGACCTGCCCCTGCGCTACGCGGAGCTGGGGCTCGTCCACAGGAACGAGCCGAGCGGCTCGCTCCACGGCCTGTTCCGGCTGCGCCAGTTCACGCAGGACGACGGCCACATCATGCTGCCGGAGCGCGACGTCGCGGCGGAGGTCGCGCGGTTCCTCGACTCGCTCGCCGCGTTCTACCGCAGCGTGGGCTTCGACCGCGTGCAGCTCGCCTTCTCGACGCGCCCCGCGGAGCGCGCGGGCTCTGACGAGGCGTGGGATCGCGCCGAGGCCGCCCTGCGCGCCGCCCTCGGCGAGCGTGAGCACGTCGTGCACCCGGGAGAGGGAGCGTTCTACGGACCGAAGATCGAGCTCGCGCTCGAGGACCGCCTCGGTCGCGCGTGGCAGTGCGGCACGATCCAGCTCGACCTCGTGCTCCCGGCGCGCTTCGGCGTCTGGTACGCCGACGAAGACGGGGCGCGGCGGGTCCCCGCCATGCTGCACCGGGCGATGCTCGGCAGCCTGGAGCGCTTCCTCGGCGTCCTGCTCGAGCACCACGAGGGGCGCCTGCCGCCGTGGCTCGCGCCCGAGCAAGCGGTGGTGCTCCCGGTCTCGGACGCCTCGCTGCCGTACGCGAGAGAAGTGCACGCGCAGCTGACGGCGCGGGGCCTCAGGGCGAGGCTCGATCCGCGGGCGGAGAGCCTGTCGCGGCGAGTCCGGGACGCGCACGCCCTGGCGGTGCCCTTCGTCGCCGTCGTCGGCGAGCGCGAGCAGCGCGCGCGGAGAGTCGCGGTGCGGGGGCTGGTCGGGGAGCCCGTGCTGGAGCTGGACGCCGCGGTGGGTGCGCTGGTCGAGGCCTGCGAGCGATAGGCGAGAAGCCGCGGGGCCCGAGCGCTGGCCCGGGACCCGCGGTGGCTCGCTGCGACCGCGGCGTGGGGTCCCAAGGCGTTTGGACCTTCGTTGGCGTTCGCCACCGCGTCCGTGTCCGTGTCCGCTTCCGCCTCCGCGACCGCCTCCGCTTCCGCCTCCGCTTCCGCCTCCGCCTCCGCTTCCGCGACCGCCTCCGCTTCCGCTTCCGCTTCCGCCTCCGCATCCGCATCCGTGTCGGGCAGCGCGGGCGGCGGGGACGATCCTATTCATTCGTCATTCTCGCGTGGTGAACGAAACCTGTCGGGCAACGCGGGCGAGGGGGACGATCCTATTCGTTCGTCATTCTCGCGTGGTGAACGAAACCTGTCGGGCAACGCGGGAGGGGGACGATCCTGTTCAGTCGTCATTCTCGCGTGGTGAACGAAACGGATCGTCCTCGCGCAGCGCTCGCCTGGCTCAGAACGAGCGGGGCTCGTCTCGCGCGCGCGGGCCGAAGCTGCTCTCGAGGGCGCCGGACGCCGCGAGGAGCACGAGGGCGACCACGGCGGCCAGCCCGGCCACCAGGAACCGGAGCCACTCGGCGTGACTCACGTCGGTCCAGACGATCCAGAGCGCCGCGGGCCCGAGCAGCGCGAGGCCGAGCGCCGCCGCGCCGTGGCGTCGTTCCGTACCGATCAAGACCCAGGAGGCGAGCAGGGGCGACAGCGCGGTCGCGGCCCAGCCCTTCGCGAGATGCCCGAGCCCGAGGAGCGGCGGGAGCTCGGCAGGGTCGTAGTCAACAGGGGCGCGCATGTCCGGGCCGCCGGGAAGCGAGGTCAGCTCGATGGCCAGCCACCCGCACGTGGCGGCGAGGGCCGCGCCCGCGGCCCACCGGATGAGCGAGGGCGTGGTGCCGCGCCGTCGTAGCCACGCCAGCGTCGCGAGGAAGAGCAGCGCCCCCGCCAACGTCGCGCCGGAGACCAGCGCGACGCCGGGCATCGTGCTGCGCGCGTCCAGACCCCACAGGTCGTAGTCCGGCAGCGAGTCGAGCAAGGTCACCGAGGTCAGGAGAACGCACGCCGAGGCGCCACGCGCGTACGGACCGATCGGCGACTGCGGGAGCACCGAGGCGCCCTCGCCGACGGGCGCGACGAGTGCCCACCCGACGCAGCAGAGCGTCGCGTACCCCGCCAGCGCGAGCGGGAGCCAGTCGGGCGTCTCCTCCAACACGCCGCTCAGGAGCCGACCGCCGACCCCGCCGGCGGACAGCGCCCAGGCGAGCAGCACCAGACACGTCACGAAGCGGAGGGGCTCGTCGGGCGCGTACCATCGAGCGGCGCTCGTCACGGCGGCGAAGCCGAGCATGGAGTAGCTCAGCCTCGCGGCGGCGCCCGCGAGACTCGCGCTGGTGGGATCCGCGACGAACACGCCCGCGCTGCCGAGCACGACGGCCACGCCGACCACGAGCGCCCAGCGTGGGCGCCAACGCCAGCCGAGCGCCACGGCGATCACGAGGCCGAGGAGGGGCGCCGCGTCGAGCCAGCCTCGCGGGATCCCGGACCGAGTCGCGGAGAGCAAGTCCCGCTGAGCGAAGTGCGCGAGGTCCGAAAGGTAGGTCGTCGCCGCCGCCGAAGCGAACAGCCCGAGGCCGAGCAGCGCCATCCACCGTCGCCTGCGCTTCACCATCGGCGCTCACGATGGCACGCCGCCGCACGCGCGCGAAGCACGAGCGGCGTCGCCGTAGCTCGAGCGAGCCCGAGACGCGTCGACACCCGCTCCGAGCTCCCCGCGGCGCGCCGAGCTGAGGACCAGCTGCTACCGTCTGTCCGATGGGTGCGGGCGGTGAACCCTCCGGGCGGATCGAGGGCGCCGCCGTGCGTCAGATCTTGCTCCGGATGCAGGAGCACGAGCCCGCCGAGCGCATGCAACGCCTCGCGCGCTCCCTGGAGACCGACGGCGAGCGGATTCACCGCGAGCTGCCCGCCCTCGGGATCCTGTCGTCGCGATGGTACCCCGCGTCGATGTTCCACGGCTTCTGCGACGAGATCGTGCGCGACCTCGGGCGCGAAGGCGCGCGGCGGCTGGCGCGCGAGGGCGGGACCGAGGCGCTCGAGAGGTCGTTCACGCTGGTCCACCGGATGCTCCTCCGACGCATCGCCTCGCCCAAGCTGCATCGGGCCCTGGCGCCGCGGCTCTGGGGCGCCCACTTCGACACCGGGCGCGTGGAGGTCGAGTTGCCCGAGCCGGGCCGCTCGATCGTGCGCTACACCGACTGGACCAGCCATCACCCGTTCATCTGCGACCTCTGCACCTTCAGCGACCTCATCATCTACGGCGCGATGGGTCTCGATGGGGTCGAGGTCGCGCAGCTCACGTGCGTCGACGAGGGTGACGCGGACTGCGCGCACTCCGTCACGTGGGCGACGGCTCCGAGCTGACCTCAGAACGAGCGCGGCGCGTCGACGTCCGGCGGGCCGAGCTTGGCGTCGAGGGACCGCGCCGTCGCGAGCAGCGTGAGCGCGAGCGCCAACCCGACGCCCGACGCGGCCCCGTAGAGGGTCACGCCGGGCGGCGCCGCCGCCAGGAGGTACGCCAGCAGCGCCCCGACGCAGCGCTTCGCGGCGAGCCCGATCGCGGCCCACCGCGTCGGCGCGCCGAACGTCAGCCACGCGGCGAGCAGGGGCTTCACGACGACCGCCGCCCCTCCCCACAGGGCGACGCCCACGACTCCCACCGCCCCGCCGCCCCACCGACTCGCCGCGGCGCCGAGGCCGAGGAGCAGCACCGCGAGCGCGACGAGCTGAAGGGTCGAGATCGCCGCCTGTCGGCGATGCAGCAAGTAGAGGCCGATCGGAGCCGCGAGCGTCGCGAGCGAGGACGAGACGGCGGCGATCATGACGCCGGTCGTGGACGCCTCGGCGAGCTCCACGTAGCTCACGCTGACCAGCCCGACCAGGGCCACGCCCGACCACACCACGGTGGCCACGCCCGCGCGCAGCAGGACGGGCCTGGCCCCCACGAGGCTGACGCGCTCCCGCGGAGAGCTGCACGCGGCCCACGCGAACACGGCCACCGCCGCCGCGGCGGCGGCGACCAGGACCACCCAGCCGGACCGGGTCACGTAGCGATGCGCCAGCTCGAGGGCCGTGTTTCCAACGACGGTGCCGAGCGTGTACGCCAGCACGAGCCCGACGAACGCGACGCTGCAGAGGTGCCGCTCCCCCGCGCCGAACATGCGCGCGAGCACCAACCAGAACGAGAGCGCGGTGACGGCGTGGCCCAGCTCGATCACCACCAAGCCGACCTGCGCGAGCTCGGGGGAGGCGGCGAGGACCCCCGCTCCCGCGAGGAAGATCGCGGCGCCGAGACAGAGCACGAGCTTGGGCGGCAGCCTCCAGCACAGCGCCGCCGTGAGCAGGTAGCCGACCCAGTGGGCGTGGCTGGCGAGCGACAGGGCGACGCGGTCGAGCTCCCAGTCCCGCCCGTGCTCCAGCGGCGCGTATGCCGCGCCGACGCGCGCCATGCCGTACGCGGCGCGGTGGAGGAGCGCCACGGGCATGAGCAGCAGCAGCCAGCGCCAAGCTCGGGCTTCGCTCGCCATCGGGGCCGACGATGGCATGCTGAGCGTCGACCATGGGGAAGAAAAGCAAGAAGGATCGCGGCGTGGAGACGGGCGGGGCCGACGCGCTGAAGCACAACCCGTTCGCCGCGCTGGGTGGAGGGCTGGAGCTCCCGAGCGCGCCTGCGGTCGACACACCCGAGGCGGACGAGCGCGACGCGACGCCGCCCTTCGATCCGCTGCGCTTCGATCAAAAGGTGACCGTGCGGCGCGAGAAGAAGGGGCGCGGCGGCAAGACCGCCACGCGCGTCAGCGGCCTGCCCGAGGCGCACCGCGAGGCGCTCGCGGCCGAGATGAAGAAGGCGCTCGGCTGCGGGGCCACGGTCGAGGGCGAGGACGTGATCCTCCTCGGGAGCGTCGTCGACCGCGCGGCGGACTGGCTCGCGGCGAAGGGCGCCAGGCGCATCTCACGGAGCCAGTGACAAACGCGGGCCGGGACCCCAGGGTTGGCGCCATGGACGTCGACCCTCGCTCGCTGAGCGCCTCCGACCGCTACAAGATCCTGGCGGGCTGCGTCACGCCGCGGCCCATCGCCTTCGTCTCCAGCCTCTCGCCCGCGGGCGAGGTGAACCTCGCGCCGTTCTCCTTCTTCAACGGCGTGGGCGCCGACCCGATGGTCCTCGTCTTCTCGCCGCTGACGATGAAGGACGGCGACAAGGACACCCTGCGCAACGTCGCCCCGCCGGCCGAGGGCGGCACGGGCGAGATGGTGGTGCACGTCGCGGTCGAGTCGTACTTCCGCGAGATGGCCGCGTGCGCGGAGGACCTGCCCTACGGCGAGAGCGAGCTCGAGATGGTCGGTCTGACCGCCGCGCCGAGCAAGGTCGTGAAGCCGCCGCGCTTGCTGGAGGCCCCCGTCGCCTTCGAGTGCCGTACCCTCCAGATCGTGCGCACCAACCCGGGCAAGCCCATGGCCGGCAACCTCGTCATCGCCGAGGTCGTGCACGTCTGGCTCGCGGACGGCCTCGCCAACGATCGCTGGCACGTGGATCAGGACGCGCTCCGCACCGTCGGTCGCCTGGGCGGCCCGAGCTACTGCCTGACCCGAGACCGCTTCGACTTCGTGCGCGGCAAGGACGCGCTCAGCGCGCCGCTGCCCTTCGGACGCGACGACGAGAACGAGGAGGACGACGAATGATCCGCGGGTTCGGAGCCATGCACGAGTCCGAGGCCCTCGACGGCGCGCTCCCGCGTGATCGCAACAACCCGCGGGCGCCGAAGTACGGCCTCTACGCCGAGCAGATCAACGGCACGTCCTTCACCGTGCCGCGCGCGAAGAACAAGCGCGTCTGGACCTACCGCATCCGCCCGTCCACCTGCGTCGGCCCGTGGCGCGCCTACGCCCACCCCACCTGGAACCTCAGCTACCTCGAGGCGCGCCCCGAGATCGCCCTGCGCGGTTGGAGGCCTCGCGCCATCGAGGCCGAGCACGACTTCGTGGACGGCATGGCGACCTACGGCGGCGCGGGCGACCCGGCCACGCGGCGTGGCTTCGCGGCCCACCAGTACGCGGCCACCCGCTCGATGGACCGCCGCGCGTTCGTCGACCACGACGGAGACCTCTTGCTGCTGCCGGACACCGGCGCGCTCCACGTCCGCACCGAGCTCGGCCACTTCTCGCTCTCTCCCGGCGAGCTGGCCATCCTGCCCCGCGCCGTCACCTTCGCCGTCGACGTGGAGGCTCCGTCGCGCGGCTACGTCTTCGAGGTCTACGCCCGCCACTTCGAGCTCCCCGAGCGCGGCGTGATCGGCGCCAACGCCGTGACCGACGCCCGTCACTTCGAGGCGCCCGTCGCCGCCTTCGAGGAGGACGACGCGCCCTTCGAGATCGTCGCCAAGCACGGCGGCGCCCTCCATCACGCCGAGCGCGAAGGCAGCCCCTTCGACGTCGTCGCGTGGCACGGCAACCTGACGCCCTACCGCTACGACCTCGAGATGTTCGTCCCCGTGGGCGCCATCGATCGCGACCACCCCGACCCTTCGCTCTTCACGGTCCTGAGCGCGCCTCTGGATCACCCCGGCGAGAACGCGGCCGACTTCGTCGCCTTCCCGAAGCGGTGGGACGTCACCGAGGAGACCTTCCGGCCGCCCTACTTCCACAAGAACGCGGCGACCGAGCTGAACGGCATCCTCACCGGCCCCGACCGAGACCAGGTCTTCGGGCGCGGCGGCCTCTTCCTCACCCCGCCCCACACCCCGCACGGCGTGCCCGACCGCGCGATCGAGCGCGAGCTGGACCGCGAGGGCGACGCGCCGAGCCGCCTCGGGGTCGGCGAGCGCTGGATGCAGCTCGAGAGCACCTTCGCCATGCAGCTCAGCCCGTGGGCCCTCGCGGCGCCCCACCGCGACCCGGCGTTCGGAGAGGCCGTGCGCGGGGTGAAGAAGCGCTTCCGCCGCGAGCCCTGAGCTGTCTTCACTTCACCGCCTCGACCGTGGTCATGCGCACTTCGAGCGACGACTGCGCCTGCGCGGGGAGGTCCGTCCATCGCGCGCAGAACTCGCCCTCGAGCGCGGCTCGCTGCTCGGGCGTGGCCGACGCCACCGCGGCCGCGAGGGGCGTGCTGCTCACGTACCCCCAGAGGAGCTTCGCCGGGGGCGGCAGAGGAAAGCGACGCAGCTCGGAGGTGGCGCGAACCTCCCGGAAGCCAGCGCTCGTCACGAGCTGCTCCAGGTCGTCCGTGTCGTGCAGCGAGAAGACGATCTGCACGAAGCCAGCCGCCTTCGCGCCCACGTGCCGGGTCAGCGTGTCCGCCATCAGCTCGAACCCCCTCGGGGTCGGCCCCGGGAGCTCGAAGAGGGCCCGTCCTCCCTCCACGAGGATGCGCCGCATCTCGCGCAGCGCATCCAGCCGTTTCGTCATGAACTGCAACCCCATCGCGCAGAGCACGACATCGTAGGATTCATCCGACAGGGGAATCGACTCGGCGGCGGCCTCGTACCAGTCGATGGACAACCCGGGCGGGGTCGCACGCCGTGCGACCTCGAGCATGCCAGCGTTTACGTCCAGCCCGGCCACCCGCCCGTCGGGGCCGACCTTCTCCGCGGCCAGGCGCGTGACCACCCCCGTTCCGCAGGCGACGTCCAGGACCCGCTCCCCAGGCGCCAGCCCAGCTCGCTCGACCAGGTCGTCCGCGACGGGCGCGCCGATCATGGGCACGAAGAATTTCTGATAGTTCTCCGGCGCCGTCCCCCGATAGCTCTCCCCGAAACGCTGCTCGCTCATGCTCACGTCTCCTTTCCGACCACCCTCGCGTGGTCGCCACGCTCTACTACCTACGAACCGGTCCACCCCGCGCATCACCACCCATCTCGTGACGCCCCCCCTTCGAGACGCGGGGACGCGAGCCCGCACATGCTAGAGTGCCAGCCACATTGCCGAATCCCCTATCCCGCGTGGACCTCGCTGGCGCCGACGTCGAGCACCACGACTGGTACGACGGCCCGGTGACGGCGACGGTGCGAGAGCGCTCGGGCCGAGACTGGCTGGCGTTCTTGCTCGCGGCGAGACCCGACGGGGCCCGGATCTACGGCCTCGTCCGAGCCACCCGGGAGGTCGCCGACGGGTTCCGGTCCGCCCTCGATGGCGACGCGAGCTGCGACGACATCATGCGACGCTTCCACGTCGGGCTGGCCGAAGCGGATGGCTCGCTGGTCCTGCTCCGAGCATCGACGCTCGGCGCCGACCTCTCCGGCGAGCAGGTGGCGTTCTCCTTCGCCGAGGTGCGGGGCCGCGTCACCTTCAGCGCCGACGACGCGTACCTCGCGCACAGAGTCGAGCTCTGGACCGACATCTTCGAAGACCCGCCCGACCGGGACGGCGAGGCGCCATGACGGAGCACGTGGCGGCGCTGGCCGGCGTCGGGCTGTGCCTCGTCCTCTCGCTCGGCGCCCTCGCGCTCGCGCTCACTCGCCTGGCCGCATGGGGCGCAACCCGGGCGAAGCGAGATGCGGCTCGGACCCGGGAGCGAACGACCACGCTCGCACGGCAACTCGGCCTGCGTCCCGATCACGATGGCCTCCTCGCCCCTCTCAGGGGCCGGGTCGGGCGGCTCACCGTGACGCTCCTGTGGGCGACCGTCATTCGCCCCGCTCCACTGCGCGGGCCTCACGGGCGTGAGCGAGACACCGCGACCGTGCTGCGAGTGGCGGCGGATCCGGGCGAGGACTTCGTTCCGCTCGAGGAGGCGCTCTCGCTCTCGAAGCGCGTCGACGCGCAGCGGGGACAGCACAGCCCGGAGGCGGAGGCGCTGCGACGGGTCGCGCCGATCGCCTCGGGCCAGACTGGCGTCCTCCAGGTGGCTTGGCCGTTCTGTCTGACGGATGCGCCGCCCATCGAGCGGGCGCTCCGAGCGATGTTGCGGCTGTCCCACGGCGCCGCGCCGCCGCGCTGACCCACGAGGCTCACCCCCTCCCGGCGTCGGAGGCAGAGTCCGTCGAGGCGCGGAAGCGCCGCCTCGCCAGCGCTGCGGCGACGCCGAGCGCGAACGGCGAGAGGAGCAGACCCAGGCCGCGCCCACCGATCGCGACGGGGGAGAGCCTCCCGGGGGAGGCCACCTCGAAGTACACCACGCTCTGGACGACGTTCGTCAGCGCCAGGACCACGAAGAGGACCACGCAGCGCACGACCGTGAGCCGGCGCGAGAGGCCGACGGCCACGCCTCGGAGCCAGGCGAAGAGGTCGACGCGCGTTCGCTCGAGCGTGCCCGGTCCGATCATCGTTCGCCGCGCCGCTGCGTCAGGGCGTCATCGGCGCAGGCACTCGATGCCCGGCTGCGCGTCGAAGTTCGCGGGCCCGAACGTGTTGCAAAACGCGGCCGCCGCGTCGGTTCGGCAGACGTCGTGGCAGACCGCGTCGAGCGCGGTCTCCCCGTTGCACGAGGCGAAGTCGGTCCCCGCGCGCAAGCAGTCGAGGCACGCGAGCGTGTCCGTTTCCTGCGAGGCGTCGAGCCCGGTGCCCGCGGCCTCGCAGAGCCGCACGCAGTCCGCGGCGAACGCGCCGTCACCGGAGAAGCCCTCCGCACCGCACGCCTCGTTCCCCGCGATGCAGCGGACGGTGCCATCGCACATCTCGTCGCACGGGCTGGCGGGTGCGCTCGCGCATCCAGCCACGAGCAGCGCCGCCAGGACCCAGACCTTCGCATGTCGCATGTCCCGTGGACTTCCATTGCTGGACCGACGCTTCGACGAGTCGCGGCGCGCCTACCTCGCGGTCGCCGAACAGTTCCCCGAGCGCCGCGGCGACGCCTACTCGCAGGTCGGCGCAGCCTGCTACTTCCTCGGTGAGTACGCCGTGGCGATCGAGTGGTACGAGCGGGCGCTCGCCCACGGCGCTGACCCGTCGATGATGCGCGACAACATCGACGAGGCGCGCGAGGCGCTCGGCGCCCGAGGCTGACGCGCTCACCGGAGCGCGGAGAGCCACGCCGCGGTCTCGTCGCGCAGGCGGGGCGCGGTGTGCTCGAGCAGCGTCTCGAGCTGCAGCTCCGAGGGGTCTCCGACCACCAGCATCCTCGTCCGGGGCAGCAGGAGCGCGCCGCCATCGAGGGGCAAACAGGTCCACCATCCCGTCGAGGTGTCGACCGCCAGGGCGTCGTAGCCGCGCTGCTCGCGCCGCCACCTCGCGTTCGGCGGCTCCGCGACCGACCTGACGACCGAGAGGCGACCCAAAGCGTCCATCGCCAGGCGACCTGGGCGCACGTCGCAATCGGGCCAAGCGTGTTCGGGCCACGCGTCGAACACATCGCACGCCCACTCGAACAGGGTGCGTCGGAGGCTCGTGGCGCCCGGCTCACCGGGCGGAAGCAGGGCCAGTCGACGCGCCCACGCGAGCGCTCGCCCGGGGCGCGGGGCCTCTGCGCCCTCGATCTCCGCCAGGAGCGCGGTCGCCACCTCGTGCGCCTCGACGTGCCACGCCTCGTCCTGCTCGACCGCGTAGCGACGAACACTCGCTCGAGCCAACCGTGCGAAGTCCCGATCGCTCATCGCGAGTCCAGACCAGTCGTCACGCTCAGAGCCCGCCGTCGGAAGGCGCGGGCTGGGTCTCGCAGAACGTGCCGGTGTTCTCGAAGTGCTGCTCGGCGGACGTGCAGCGCCAGAAGTCGTCGACGCACTCCGCGCGTTGGGTCAGGCACGGGTCGGACGAGGTCCCGGCCCCGAAGCAGGGCCCGGGCGCCGGCTCCGAGCAAGGAACTCCCGGGGCGGGTCCCGCGTCCTGCCCGGCGTCGAGCCCCGCGTCGCGCCCGGCGTCCGAGCCCGGTGAGGCCTCACTGCATCCCGACGCGAGAGTGACGCAGAGGAAGAAGAGCGTCGCGGCTCGAGCGAGTGGCATCACGCAAACGTAGCAGAGCACGCGGACACCCCGGGAGACCGGCGGCGGCGCCGCAACTCATCACGCGTCACAACACGCGACACACGCCCTCATCGCTGACGCGCGGTGACTTCGGGCCGCGAGCGCGAGCGCCGCTCGCGTCCCCGGCCGAGCGCCACGCATGCGGTATCGTCCATCCGTGACACGACTCTCGTCATGGTCTCTCGCCGTCGCGCTCTGCGCGTGCGCCACGCCCCAGCCGAACCCCGAGGCGACGCCGGACACCCCCGTCGCGTCTTCCGGCCACGAGGCGCCAGCGAGCGCGCCGGAGGCGTCCGAGACGCTGGACCAGGACGGCGCGCGTGCCCTCGCCGCCACCTACTTCCAGTCGCTCATGGCGCACGACGCCGAGTCGCTCTCCGAGGTGGTGGGCGTGCCGCACACGATGGACTCGCCCTGCGACGTCGCGATCGACCTCGAGGCGCTCCTCCGCCAGGCGGCGGGCTTCAGCGAGACGGGGGAGGTGGAGGTCACCCTCCTGCGCGAGGTGGAGGGGCCGGACGGCCTGGAGGGCGACCTGGCGTCGTACTGGGCGCAGCTCGACCCCGAGCCCGGCTCTTGCGGCTCCGCCGAGGACGACGACGCGATCGCCCTCGCCGGTTCGTATCCGCGCCGGGTGTTCGTCGTGCAGCTCGAGGGCGAAGCGATCCCGCCCGGCTTCCAGACCCTCATGAGGCTGAGCCTGATCGACGGGCGCTGGAGAGTCACCGGCGCGGGCTTCTGAGCCTCCGACCCCGACACACCGCGGCGCAGGTGTGAGGAGGAGCCACGGTCTCCAGACCGACGAGCGCCGCGAGGCGCATTCCACGGCCGCAGGGCGCTCGGCACGGTCTCTGCGATGACGCCCCCCATGACTTTTCATGGAGGTCCGATGATGCGTTCCAAGACCCACCGCGCTCGAGCCCTGGCCCTGAGCGTCGCTCTCCTGTCTGTGCTCTGCCTGGCCTGCCTCGGCGAGGTCGACGGGGAGCGGGCGACGACGGGAGAGTGCCCCGCCGGGGAGACCTGCTCGGAGGCGACCCCCGACGGTCTGACCTTCGTGGGGCGCATGTTCTTCGACGAGCCGATGCTGCGGCTCGGCCCCGTGCTCGTCGGCGGCACGCTCGACATCGGCCTCCGGACGAGAGAGGGCGCGCCGCTGCCCGACTACGTCGCGACCTCCACCGGCCCCGCGCTGACGGTGCGCGAGGGCGACTCCACCTTCGGCCCGACCACCGAGGAAGGGGATCCGCTCTACCCCGTGGAGGGCTACGTGACCGTGCGCGCCAACCGACCGGGCGTCTCTCACGTCCGCATCAGCGACGCGACATCGGGGGAGCTCTTCGATCGGCTGGAGATCGAGGCCGTCGAGCTCGACAGCGTCGCCGTGGTCGTAGCGCAGGAGCCCGAGCGCGAGGCCCTGTACGCCGGGTGCGAGGAGATGATCGGCGTGCGCCTCCTGGCCGATCAGAGCGACGTCCCCGTGCGCGGCTTCGACGAGGGCATGACGGTCTCGGCCAACGGACACCCGCTCGTCGAAGAGCCGCTCTTCTGGGACTGCGTCGTCTACGACGTGGGCGCCGACGAGTCCGAGGTCGAAGTCGAGGTGCAGGTCGCCGGTCGCACGTTCCGGAGCACGCTGCCCGTCGTCTCACTCGAGGCGGGCGCGAGCTGCCCCGAGCGCGCCGACTGATCCGCCGTGCGAGAACGCGAGACTCTTTCACGGACGCGGTACGCGCGTGGACGCCAAGCTCATGTACGCAGCACATAGACTTGTCTACCGACGCGCGCGTGACGCCTGCGGCGTGAGACCATAGTCTCAGGCCATGGTGGCACTGAACGCCGAGTATGGGCGCGCCACATCCGGCTCGTCCAGAGTGGGGCGGAGCTCACCACCGAGCGGAGAACCATGAGACGACGTCACGCCCTACACCTGCTCGGCGCATTCCCCCTCGGCGCGGCGCTCGCCGGCTGCGGGGAGGCGCTCGGGCTGACCGACGCCGGGATGGCCTCGGTCGACGCCTCGCCCATGACCGACGCCGCCCGTGATGGAGCCAGCGACGCCCGCCGCGACGGAGGGAGCGACGCCGGCTCGTGCGAAGCGACGGGCGAGGACGCGCTCGGCCCGTTCTACGAGGACGGCGCTCCGAGCCGGATGGTGATCGCGGCCGCGGACGAGCCGGGCGAGCGCCTGCTGATCCGCGGCTCGCTCATCGACGTGCGCGACTGCGCCACGCCGCTCTCGGGCTACGTGATCGACATCTGGCAGGCGGACGCGGACGGCGTCTACCACGCCGCGGGCGCGACCGATCATCGCCTGCGGGGGCGCGTGGTCACCGCGGCCGACGGCGGCTTCGCGTTCGAGACCATCATGCCGGGCGCGTACGAGACGAGCGACGGGCCCCGCCCGGCCCACCTGCACGCGCGCGTGTTCGCGCCCGGCGGGGCGGGTCGGCTGATCACCCAGCTCTACTTCGAAGGCGACCCACGCCTCGGGCCCGCGGACAGCTGCCAGCCGCCGACCTGCTTCTCGGATGATCCTGCGCGGACCCTCGCGCTCACGCCCGGGCGAGTCGGGGGCCGCGACGGGCTCCTCGGCGAAGTGCGCCTCGTGGTGTAGGCAGCGCCCGCAGCTCCGTGCTTCAGGCTCGCGGCCGAGGGCGGGGGATGAGATGCTCGGGCATGCGAATCGCTCGAACGCTCGGCCTGCTCGTCCTCCTGACCCCGCTCGCGGCCCGCGCCGACGTCGCGCCGCCGCCGCTCGAGGAGATGAGCTGCCCACGCGGCGCCATCGCCATCCTCCCGGAGGTCGAAGAGGGCGCGACCGATCCGCTCGGTCGACCGCTGCGGCCGTGGCCCGTCTGCGTGCCCACGCGCTGCGCGTCGGACGCGGACTGCGACGGGGGGCGGACCTGCGCGCCCGAGGAGATCGGGATGTGCCTCGAGGAGGTCGAGGGGCAGGCGCACCCGCGCATCCGCCCCCGCGGCTGCGAGCCCGACGGGACCTGCCTGAACAACGACAGCACCTGCGATCGTGCGCGACGCTGCGTCGAGCCCGACGGCGAGCCGCCGCCCATCGGGGAGCCGACGGAGCCCGCGACAGAGCCGGCGACGGAGCCCGCGGTCGAGGCCGAGGAGCCGCCGGCCGCGGCGCAGAGCGCCGGCTGTGGCTGCCGGAGCGCGGGTCACGCACCCAACCTCCCCTGGCTCATGCTGGGCGCGTTCGGGTGGCTGATCGGGCGCGCGGGCCGACGGCGCTCGGTCAGTCGGGGCTGACGCGACGGAGGAGCGCGGCCGCGTGGGCGCGGCGCTCGGTCGCGTGCGCGCGGCCGAGGGGGTGGTCCGCGGCGCGCGAGAGATAGTGCGCCGCTCGGACCAGGTCGCCCCGTCGCTCGAAGGCCTCGGCTGCGCCGTCGAGCGCGGCCAGGATCCGCTCGTCCATCCCGACGGCCCGGGATCGCTCGAAGCGCGCCGCGTCGCACACGGAGCCGTAGCGCGCGGCCGCCTCGCCCCAGTCGCCTCGCAGGGCGGCGCGGCGCGCGAGCTGCACGAGCGCGTCCGCGAGCGCCGTCTCGAGCATCAGGACGAGGTCGTCCGGCGGCCCCTCCGCGAGCTGCGGCAGCCCCTCCGCGACGGCGCGCCGCCAGAGCGCCTCGGCCGTCTCCCAGCGGTCCACCGCGGCGAAGGCGTGGGCGGCGTTGGCGAGGCAGATGTTCACCGCCGGGTGGCGCGGGTCCGCGTCCGCCGCGGCGAGCATCCGGATGGCCGCCTGCTCGAGCGCGCGCTCACGCGACGTCGCCCCGTGGGCGTCGCCCAGCGCCCGCATCGCGTCCTCCACCGACGGCGGCTGCGCCGACAGCGCGCAGGGCTGACAGAGGAGCAGGAGCAGCGCGATGGACATCGTTCGCATGCCGCTCCGACCGCGCGCGCGGGCGAGAGTTCCCGGGGCGCCCGCGGATGACGCCCCACGAAGGTGACCGCCGCGGCCGCTCGATCACCCAGCGCGGAGCAGCCCGAGACGTAGTGATCGCCGTCCGTCCCGGTCCACGATAAGGGCACCTTCCCCGCTCGCGGTCGATCAGCTCACAGGTTGCGGCGGTACTCGCCGCCGACGCGGTAGAGGGCCTGGGTGATCTGGCCGAGCGAGCAGTGCTCGGTGGCGTGCAGCAAGGCGTCGAAGAGGTTCTCGTTCGCGAGCGCGGCCCGCTCGAGCTCGGCGAGCGCCTCCTGCGCGTCCGCGCGGTGCGCCGCGTGGAAGGCCTCGAGCCGGGTGATGCAGCGCTCCTTCTCTTCCTTGCTCGCCCGGGTGAGCGCGACCTCGGTCGGGGTGGAGGCCTCGGCCGCGTGCTTGGGGAGGAAGGTGTTGACGCCGATGATCGGCAGCTCGCCGGAGTGCTTCTGGTGCTCGTACTTCAGCGAGTCGTCCTGGATCTGACCGCGCTGGTACTGGCGCTCCATGGCGCCGAGCACGCCGCCGCGCTCGGTGAGACGGTCGAACTCCAACAGCACCGCCTCCTCCACGAGGTCGGTGAGCTCCTCGATGAGGAAGCTTCCCTGCGTGGCGTTCTCGCAGAAGACGAGGCCGAACTCCTTGTTGATGATGAGCTGGATCGCCATCGCGCGGCGCACCGACTCCTCGGTCGGCGTGGTGATCGCCTCGTCGTACGCGTTGGTGTGGAGGGACTGCGCGTTGTCGTAGGTGGCGAGCAGCGCCTGGAGCGTGGTCCGGACGTCGTTGAACTCGATCTCCATCGCGTGCAGCGACCGGCCGCTCGTCTGGATGTGATACTTGAGCATCTGGCTGCGCGCGTTCGCCCCGTAGAGCCGCTTCATCGCGACCGCCCAGACGCGCCGCGCCACCCGACCGATGACGCTGTACTCCGGGTCCATCCCGTTCGAGAAGAAGAAGCTCAGGTTGGGCGCGAAGGCGTTCACGTCCATGCCACGCGCCTTGTAGTACTCCACGTAGGTGAAGCCGTTGGCGAGGGTGTAGGCGAGCTGGTGGATCGGGTTCGCGCCGGCCTCGGCGATGTGGTAGCCGCTGATCGAGACGCTGTAGAAGTTCCGGACCCCGTGGTCGATGAAGAACTGCTGCACGTCGCCCATCATCTTCAGCGCGAACTCGGTGCTGAAGATGCACGTGTTCTGGCCCTGATCCTCCTTGAGGATGTCGGCCTGCACGGTGCCGCGGACGCTCTTCAGCGCCCTCTCCCGGCACGCCGCGAGCTCCTCGTCGCTCAGTAGCGCGCGGGTCTCGGCCCAGGTGGCGCCGCGCTCGGCGTCCGGCTGGAGCACCATCTTGTCGTCGATGTCGAGCCGGCCCTCCTCCTTCAGGAAGCGGCGGCACTGCTGGCGGATGGCGGTGTTGAAGAAGAAGGCGAGCACCGTCGGCGCGGGCCCGT
>SHBB01000710.1 GCA_004213565.1 Sandaracinaceae bacterium
CCCGCACCTCGTCGAGGCGGAACTGGAGCGCGGTCCGCTCGGCCTCCGCCGCCACCGCGCGCTCGACCGCGTCGGCGACCTGCCCGTGCAACGCGGCGTGCATCGCGTCGGGGTGGATCTCCATCGTGGTGCGCACACCGAAGCCGCCGAGGCCTCCGGGCGGCGGCTCCGAGCCGCCCGCGCCGGGGTAGACCGATCCGTGCTTGCGCAGGGTGCGCATCTCCTCGACGAGATCCCGCACCAGCACGCCGCGGCGCTCGATCTCCGCGCGCGCCTGGGTCAGCTCCTGTCCCCGCTCGTGCAGCGCCGTCTCGAGCCGCACGTACTCGTCGTCGCCGCTGTCCTCGGCCGCCGGCCGCGCGAGCTGCTTCGAGAGCGACTCGGCCTCCGCGCGCAGCTCGTCGACGCGCCCGCGCGTCTCGGCCTCGCGCTTCCGGGCCCGCTCGACGTCCGCGCGGGCCGCCTCGATCGACTTCTGCGCCTCCTCCAGCTCGCGCTCGAGCTCTTCGGCGTGAAGGTTGGCGGCGTCGAGCGCCTCCTGCAGCTCCGGGCTCGACTCCTCTGCAGGTTCGCTCGAGACCGCCGGCGGGGCCGTTTCGGACGCGGGCGTCTGGATCACCGCGTACGCGTCGACCACGACGTCCCGATCGCCGCAGAGGGCCACGTAGCGCTGCGCGCGCTCGCCCGCGCCCTCGAGGAGCGAGCCGTCGAAGGTCACCTCGAGCTCGCCGCCTGGCGGATCGAAGTCCACCACGCTGAAGCCGTGGAACGGCGCCTGCCCGATCATGCGGACGGCGTCGAAGCTGTCCTCGAGGAGGTCGAACAGCTCCTCGTAGCCAAGGGCGTCTTCGTGCCCGGCGGGTCCCTCCGGGTCCGGGGTGCCAGCGACGAGCACGCCGTCCTCCGCGAGCCAGCCCGCGATCGTCTCCACGTCGCGGGCGAGGCCGGCGCCAGGGAGGTCGGGCACCACCACCAGGTCCCAGCGACCCTCGTCCTCCCGGGACGGCCAGGGCCGCGTGCGGACGCGACCGCCCCGGCGTGTGCCGCGGGCGCTCCCGCCGGGGGTGACGACCTCCAGATGCGAGGCGGCCTTGGACAGGCGCTCGGCGGCGGGGCTGTCGGGATCGCCCACGTAGAGGACGCGCCGGCCGGAAGCCAGCTCCTCGAGGTAGACGGCGAGCGCGAGCTCGGCGAAGTCGCGTTCGGAGGCGTTCGTGGTCATCGATCCGTCACGGAAGCGGAGGCGGACTATATCCAGCGCCTCGATCTCAGGTCAACGAGACCGGCGTGACCAGGCCGACCTTGCTATGTTCGCGGCGTGGCAGCTCCCGGCGCGCAGCCCCCCGACCCGCCCGTGGACGCCTACCTCTCTCGCCTGAGGCGGCGCGCGGCGCTCGTGCACGCAGTGCGGGCGAGCCTGCTCGCGCTCGGCGCCGCCAGCCTGGTGTTCGCGACCGGCGCCATGGTGGTCGGACCGCTCGGCGACGCGAGCGGCGCGCTCCTGGCCTGGGCGATGGTCGCGATCGCCCTCGGCGCGGTGTCCGTCTGGGCTTGGCGGGCGTTCGGCCCCCTGCGCGGCGCCGGCGTGGCGCGGCTGCTCGGCGACGCGGACCCCACCCTGCCCAGCGCCGCGCGCACCGCGTGGGAGCTGACGCGCGGCCCGATGGACGGGTCGTCCGAGCCGCTGATCCGGGCCCACGAGGCGCGCGTCCGGGCGGTGCTCGCGCAGCACCCGCCGCGACAGATCGTGCGCTGGCGTCGCCTGCGGCACCGCACGGTGGCGCTCGGGTTGATCGGCGCCGCGCTCGCCTTCGCGCTCCTCGCGAGTGAGCGCGGCCGAGCGGGCGCCTACTCGCTCATCCACCCCGGCGAGCGCGACGCGCTGGGCGATCGCGTGGTGGTGGCGTTCGGCGACGTCGAAGCTCACATCGTCTACCCCGGCTACCTCGACCGCCCCTCGGTGACCGTCGTCGATCCGAGCCTGCTCGAGGTCCCGCGCGGCACCTCCATCGAAATCCGCGCCACGCCCCAGCTCGCCGCGACGGAGGCGGCGCTGCGGATCGGCGGTCGGCTGACGCCGATGGAGCGCAGCGAGTCCGGGGGCTGGTTCGGACGCTTCGTCGCGCGCGAGGACGGCCCCATCGCGCTCCGGCTTCGGCGCCCCGAGGGGGACTGGGTGCGTGACGCGACCTCCCGAGACGTGCGCGTGATCGCCGACGAGGCCCCGCGCGTCTCCCTGATCGACCCGGCGGACGATCTGGTGCTCGACGGGCCGGAGGAGGTCGCGGTCACGTGGATGGTGATCGACGACGTGGGCGTCGCGTCGGTCGACCTCGTCGTCCGCGATCCCCGCGGCGAGGAGCGACGGCGGCGCGTGGCCAGCTTCGACCCCGGCGAGCAGCCCCGGGATCAGACGAGCAGCGCCCCGCTGGATCTCGCGCTCCTCGGGGCCCAACCCGGCGACGCGGTGACGGTCTGGGTGGAGGCGCGGGACGGCGACGTCGTCAGCGGGCCCAATCTCGGCCGGTCTGCGGAGCTGACGATTCACATCGCGAGCGAGGCCTCGCGCAGATCCGAGCGTCTGGCCGGGCTCGAGGCCCTCCTCGACCGCGGGCTGCACCTGCTGGCCGACCACCTCGAGCGGCCGGTGCCGGAGGCGGAGGCGGCGTCCAAGGAGCGCTTCGAGGCGCTGCGCCCGCCGACCGACGGCTTCATCGCCGCGCTGCGCGAGCACGCCGACGCGCTCCGCGGCGAAGAGGGCGTCCGCGCCTCGGACGTGTCGGTGTTCACGTCGATGGCGGGCCGGGTGCGTCGGCTGCTGCAGGCGGAGCGCGTCGCGAACGGCCGGCGCGTGGCGCCGCTCGCGGAGCGCGAGGCGGTCGACGGGCGCATGGTGAGCGAGCTGGAAGACGACGTGCTCAGCCTCGACGATCTCGTCGGGCGGGCCCGGGTCGAAGACGCGGCCGAAATCGCGCGGGAGCTCGAGCAGATCCGCCGCGAGATCCGCTCGCTCCTCTCCGAGCTGCGGCGGACCGACTCCCCCGAGGCGCGGCAGCAGCTGCTGGCGGCGATCGCGCGCGCCCAGGCGCGGATGCAGGCGCTCATGCAGCGCATGGCGGAGATGGGCACGAGCGTGCCCCAGGAGTTCATGAACGCGGGCGGCGAGATGCCGACGCAGGAGTCCGCGAACGCCCTGGCGGAGCTGTCGGAGGCGATCCAGCGCGGGGACCTCGAGGGGGCCGAGCGGCTGGTCGATCAGCTCGAGCGGCAGATCGATCAGATCGCGCGCGCCCTCGGCCAGACCGAGCAGAGCTTCGTCGAGGCGCGCTTCGGTCCGCGCGAGCGCGCGATGGCCAACGCGATGGACTCGCTCGCGGGGCTCGAGACCGAGCAGCAGCAGCTCGCTGGCCGGGGCACCGAGCGGCGCGGGCGGGCCGCCCACCGGGCCCTCGAGGCCATCGGCGGGCGCGACAACCGGGTGGGCCGCCAGCTCGCGCAGGAGGCTGGGAGCGTGCGCGAGGCGCTCGAGAACGTGGACCGCGACCGGCTCGCCGGCTTCGAGCAGGACGCCTACGACCGCGCGCGCCAGCGCCTCATCGACACGCAGGACGCGCTCTCGGCCGGCGATCTGGGCGAGGCGCGACGCATGAGCGAGGCGGCGGCCCAGGATCTGTCGTCGCTGTCCCGCGACCTCGACCTCTCGGCGCTGATGTTCCCCGGACGCGAGGGCGAGACCCGCGAGGACGCGCGCGAGGCGCGCAACGCCGACCGCAACCTGCGCGAGCTGCGGCGCCGCCTCGACGAGGCCCTCCCCGACGTCGCCTCGCACCTCGAGCCGGCGGACCGCGAGCAGATGCGGAGCGACCTCGAGCGGCAGCGCCTCGCCCGCGACGCCGCGGAGCGGCTCGGCGGCGAGTTCGACCGCGGGCACGAGGGCGTGCCGCTGAGCGAAGACGCCGCGCGGGAGCTGAACGAGGTCGCGGAGTCGATGCAGCGGGCGAACCGGGCGCTCGAGGGCGGAGACCCGCTCGAGTCCGCGCGCCACCAGGAGGACGCGGCGCGGCGCCTGACGGAGCTCCGCGAGCGGCTGGAGAACGAGCAGCAGAGCGGCGGCCAGGGGGGCGAGGGCGGCAGCAGCGAGCCGGACTTCCGCCGCCCCGTGGACATCCCGGACGCGGACCAGTTCGAGGGCCCGATGGAGATGCGTCGGCGCCTGCTCGACGCCATGCGCGAGGCCCCGCCCGAGGGCTACGAGGACGCCGTGAGGCGCTACTACGAGGGGCTGCTCCGATGACGCGCCGCGCGCTGGTGTTGCTCTGCCTGGCCCTCCCCGCGAGCGCGTCCGCCCTCCCCTCCGGCGCGGACGGGCGCGCGCTGCGCGACGCGGCGGACGCGCTGAGCGAGCTCCGTCTCGAGGACGCCGAGCGCACGGTCACGCGGCTGGCGCGCGAGCACCCCGAGGATCCCGACGTGCGCTTCGAGCGCGGGATGCTGCGCTTCTACCAGGGTGACTACGCGGGCGCGGCCCAGGACGTGGAAGCGGCCGGGGACGGCGCGCGGCTGCGGAGCCCGGAGGATCGGGCCTCCCTGCGCGCGCTGATCGTCGCCACGCGCGACGCCACGCGCGAGTTCGTCACCGCCCGCTCTGCCGACGGGCGCTACGTCGTGAAGCACGCGCCGGGGCCGGACGCGGTGCTGGTCCCCTACGCCATCGAGGCGATGCGCGCGGCGGACGAGGCGCTCAGCGCGGATCTCGGGGTGCGTGTCCCGGGCCCGCTGCGGCTCGAGATCTACCCGAGCGCGGCGAGCCTCGCCGACGTCTCGACCCTGACGGTGCGGGACATCGAGACCACCGGCACCATCGCGCTGTGCAAGTGGGACCGGCTGATGGTGACCTCGCCGCGCGCGCTGGTCCGCGGCTACCCCTGGATGGACACCATCGGGCACGAGCTCGTGCACCTCTTCCTGTCTCGGGCGTCGCGCGACCGCGCGCCGGTCTGGCTGCAGGAGGGCGTCGCGAAGTTCCTGGAGCGTCGATGGCGCGGCGAGGCGCCGGCCGCGCACCTCGATCCGGCCGCGGAGGCGCTCCTGACCTCGGCCGTGCGCGACGGCTCGCTCTTGCCCTTCGACCG
>SHBB01000711.1 GCA_004213565.1 Sandaracinaceae bacterium
CGCGACATGTGGACTGACCGCACGAACGGGACGAACAGATGGACAGGGTACCGATGACGCGCGAGGGCTACGAGGCCCTCAAGGCCGACCTCAAGGAGAAGCAGGCCGAGATCCACCGGCTCGCCAAGCAGATCGGCGAGGCGGCCGAGGAGGGCGACCTCAAGGAGAACGCCGAGTATCACGCGTGCCGCGAGCGCCAGGGCATCGTCAAGGCGCACGTCGACGACATCGAGGACAAGCTCGCGCGCGCCGAGGTCATCGACACCGAGAACCTCGGCGGCAGCCGCGTCGCGTTCGGGGCGTGGGTCACGCTCGAGGACATCGACAACGGCGAGGAGGTCACCTACCGCATCGTCGGCACCGACGAGGCCAACATCGACCAGGGCACCATCAGCGTCACCTCGCCCATGGCCCGCGCCATGATCAACCGCGAGGAGGGCGACGAGGTGAAGGTCAAGGCCCCGGGCGGGCTGCGCACCTACGAGGTCGTCCAGATCCGCTGGAAGGTCGACGAGAAGTGAAGACGCAGGCGCACATCCTGCTCGAGGAGAGCTTCGGCGTGCCGCCGGAGGTGCTCTTCGCCGCGCTCGCCGACCACGAGGGCATGAGCGCGTGGATGGGCGCCCGCGTCAGCGTGGTCGCCGGCCCGGCCGACGGCGGCGTCGGCACCCTGCGTCGCGTGCACGCGCGCGGCCTCAGCTTCGACGAAGAGGTCACCTACTTCGATCCGCCGCGCCGGATGGTCTACCGCATCGTGCGAGGCGTGCCGCTGGTGCGCTTCCACCGGGGCGAGATCCTGGTCGAGCCCTGGGGGGAGACGGGGTCCCGGCTCACGTGGGACATCCTGCTCGACGCGCGCCTGCCCGGCGTCGCCCGCGCCATCGCGGCCGGCCTCGAGCCGCAGCTCCGCGCGGGGCTGAGCAACCTGCGCGCGCAGCTCGCCGCCGCCGCGGCGTAGCAGAACCGCCAGGCCTCATCCGCGCGGCAGCTGCCCGGCGCGGTAGGCGTCGAGCAGCAGCTTGGCGACCTCCACCGGCAGGCCGAGATAGGGCTCGTCGTAGCGGATGGCGGGCGCGGTGGCGCGCAGCAGCACGAGCTGACGCGCGCGGTGGGCGCCCTCGAGCACCGACCACTTCTTCTTCGCGTCCAGCGTCACCTGCGCCAGGTCCTTCCACCGGACGCGCAGCATGCCGGCGCGGGTCCGGATCAGGACCTCGGCCGGGGTCATCACCAGCGCGAGGCCCTTGCGGGGCTTCACCTCGCGTCGGGTCTGCCAGAGCCAGCGCGCCGGGATCGCCATGAGCGCGAGCACGAGCAGGCCGCCCATCCAGGGCTCGATGGCCTGCCACACCCCGCTGCCCGCGCGCAGCAGCGCCTCGACGGCCACCACCCCGGCGAGTACGGGCGCGTAGGGCGCCTTGCGAAGCCACTGCCGATCGTGGCGGATCGCGATCACGCCGGCCGGCACGTCCCCCTTCACCGCGTCGTCGTAGAGGCGGCTCGCCAGCTCCGCCGGCGCGGCGTCCTTCGGCTCGGCCTCGGGCGGGGCGCCGCGCCACCGCATCAGCCGCTCCGCGAGCAGGCCGGGGGTGTCCTCGAACACCGGCGGGAGCGCCAGGTGCGTGCGCCCGCCGGAGGCCTCGGGGTCGAGCACCACGTAGACGTCCCCGTAGCGGCGCCCGGCCGAGCGCTCCTGCCAGCGCCCGCGCTCCGAGATGCCGATCACGTCGGCCTTGGCCACCGCGTAGTCGGCCTCGGGGGTGCGGAAGAGCAGGCCCCCGTCGCTGAGCGCGAGGCCGTAGGACCGCGCCTGGACCCAGACCCCGATCCGCCGCAGGAGCTCCGCGCCGAGGAAGAGCACCCGCAGGGTCATGCCCAGCGCGAGCAGGCGGAGCACCACGGCGATCGGGTCCAGCGGGGTCCCGCCGATCATCTCCCGGAAGATGGCCGCGCCCCAGAAGATGGCCGCGAAGAGCGGCGCCACGACCGCCTTGATGCCGTCCGCGTCCAGGATCGGAGGGCGCTGCGGCGAGAGCACCCGCACGGAGTCGTCGTCGGAGCGGCCGCGCGCGAGCGCCGCCTCGAGGTCGGTCACCCAGCTCATCGCGCGCACCTCCTCTGCGCCAGGGCGCAGCGCGCGTCCGCGTCGGCGTCCTCGAGGGTCTCGGCCACGGCGCAGAGGGCGTCGGCGGCCTCACACAGGGCGTCCCGGGCCGGGCAGGGCGCGTCGGGCTCGCAGCGCTCCGCCTCCCCGCTGTTGTGAGCGATGGTGGCCTCGTGGACCTGGATCTCCCGGAACGCGGCGTCTGCGTCGGGCGGGGTCGCCGCCCCACAGCCGGTGACGAACAGGAAAACGAGCGAGATCGGCGTGGCAGCGCGCTTCATCAGAGGTCGACATTCCCTCGGGGCCGGGGTACCGGTACTGTCTGACGCTGCCGGCGGCAAGCGGTTCCAATGCCCCTCGTCAATCACGCCCACAGAGAGATTCACCTGAAGGTGGTCTACTACGGGCCCGGGCTCGGTGGGAAAACCACCAACCTGGAGCTCATCCACGGGCGCACCAAGCCCGAGCGGCGGGGCAAGCTCATCTCGCTGGCCACCGAGGCGGAGCGGACCCTCTTCTTCGATCTCCTGCCGGTCGAGCTCGGGACCTTCAAGGGCTATCAGGTCCGGCTGCACCTCTGCACGGTGCCCGGGCAGATCGCCCACGACCGCACGCGGCGCCTGGTCCTGCGGCACGTGGACGGCATCGTCTTCGTGGTCGACTCCCAGCCCGCGCGGCTGGCGGACAACATCGAGAGCATCCACAACCTCGCGAGCAACCTCCGGCTCCAGGGCGACGACCCGGACGAGCTGCCCCTGGTCGTCCAGTACAACAAGCGCGATCTGCCGGACGTGCTCGACGTGGCCGAGCTCCGAGAGGCGCTGGCCGTGCCGGCCGGGGTGCCCGAGCTCGAGGCGATCGCGGTCGACGGCCGCGGCGTGTTCGAGACGGTCAAGACGATCCTCAAGCTGTGCCTGAAGATCATCGGCGACCCGGAGACCGCGCGCGAGGGGCGCTCGCCGTCGATCCTGCCGGGGCAGCGCGCGTCGATGTTCCCCATGGCGCCCGGCACGCCCTCGAGCGGGGTGCGCCGCGATCTCGTGGGGGACGTGCCGCTGCCTCCGCCCGCGGGCACGCCGAACCTCGGCTCCGACGAGTAGCCGGCCGGAGCGCGCCGACTATGGTGAACGCGTGGCCGACTGTCTCGACGCCGCCTGCCTGACCCTCGTGCACCACGGCGAGGAGGTGCCCTCGCTCCTCTGGGCGCGGCGCCCCGACGACGCCCCCGCGCTCGCCCGCTTCCACGTCTGCCCGGGCGGGCTCGTGGAGGCCTCGGACGGCGACATGCCGAACGACGGCGGGAGCGACGTGGCCGCGCGGGTGAGCGCGCTCCGGGAGACCTTCGAGGAGGTCGGGGTGCTCTTCGCCCACGGGGCCGAGCGCCTGCGCGAGCCGGAGATCGAGGCGCTCCGCGACGCGCTGCGGGGGGACACGCCGGCCGAGGGGCGCGCTCGCTTCCGGGCGCACGGCCTCGTCTGGCAGACGGCCTCGCTCGCGCCCGCCGGCCGCTGGGTCACGCCCCGCTACGCGCGCCGCCGCTTCGACACCCGCTTCTTCGGGCTGAGCATCGAGGGGCCGCTCCCCCTCGACGCGGACCTCTTCGAGCTGGATCACGCGGAGTGGATCCGGGCCGACCACGCGTGGGCGCGCTGGGCGCGGGGCGAGGTGATTCTGGCCCCACCGCTGGCCGCGCTGCTGCGCTCGCTCGACCGCCACGGGCGCCTGATGCCGGACGAGCTCTGCCAGGTCCACGGCGCGGACGGGCAAGAGTGCCTGCGGTGGGAGGTCGTCCCGTGGCTGCAGATGATGCCGCTCCGGACGCCGACGCTCCCGCCCGCGACCCACACCAACGCGTATCTCGTGGGATCCGGGGAGGCGATCCTGGTCGAGCCGGCGACGCCGCACGCGGAGGAGCTGGACCGGGCGGTGCGCTGGATCGAGGAGGCGCGGCGCGACGGCATCCACCCGAAGGCGATCGTGGCCACGCATCATCACCCCGACCACGTCGGGGGGGCGAAGGCGCTGAGCGAGCGGCTTGGGCTGCCGCTCTGGGCGCACGCGATGACGGCCGAGCGCCTGCGGGGGGAGCTGACGTTCGAGCGGCTGCTCGAGGACGGCGAGCGCATCCACCTCGACGGGCCGACGCCGGTCACCGTGCGCGCCGTTCACACGCCGGGGCACGCGCCGGGGCACCTCTGCTTCGTCGAGGAGGCGAGCGGCGCGATGCTCGCGGGCGACATGGTGGCGAGCGTCGGCACGATCCTGGTCGAGCCGCACGACGGCGACATGCGCCTGTATCTCGAGTCCCTCGCGCGCATGGCGGCCGAGCGCCCGTCGATGCTGCTCCCGGCCCACGGCATGCCCATTCACGACGCGCAGGCGCTCTTGTCGCACTACATCGAGCACCGCCTGGCGCGAGAGGAGAAGGTGCGCGCGGCGCTCGAGCGGCACGGCGGCCCGGCCAGCGCGATGGACCTCGTCCCCGACTGCTACGGAGACGCGCCCAAGGGGGTCTGGCCCCTCGCGGCCCAGTCCACCGAGGCGCACCTGATCAAGCTCGCGGAGGACGGCGCCGCGACCCGCGCGCCCGGCGGCTGGATGCCCGCGCCCCGCGGGTAGCGTGCGGCGCACCGGCTCCTCGGTCGCGTGCGTCGCGCGCCGTCTCTTCGGCCCCTCGGAGATGCCCCCCGGCCTCCGAGCGGCGTCCCCCGGGCCCGCCCAGCGTTCCCCCAGCTCCGAGGACGCGCCCCCCAGCCTCCAGAGCGGGGTCCCCCGGCTCCCGGGACTCGCGCCCCCGGCTCGGAGAGTCGGCCCCCCAGCCTCCCCGAGCGCGTCCCCCGGCCCGCGAGAGACGTCCCCCGGCTCCTCGGCCGGATCCCCCGGCTCGGCGACGCCGGGGGGAGCAGGGGGCGCATCACGGGGAGCAGGGGGAGCATCGCGGGGAGCGGGGGGAGCATCACGGGGGAGCTGGGGGTGAGCATCACGGGAGCTGGGGGTGAGCATCACGGGAGCTGGGGGGCGCGTC
>SHBB01000712.1 GCA_004213565.1 Sandaracinaceae bacterium
CCGTCGAGCGCGAGGATGAGCTCTCCGTCGAGCACGCACGCGTCCGGGAGCTGGGCGAGCATGGGCGCGCTCAGCTCGGGAAAGTAGCGCAGCATCGGCTTCTGATCGCGGCTCTGGAGATGGAGCTGGTCGCCGTCGCGGAAGACGAGCGTGCGGAAGCCGTCCCACTTGGGCTCGAAGAGATGGGCGCCCGCGCGCGGGATCGACGCGGCGATCTTGGCGAGCATCGGCGCGACCGGGGGGCCGAACGGGAGGGTCGGCGGGGTGAACGTGCGTGCCACCGCGAGAGTCTACCCAACCGGGCCATCGGGCACGCTCGGGCGGGTCTTGGCCTGCAGCTCGGAGGCGCGGACGAAGGGCGCGAGCCGCGCGTCTCCGGAGCGCTTCAGCTCGGCCGGGGATCCCTCCTGCACCACCTTGCCGCCGTGGATGAAGGCGACGCGCTCGCTGATCCCGAACGCGCTCCGCATGTTGTGCGTCACGACGACGGTCGTGACCCCCTCGCCCGTCCGCAGGCTGTCGAGCAGGCGGTTGACGCGCGTGACGTTGACGGGGTCGAGCCCCTCGGTCGGCTCGTCGTAGAGCACCACGTCGGGGTGCATCGCGAAGGCGCGGGCGAGCGCCACCCGCTTGCGCATCCCCCCCGACAGGCTCGCCGGCCACATCTTCTCGATGCCCGGCAGGCTGACCTGCGCCAGGGCCTGCGAGACGCGCTCCTCGATCTCCGGCTCGGGCAGGAGCCTGTGCTCGCGAAGCCCGTACGCCACATTGTCTTCCACCGAGAGCGAGTCGAAGAGCGCGCCCTCCTGGAAGAGCATCCCGATCCGCTTGCGCACCCGGACCCAATCGCGCTCGGGGAGCGAGGTCAGCTCCTCGCCGTCGAAGACGATGGAGCCCGCGTCGGGCCGGATGATCCCGATGAGGCACTTGAGGAGCACGCTCTTGCCGCAGCCCGACGGGCCGATGATCGTGAGCAGCTCCTGACGGTGGATGTCGAGGTCCACGCCGTCCAGCACGGTCTCGCCGCCGAAGCGCTTCACCAGGCCACGGATCTCGATCAGCGCCACGCCTGGTCCTTAGCATGCTCCGCGGTTGACCGGGCGTGGCGCCGAGGCGCAAGGTGAAAGCGGGAGGTGGCGATGAGCATGTCGTGGATTCACGAGAGCCCCGCGGAGTGGGACGGTGACAAGGCACGCATCGTCGGCGGCGCGCCTCCCGGTGTCTTCGACCCACGCTACGCCGAGGCGAGCGAGGGCAGCCTGGTGCCCGGCGAGTGGTGGCGCGTGGAGCGCGACGGCCGGACGGTCGGCTACGGCTGGCTGGACGTGAACTGGGGAGACGCGGAGATCTTGCTCGCGGTGGACGCCAGCGAGCGGGAGCGCGGCGTCGGCTCGTACATCCTCGAGCAGCTGGCGCGCGAGGCGCGGGGACGTGGGCTGAACTACCTCTACAACGTGATCCGTCCCGGCCACCCCGACGCAGATCGACTGGGCGAGTGGCTGCGGGCGCGCGGCTTCGTCAGCTCGAGCGACGGTCGCTTGTTACGCGCTGCGTCGTCGCGACGTCCGCTCGACACGGCGTCTCTGGCCTGACTCGGCTGGAGCTCACGCCCTGGGGTCCCCCGATGCCGCGCTCGTGGCACACCGTCTCACGCGGCCAGCAGGTCCAGGATGCGCGACGGGTGCGGGGCGCGGTGGAACGCGTGGTGGTCGGGCTCGGTGGCGGTCGGGCGGGCGCCGATCACGACGATCGTCGGACGCCACGCCTCGACCTGTGGCCACGCGCGGTCCGACCGAAGCGCCGTCAGCGCCTCGGTACCCAGCACGAAGGCCTCCGGCGCCCGCGCACGACCTGCGACGATCTCGCCGATCTGGCGCAGCAGCCCCGCGACGCCGTTGGACAGGAACACGGGGTGGCGGTCGATGAACGCCATCGCCAGCCGCATGCGGAGCCCTGGGCTCGGGTGAGCGATGATCACGCCTCTGCCTCTTCGGATTCCCATGAATGATCTCCTTTCCTCGGAGAGATCAGAGGGCATGAAGCGTTCCACGCGCGAGACGCCCTCATGGCGCGCCGCGTCAAGAGACGTTCAGTCTCGACGCGCGTCCTTCTCCGTGAACCCCCACAGCAGGAGGGCCACGCCGCCGCCGAGCAGCAGACCGGGCACGCCCCAGAGCGACGCCGCGAGGGACGGCGCGGCCTGCGCCGCGAAGCCCGCGCTCCCGGAGAGCGTCTCTCCGAGCCACGCGAGCAGCCCGAAGGCGATCATCGCGCACCCGATCACGACCGGCCATGGGCGCATGCAACGAACCTCGCACAGCTGCGGGCATCGCGCCAGAGCCAGCGTGCTTGTCGGCCCACCCGACGCGCGGTCAGGTTCCAGGCGTCATGTCTTCGATCCGCGTGCTCTCCCCCTCGGGGTTGGTCGCCGGGACCCACACCGCGCTCGCCTCCGCGCGGCGGAAGTGCGCCAGCGCCCAGCGCACGGTGGGGAACGCGATGGCGTCCCGCGGGACCTCGTCCCAGGCGAACAGCCCGACCTCGGCGCTCTCCGGCCCCGCGCCGATCTCGGGGCTGCGCAGGGTCGCGCGATACATCAGCTGCACCTGACCGAGGCGCCGCACCGTGTAGACCGCGAGCAGATCCCGGATGGACAGGTCGGCCAGCGCCTCCTCCCGCGCCTCGCGTCGCGCGCCCTCCTCCGGGGTCTCGCCGTGCTCGAGGTAGCCGGCCGGGAGCGTCCAGAACCCCGCGCGGGGCTCGATGGCGCGCCGACAGAGGAGCACGCGATCCCCCCACGTGGCGACGGACCCAACCACGATCTTCGGGTTGTCGTAGTCGATGAAACCGCAGCGCGTGCACACCTCGCGCTCCCGGTCGTCTCCCTCGGGCACACGCGTCTCGAACTCCGCTCGGGTCATGTGCTCACTGTCGGTCCGCCCCGCGCGCGCGTCCACTTGCCCTCGGGCCGCCTCTGTCGCGACCATGCGCCGGTGCGGATCGCCCTCTGCATCCTCCTGCTCACCCTCGGCTGCGAGCCCGCGGCGGCGCCGACGCCCTCGAGCGCCGAGCCCGCGCCCGCGCGCGTGGCCCTCCCCGACTGCACGCTGGAGACGCCCCGCGCGCACGACGGCACTGATCCCGTGCTCGGGGACGCCTCGCTCGGCCACGCCGCGCTGGTCGTACACCGCCCGGGTCCGGAGCTCCTCACGCTGGGCGCCGAGGGGGAGACGCACGCGCTGCCGCTCGATCGGGTCCACGCCATCGACGACGACCGCGACGGCTGGGTAATCGCGGGTCTGCACGAAGGGAGCGGCGTGCTCCTCTTCGTCGACCGCGCGGGCGCCGAGCGCCGCCGGCTGGCGCTCCCCGTGGCGCTGCGCACCCCCGTGATGCGCGTCGTCGGCGACCACGCGTGGCTCTTCGGGCGCGTCGGACCCGCCCTCGTCCTCCTCCGCGCGGAGCTGCTCACGGGCCGGGTCTCGGAGGTCCGGCGCCAGGCCGTCGCGCAGGCCGCGCCGCTGCTGGCGGGACAGGGAAGGCGGGCGTTCGCGAGCTGGACCGCGCGCGGCGCCGAGGTGTGGACGCTGCGCGGCGGCGCCGAGCCGGACGCCCAGCCCGCGCCGGGCACGCCCCAGGCGCTCGCGGTGGGAGAGACGCCCGCCCTCTTCTTCCGCGCCCCGGATCGAACCGGGCTCTGGCTTCACGGGCCCGACGGCGCGCTCCTCGCGACCCAGCCCACCTCGCGCCCCGAGGCCGTCGTGGCCCGCCGCGCGGGCGACGCGATCGCGCTCCTCTACGCCTCGAACCGCGACGTCTGGCTGACGCGCGTGAACGAGGCCGGAGAGCGCGCGGCCCCGGTGGTGGTCGCGCCCGGCGCCCGCGCCGCCCAGCTCCGGGGCGACGCCCGCGGGCTCGTGATCGCGTGGGAGCGCGACGGCCAGACCCACACGCGCGTCGCGCGCTGCCCGTGACCTGTTGGCCGTGACGCGGCGATGGTCCTCATTCATCCTCGTATGGGGAATTGAGCGGGGGGGACGCTTGGACCTACGAGTCGAGGTGATCGAGACGCGCCGTGGGCCGCGCGAGGCGCTGATCGTCACGCCCGACCGCGAGATGGTCGTGGGGCGGGATCGCCTGGACGATCTACGGCGGGTGGACGACCCGGGCGCGCTGGACGAGACCATCCTCGACGCCGCGCGCCGCCACCCGAACGCCAACTACCTGATCTTCCGCGCGCGCGGCGAGGACGGCGGCGTCCGCTACCGCTTCGACGACGCGCTGAGCGACGACGAGGCGCGCGAGCTCGCGGGGCGAATGGTGCGCTCGCAGCTCAAGACCTATCGACGGCTCGTCGCCGCGGGCATGCACCTGCTCCTGCACGCGGAGCTCGGCTTCCGAGAGGTGGAGCTCTTCCGCAGCGAGACCCGCGCCGCGCTCGCGGAGATCGAGCGCGCGTCGGCCCTAGCCGACGCGGTGCAGGCGCTCGACGCGTGGATCCTGCAGCACCTGACGTACTTCTTCGCGATCAGCTACGCGAAGCTGATCGAGGAGACGCTGCCGTCGCTCCTGCCGCTGCTCGAGCGGCGCGCCCCGCAGCTGCGCGAGCGCGTCGAGGCCGCCCGGGCCGCGGTCTGAGGCCGCTCAGCGCCCGCGGATCTTCGCCCAGGTGTCCTTGAGCGTGATGGTGCGGTTCAGGACCGGCGCGCTCTTCGTGTGGTCGACCTCGTCCGCGACGAAGTACCCGAGCCGCTCGAGCTGAAGCCGCGTGCCCGGTTCGAGCTCCGCCGCCGCCGGCTCGAGCTTGCAGCCGCGCCGGACCTCCTTGGACTCGGGGTTGAGGAACTCGAGGAACGAACGCTCCCCGTGCCCCGTCGGGTTCGGGTCGGTGAAGAGCCGGTCATAGACGCGCACCTCGGCGTCGACGGCGTGCGCCGCGCTCACCCAGTGCAGCGTGCCCTTGACCCTGCGACCGTCCGGGGAGCGGCCGCCCTTGCTCTCGGGATCCCACGTGCAGCGGATGAGCGTGACGTTGCCGTCCGCGTCCTTCTCGAAGCCCGTGCAGGTCACG
>SHBB01000713.1 GCA_004213565.1 Sandaracinaceae bacterium
GGCCGCGATCAGCCGCGCCGCCGTGACCGACTTCGCGAGCCTCGACGGCGCCACGGCCGAGGGCGTGGACATCGCCACCGCGTGGCGCCTCGGGTTCGGGGAAGTGGCGGGCGTGAGCTTCGTGAGTCCGCGAGGCCCCCTCTGGCAACTCCTGGCGTGGGTCGGGGCGCTGGGCGCAACCGATGACCCCGCGCGCTTCGTGGGAGCACGATGCGCGATCCTCTCGCTCGCGAGCCTCGCCGTCGCGTCCTGGTCTGGCTGGCGGACAGGCGCAGACGATCGCGGGAGCCTGTTCGCGCTCGTCGGGCTCGGCTGGCTGGTCCTGCAGCACCCGGAAGAGACGTTGCCGAGCATGCTCGCGCTCGCCGCGATCCTCGGGGCGCTGCGACCGCCGGAGGGAGACGCGGCCGAGGAGACCTCCGCGGGAGCGCTCGCGGGGCTGCTGGCCGGGTTGGCCGCCTGGATCGATCCCGGGATCACCTTCGGGCTCGGCGCGAGCCTCACCGTCGCGCTCGGGCTGACGGAGCGCGGCGGTCGTGCGCGCGGCGCCATGGCGCTGGCGACGTACGCACTCTTCGCGCTCGCCCTCGGCGCCGTCGTGGGCTTCGCGACGCTGCGCGTCGACTGGGCCGCGGACGGGGACGGCCGCCCCGCCGCGCTCACCCTCGCCGTCGTGTCGGGCCTCCTGGCCGCCGGTCTCCACCGGGCCGATCGCGTGACCGCGGGATGGATCTTCGCCGCGCTGCCGCTGACCATCCTCGGCGCCGCGCGCGGTGACACGCCCGCCGCCTACGTCGGATCGTTGCCGGTCACGGGGGCGCTCCTGCTTGCCGGCGTCCGGCTCTGGCCACGCTCGGTGCTCGCGGGCTCGCTCGCGACGCTGCTGTTCCTGGTGGTCATCGTCGGCTGGGTCGGTCACGTCGGGATGGGCTCCGCGCCGGAGATCCACGCGGTCACGCAAGCCGCCACCCTCTTGGAAGCGCCTGGCGAGACTCCCGCCCGCGGTGACCTCCCCCGCGTAGCGCAACGGATCTCGCGTCTCTCGGGCTGCGTCGTGCTCCCGCGCCGCCTGGCGGCGGCGGCGCTGGTCACCGAGCGCCCCGGCCCGTGGTGGCCGAGCGACCGCGGCAGCGGCGCGCGCCTCGCCGAGGAGATCCGCCGCGCGCGGTGCCCCTGGGCCGTCGTCACGGGACCCCTCCCGGGCCCCCGCATGGAAGGAGCGGACGAGGTCTTCGACCGAGCCGACCTCGCGCTGGCGGAGCGCTACGCCGTGCACGAGCGGCTGGGGCCGGCGACCCATCTCCTCTCGCTGGCGAGCGCCACGGTCCCCGCGAGCCGGTCTCCCCTGCCCCTGCGCACCGACGGCGCTCTACGTGTCCGGCCGACTCGCTTCGAGCTCGACCGGAGCGTCCCCCTCGATCGCGTGCTCTCGATCGAGCTCGAAGACCTCGTAGGCGAGCCGACGGCGCTGATCGTGACGGTGAGAGACGACGGCCGCGACGTCGGCGTCGCGCGACGCTTCCCGCTCGACCATGGTCAGGCGCTCGTGACGCCAGAGCCGAGGCTCGCGTGGTGGCGATGGCTGACCGGGTGGAGCTCGGCCGAGCCCCGCACGTGGGACAGCGTGGACCTCTCGCTGGATCGAGGCACCGCCACCGTGGCGCGTGTCACCGTGCTCGAGCCCATCGACGCGACGCGAGGTGACGCCCCGAACCGGTGCACGACGGACCGCGCGCTGCAGGCGCCCCCCTTCGCGCGGAACGCCGCCGCGCGACGAGAGGGAGATCTGATCGCGCTCGATCCATCACCGCCCGGAGCCGTCGCGGAGCTCGGCTACCTGGCGATCCCCTGCGATGACACCTGCCTCGTCGGCGAGGTGGGGCTGCTCGACGGCGCGGGGCCCTCTCACACCCTCCAGTTCGAGGCCAGCGTGTTCGACGGAGGCGAGGAGCTTCACTCGGTGCGCTACGAGATCGGCCGCGGGTGGCGCAAGCCGTTCGAGCTGCCCCTGCATCCCTGGTCGGGGCGCGAGCTGCTCCTGCGTTTCACCGCGCGCGCGCCGGGCGCCGACCTCCGCGGGCTCGCGCGACTCTTCTCTCCGCGCCTCGCGCGGTGCTCCGGACACCCCAGCCTCGTGACCCGGTTGCACGACGAGGCGCGGCACGAGGTGGAGCACGGAGCCCCTCGCATGATCGGCGACACGCTGGAGCTCCCGGTGCGTGAGCGGGGCGCGCCGCCGACGGAGGTCCGCGTTCCTCTGCAGCTCGAGCGGCCGTCATGTCTCGCGGTCGAGGTCGCGGCGGCGCAGCACGACAGCTGGGTGACCGTGCTGGTCGGCGTCGTCGAAGGCGGTCGACTGCGGCGACTCGTCCGCGAGACGTTCGGTCCGGGAGACGTCGAGGTCCGACCGCTCACCGATCGCGACCTCCGCGGTTGGACGGGCCGGAAGATCGAGCTGTACCTGGCCGCTTGGTCCACCACTCCCCACGAGGCCAGCGGAGTCGCGCGCCTGATCCGGCCTCAGCTTCACACCTGCGGTGAAGAGCCGCGGTGGCTCTTCCACTGAGCCCGTATCAGGGCTGCGCGCGCAGGCTCTCGGTCGGGACCCAGTTCGTCGTGCGCGGGCTCGGGCGCGAGGGGACGCCGCGCTCGATGCGCGCGCGCGCGGCCGCGTCCAGCCTCCGGAAAGGCTCGTTGAAGATGTGCTTCATCGGGTTGATGGCGGCGCCAACGAGCCACGGGAGGACGCGAGGGAGCTTGTCGGGCCGGTGGTAGAGGACCCGCGCGAGGATCCGCAGCGCCACCATGGGCTTGCTGCGGTTCACCTCTCCGCCGAGCGGGAGGAAGTTGTTCGAGCTCGCGTTGCAATAGTAGAACGCGTGAAGGCGCTGTGCCTTCTTGAAGTCCTCGGTCTCGAACAGCACCGGGGGATTGCTCGACCAGGTCCCCGTCCCGTACTCCTCCTCGGGGAGCATCCGCGCGTTCGCCTCCACCCAGCGGTAGAGGTCGGTGTTGGTGTACGGGACCGCGATGTACCAGCGCGCGAGATCGATCCCGGCGTGCTCGAGGTTCGCCAGCGAGCGCAGCGTCGACTCGGGCGTGGCGCCGGGGAGGCCGACGATCATGAACGCCTCGGTCTTGTAGTCGTAGCGGTGGAGCAGCTCGCAAGCCTCCTTGAGCGTCGAGAGCTTCAAGTTCTTGCCGATGCCCTTGGCGATGTCCGGGTCGAGGTCCTCGACGCCGAAGGGGATTCGCACCACGCCAGCTCGCCGCATGAGCGAGACGAGCTCGTCGTCGAGGCAGTTGGCGCGCACGCCGTTCGGAAACGAGTACTGGAGATCGAGGCCCTCCTCGAGGATGAGCCGGAAGATCGCCTTGGCCCGCTTGACGTCGGTGTTGAACGCGTCGTCCCAGATCCCCACACGAGTGAAGCCGCGGTCGCGAATGTCGAACAGCTCGGCGACCACGTTCTCGGGAGAGCGCGCGCGCCATCGGCGAGACGAGTACAGCTTCTTCGTGCAGCAGAACACGCAGTCCCACGGGCAACCGCGCGATGTGATGATCGGGTGGATGTGCCCGTTGAAGGGGATGTTCGCGTAGTTGGGGAACGCGAGTGAGTCGAGGTCCTGGATCAGCGGCCGCTCGCCGTTGCTCCGGATCATGCCCTTGGAGGCCACCACGAGGCCCTGGAGCGAGTCGATCTTCTCACCCCGCTCGAGGGTTTGGACGATGTCGAGCATCGTCTCTTCGCCCTCTCCGATCACGAGCGCGTCGTAGTGCGGATAGTCGACGAGGAACTGCTTCTTCTCGAGGGTGACGTGCGGGCCGCCCGCGATGACCAAGGCGTCGCAGCGCTCGCGCACGAACTTCGCGCAGCGCGCCGACTGGTCGACGTTCGAGATGTCGACCGAGAAGCCCACGATGGCGGGGCGGCGCGCGAGGATGACCTCGAGCGCTTCCTCCTCGCGATCCTCGTGCACGGGGACGACCTCGGACGCGTAGCCGGCCGCCGCGAGGCTGGCCTGCAGATAATACGGTCCGAGTGAGATGATCCTGCGGCTGTTGACGCAGTCGATGAAAACGATATCGCCCACGCTCATACCGCGAGAGTATCCCAATCCACTCTTCCCGGCTCGCGCCGACGCTCTCAATCGTGGTCGTCGTGGTGGTGATGATGGCCGGGGGTGCAGCGCGCGTCCTCCCAGCCGACCCACCACTCGCCGTCGGGTCCGCGCTCGCGCTTCCACACCGGGACCCGCTCCTTGATGCGATCGATGAGCAGGCGGCCGGCCTCGAAGGCCTCGCCGCGGTGCGGGGCGCTCGCGGCGCAGATGATCGCCTCCTCGCCCACCTTCAGCTCCCCGACGCGGTGATGCGCCGCGAGCCGGACGACGGGGATCTCGGACTCGATCTCGGCCACGATGCGCGCCATCTCCTTGAGCGCCATCGACGCGTAGGCGGAGTACTCGAGCGCGGTGACCGCGCGGCCCTCGTGGTGGTCTCGCACGACGCCCACGAAGGTCGCGAGCGCGCCGGCCGACGGGTGGCGCACGAGGTCGAACACGTCGTCGTAGCGGAGCGGGGTCTCCCTGATGGCCACCCGCGCCTCCGCCGGCGCGCGGTCCGAGCCGCCCGCGACGGGCGGGATCAGGGCCACGACGTCGCCGTCGCTCAGGGCGGTCGAGTCTTCGGCGAAGGCCTCGTTCACCGCGAAGCGCACCTGCGCGAGCCGACCGCGCAGCGCGGGGTGTGCCTCCTCGAGCTCCGCGGCGAGGGCCGCCACCGTCGACGCCGCCGTCTCGCGCGCCTCGCGGTCGGTCCCGACCAGCTCGCGCACGGCGGCGAAATAGAGGATCTCCAGTCTCACGCGGTGGGTGTCGCGCTCGGCGCCCCGGCGGTCAAGCGGTCTTCGGCCGGTCGCTCGCGCGCGAGACGCGCCCGTGGAAGCCGCTCTCCGGGCGGCGCGCGCGCCCCGTCGCGAGGCCGTGCGCCTCCTCGGGGTCCCGGGTGACGTGATAGACGAAGTGGCCCTCCCGATGCAGCCGCGTGACCT
>SHBB01000714.1 GCA_004213565.1 Sandaracinaceae bacterium
GCCGGGCGGCACCTCCGGGTCCGAGCCCTCCTCGGGATCGAACGCGGCGCCCACGATCAGCGCGCGCTGGCCGGGGGCGAGGCGCGCCGTGCGCGGGATGAAGTCGCCCTCGGACGAGGCGCGATCGGTGATCGAGAAGCCCAGGAGATCCACCGTCTCGTCCCCCCAGTTCAGCACCTCGACGTACTCCTGGCGCGGCTCGGGGCCGAGCGGATCGGCGCGCACCTCTTCGATGGAGATCGTGGCCAGCGGAGGCGTGGTCGAGAGCACGCTCTCCGTCTCCCAGGTGGCGCCCGCGTAGTCGGTGAGCACGAAGCGGGGGCGCACCGTCGCCTCGGGAGAGAGGCCGTCGAGGCGCAGCGTCGCGTCGCCCCGGGGGGCCACGGCGAGCAGGCGACGCCCCGCGGCCTCGACGCGCACGCGCACCGCCTCGGTCGCGGCGAGGCGGAAGGTGACGCTCCGGTCGTCGACGAGGGCGCAGCCCACCTCGAGGGCCTGCTCGTCCGGGTGACACGTCAGGGCGAGGGGCGCGGGAGGCTCGCCCGCGTCGAGGCGGGTCGTGAAGCGCGCCGCCCAGGGGCCGACGGGGGCGCCCGTCGCGTCGAGCAGGTCCGTCTCGACCTCGATCACGTGGGCGCTGCCCGGCGCGAGCGGCGCGCGCGGCCGGAGCACGGCGCAGAGGCCGTCGGGCCAGGTCTCCGCGTCGGCGCAGGGGAGGGCGTGCGCGTCGGTCGCGACGACCTCTCCGCCCTCGCGACGCAGGCGCACCGCGCGGCTCGGGTCCTCGATCGCGCCGTCGAACGCCACGAACAGCGCGCTCATCTCCGCGTCGACCGCGTCGGCTCCGTCGGGGGGCCACGCCCCGCGCACCGCCCCGCCGGCCTCCGGGCTCCGGCTGACCGTCAGCGGCGCCAGCTGCGGCGCTTCGAGGGTCTCGCCGCTCGCCGCGCTGCGCGCCCACGCCGCCACGGCCACCGTGTACGTCGCCCCCGCCTCGAGCCGCCGCGTGGGGCGGAGCGTCAGCGTGTCGCCCTCCAGGGTGATCTCGCTCTCCACCACCCGCCGCTCGGTCGCGACCCGGAGCGGCCGAGCGGAGAGGTCGTCGGCCGTGTCCGGGTCCGGCTCGCCCTCGAGCAGCCACACCGCGTCCGCCTCGAAGAGCGGCTGGCCGAAGCGCAGACGGATCGTGGGCCAGCTGCAGGCGTCGTCGGGGTCCCAGGCCTCCCCCCGGGCGTCCTCCACGCTCAGCTCGGCGAGGGTGAAGGGGGGTAGCGGCTCGACGCCTTCGTCCTCGACCGGGGGAGCGGCGTCGGGCGGGGCGGGGGGCACCCGGAGGCAACCCAGGAGGCAGACGCAGGCGAGGGCGGGGAGGAGACGGTGTGCCATGATGGCGCGTCATCGCGTGGACCCGCCGTCGGTTTCGTGGTCGGCCGAGATTCCGGTGGGGCTGTCGCGAGGTCGACGCTTGGGCGCCTCCACAGATGAAGCTATCCTCCCCCTCGTGGCCGAGCCTCAACCAGTGTGCGCCGGAGGGACGGGGAGCCGAGTGTGCTGACCCCCGACCCCACCGGCGCGCTTCGAGTCGAGGTCCCACCACGGAGCCTCGTCGGCGCGCTGGTGGCCGGGAAGTACCGCCTTCGCAGGGTCATCGGGCGCGGCGGGATGGGCACCGTCTACAAGGCCGAGAACGTCTCGATCGGCCGCACGGTCGCGGTCAAGGTGCTCCACGGCTACCTCGCGGACGACGGGGTCAGCGTCACGCGCTTCCAGCGGGAGGCGCGGGCGGCGGCCAGCGTCGGGCACGAGCACATCATCGAGGTGCTCGACATGGGCATCGAGCCGAACGGGGCGCCCTTCATCGTCATGGAGTACGTGCGCGGCAAGAGCCTCGCCCAGGCGCTCCGCGACCAGAGCCCCTTCGCGATCGAGCGCGCCGTCCCGATCGTCGGGCAGATCCTCGCGGGCCTCGAGGCCGCGCACGACGAGGGCATCATCCACCGGGACCTGAAGCCCGAGAACATCCTGCTCATGAAGAGCCAGGGGCGAACCGACTTCGTGAAGCTCTTCGACTTCGGCGTCGCGGCCTTCGTCGACGCGGCCCAGGACCAGAGCGGGGCGCACGACCTGACGCCCACCGGGCGCGCCATGGGGACGCCGACGTACGCGAGCCCGGAGCAGATGCTCGGCAAGCGCGTCCGCGACGCGCGGGTGGATCTCTACTCGGTGGGGGTGCTGCTGTTCCGCATGCTCGCGGGGCGGCTCCCCTTCGACCAGGAGAGCTTCCCGGAGCTCTGCCGCGCGATCACCGAGCTGGACCCGCCGCGCTTCGTCGACGTCGGGGTCGAGGTGCCGGCGGGGCTCGAGGAAGTGGTCGGGAAGGCGCTCGCGAAGGACCCGAACGACCGGTTCCAGAGCGCGCGCGAGATGGCCGAGGCGCTGGTGCCGTTCGGCGCCGCGCCGCCCGAGGACGCGCCCGAGACCACCGACACGCTGACGATGGAGCTCCGGGAGCTGCGGGCGCGCGAGGCGCTCCTCGGCGGAGAGCAGGCGCCCGAGCTGCCCCCGGGGCGCACGTCGGTGGTGCGGGGCGAGGCGCTCGGGGCGCTGCTCGCGTTCGTCCAGGACAAGCTCGGCGAGGTCGCCTTCCGCGCGCTCATCGCCACCGAGCCCGAGATCGAGGCGATCCTGAAGGCGGGCCTGGTGCCCAACGCCTGGTACCCCGGAGGCGCGCTCATGCTGGTGGAGCGGGTCGACCGCGAGCGGTTCGCGGGCGATCGGCGGCTCGTGGCCGAGGCGGGGCGCTACCTCGCGCAGCGCGCCTTCCTGCAGCGCGACCGCGACATGCTGCTCAAGACCCTCACTCCGGAGCTCTTCTTCTCGCTGCTGCCCGAGCTCTGGACGCGCTACTTCGCGGTGGGAGAGCCGCGCGTCGTCAAGGTCGGGCGCGGCTACGGGCGGCTCGAGATCACGAACGTGCCGGACGCGTTCCTCGCCCGCTCGGTGGCGATCGCCGGCTACCTCGACCAGGCGCTCCGCATGGCCGGCGCGGCGGACGTCGACGTGCGTCTGGCCTCGGCGGCGGCGCTCGGTGACGCCATGGATGTCTTCGAAGCCACGTGGTCCTCCTGACGACGGGCTTCCGAACGTGACTGGGTGAAGGAACGACGACTATGGAGGGCGCAAGACTGGGTGGAGGGCCGCGGACGGGATTGAGGTCGCCGGTGCTGGTGCTCAACAAGAGCTACCAGCCGGTACGCATCACCGACGCCAAGACCGGCTTCGCGATGCTCTTCCACGGGCGGGCGCGGGCGCTGGATCGGGCCTACGAGCCGCACGACTTCGCGGCGTGGGCGGCGCGCGAGCTGGCGGCGCACGACGAGGCGATCGGGACGCCGCGCGGCGCGATCCCGATCCCGCGGGTGCTCCTGCTCGAGGGCTACAACCGCGTGCCGCGGGCGCCGCTCCGGCTCTCGCGTCGGCACGTCTACATGCGCGACGACTACAGCTGCCAGTACTGCGGCGGCCAGCCCGGGCTCAAGGAGCTGAACCTCGACCACGTGGTGCCGCGCTCGCGCGGCGGGCGGTCCACCTGGGAGAACCTCGTGACCTCGTGCCGGACGTGCAACCTCCGCAAGGGCTGGGCGACGCCGGAGGAGGCGGGCATGCGTCTGCACAAGCGACCGGTGCGACCGAGCTGGAGCATGGCGCTCTCGCTGGCGGCGCAGCGTCGCCGCTACGTCGAGTGGGAGCCCTTCATCGGCGTGGTCGACACGCCGGAGGCGGCCGAGTAGGACTACTTGGTCACATGTCGGCGGATGATCGCGACGGACAGTGGTTTCGGGCGCGCCGCGACGATGAAGGAGGGGCGTTCAGCCCCTTCGAAGAGGAGCGACGCGCCCGGAGCCGCTGAACGAGCGAGGGCCGTCGTAAATGTGACCAAGTAGTCGTAGGGGGCCCCTGACGGGAGACCCTGCGCTTGCCGCGGGGCGAAGCGCCCGGTAGACCGCGCGTCGCCGCATGCCGGACAAGCCTGACGAGACGCTGATCGAGGAGCTGCCGTTCGAGGAGCTGTCCTCGGAAGACCTGTCTTCCGAAGACCTCCCCTCCCAGGATACGGAGATCGTCCTCTTCCGTGAGCCGGCGGACGAGCCCGAGGAGGCGGCGCCGCGGCGCGTGCCGAAGCTCCTCTCGGTCTCGGGCGCGAAGGGCGGGGTGGGCAAGAGCATGCTCGCCTCGAACCTGGCCGTGTACCTCGCGTCCATCGGCCGGAGCGTCGTCCTCGCCGACGCCGACATGGGCGGCGCCAACCTCCACACCATGCTCGGCGTCGAGCGCCCGCGTCCGTGGATGCCGGCGCCTCCCAGCCTCGAGGAGTCCGACCGCGAGGACACGGGGCTCGCGCTCCTCGAGACGCCCGTGCCGGGGCTGTCGCTCCTGCACGCGGGGCTCGACGTGCCGCGGCGGGGGGAGGCCCGGCGCACGCGGCGCGCCCACCTCACCGCGATGCTGCGCGGGCTCGACGCGGACTACGTCGTGGCCGACGTGGGCTCCGGCACCGCGAGCACGCTGATCGACTTCCACCTCGAGTCGGACCTCGCGGTCTTCGTGACGCTGCCCGAGCCGACGGCGATCGACAATACATATCGCTTCATGCGGCACGCGTTCGTGCGCTTCCTGCGGACGAAGGTCCAGGACGAGAAGACCCGCCGCGCGCTGCTCGCCAAGGTGCGCGAGCTGGGCGGCGCGCCGTCGCCGCTGGATCTCTGGCGCCGGCTCGAGGACGACGGCGATCCGCTGGCGGAGTCGGTCCGGGACTGGATGGAGTCTTTCTCGCCTGCGGTCGTGCTCAACCAGACCCGGCTCCGCGCGGACCTCGAGCTGGGCGAGGCGATGCGCTCGGCGGGGCGTCGTCGGCTCGGCTTCGGGATCGACTACCTCGGCCACATCGACTACGACGACACCGTCTGGAGCTGCGTTCGGAACCGACGGCTGCTGCTGATCGAGAGCCCGGGCAGCAAGAGCGCCAAGAGCGTGGAGAAGATCGCGCGGCGC
>SHBB01000715.1 GCA_004213565.1 Sandaracinaceae bacterium
CCCCGCCCTCCCGCGCCGCCCGCGCCGCCTCGACCGCCCGGCCCGGCCGCGCCGCCCGGAGCGCGCATGGTCGCCTCGAGCGTGCGCTCCATCTGCGCGCAGTCCTCCGGCTTGCAGAGGCCGCGCACCACCAGGAGCCCTCCCGGCCCGCCGTCTCCTCCGGGTCCGCCCGCGCCGCCGTTGCCGCCCGGGCCGCCCGCCTGTCCCGCGGTCGCCGCGGTGTTCGGGCAGCTCGCGTTGCGGCCGCTCTCGCCGTCGCGTCCGCCCGCGCCAGCCGGCCCGTCCTGACCGGGGCTCCCGCTGCCGCCCGCCGCGAGGACGCGGAAGGCGTCGAGCGCCTCCGGCTCCACCACCGCGTAGCGCGGCGCGCCGCCGGACGAGGCGGCGACGATGACGTTCGCGCCCGTCGCGTCGACCGACACCTCCACGCGTGGCCCGGGCGCGCCGTACCCGGGCTGGAAGACGAGCGCGCCGTCGGTGCGGAAGCGCAAGGCCCACGCCGTCCGCGCGACCTCGCCGCCGCGGAAGAGGATGGGGAGCGCGAGGCTGTCACCACCGCGCGCGAGCTCGAGCACCGTGTCGATCGGCACGCGCTCGGCGAAGTGGAAGCGGCCGTCCTGCCCTTGGGTCACGAAGTCGATCCCGAGCCCCATCTCCGCGGGATCGATGCACGGGGAAGGATCGAGCGCTTCGGGAGGCGCGCACACCGAGACGGGGCGCGCGAAGCCCGGGACCCGGAAGCGCACGAGGCCACGGAGATCGAGCGCGGGGACCGGAGCCGCCTCCTCCTCGCGCGCGCGGTAGCCCAGCAGCGTGGCCTGCTGCGCCGAGACGTCCTGTCGCAGCACGAGCCCGAGCACGGGGAACGCGGGCTCGTCGAGCTGGGCCAGCGCGGGCGGACCCTCGAGCTGGAGCGCGTTGCGGCCGGTGGCGAGCACCCGCGCCTCCACCTCGGCCGCCTGCGCGCGGAGCTCCGTGAACTCGGAGAGACGGATGCGAACCCGCACGAGCCGGCGGCGGGCCTCCTCGCGGAGCGTCGGATCCGGGAGGCGACGGCTGTAGACCACCAGGCTCCCTTCGTCCGACTCCTCCACCAGACGATCGAGCGCGGCCTCGGTGATGGGCGCTCCGCTCGGGGTCAGGCCGTGCTCGAGGTAGAGCACGCTCATCAGCGCGGCGTGATACTGGCTGCCCGTGTGGGTCGTGTGCGGCGCGGCCGCGCGCAGCCGGTCTTCGATCTCCGCGATGAGCTCGGGGCTCGGCGAGGTGCCGGCCGGTCGCTCGTCGTACAGGCGCCGGATCGCGTCGAGCTGGGCGAGGATCTCACCGTCCCGCTCCAGCTCGCTGTAGGCGATCCGCTCCGCGTAGCGCTCGAGCAGCCGGTTCACCACGTGCGCGCCGAGGCTGGGCGGGAGCACACGGAGCAGCGCCTGCACGCACGCCTCCCACGGCTCGACGCGGACCCCGCGCCCGATCCCGTCCACGAGGTCCTCGAGCTCCCGCTGATTCGGCAAGACGACGTACGGACCGTACTCACGGGGCGCGCACACGGCGGGGTCCGCGTCGGCCTGGCGCAGGTACGAGACGAGGCCGTCTCCGCTGGCGATGCGCGCGACCGTCTGCTCGCTCATCGGCAGGCGGTAGTTCTCGTGCCGCCGGACCCGCGGGTGACAGGCGGAGAGCAGCGCGAGCGACACGATCACCGCCGCGCGCATCAGAGCGCCTCCAGCACCAGCGACGCGCCCAGCTCCGCGCCGGGCGCCCCGAACCGCAGGTGCAGGCGGGCCTGATCGTAGCGCGGGGGCGCGCCCACCGGCGCGTCGTAGATCACGTGCTCCTCGGGGGTCAGCGCGCCGATGACGAGCATCACCAGCCCCGCCGCCTGCGCGATCCCGTCGATGACCATGAACGGCGCCAGATCGTTGGAGGGCGCGCCGCCGAGCGCGTCGGTCGCGGCGAGCCAGGGCCCGACGAGGGGGATGATCGCGTAGCCCCGGTCCTCGGCGAGGCCCGCGAACGAGAACGCGAAGCTGAGCGCGAAGACCGTGATGCCGGCGCCGAAGAGCGGGTTGGCGGAGCGCTCGAGCTCGCCGCCGGGGCGAATGGGGCCGCCGCGGTAGCTCTCGCGGCGCTGCTCCCACTGCGCGTCCTCCGCGGGCGGCGCCTCCCACGCGTACGCGCGCTGCTGCGCGGCGCAGGGCGACGCGTGGAGACAGGCCGCGATCAGAGCAGCCGTCAGAAGAGAACGCGAGAGGAGGGTGCGCATGCACCGCAGACCATACCCGCTCCGCGCTGACTCGGTCGCGCCGGGCGGCGCCTCGCCGGGCTGCTAAAGGGACTCCATGATCCGCACAGCCCTGATCACCGGCGCGTCGAGCGGCATCGGCGCGGCGCTCGCCCGAAAGCTCGCCGAACGCGGCACCGAGGTCGTGCTCGCCGCGCGGCGCGAGGACGCTCTCCGCGAGGTCCAGGCGTCGCTCCCACGCTCGGCGCGCGTGGAGGTGATGGACGTCTCCAGACCCGACGACGCGGCCGCGGCGATCCGGAGGCTCGACGAGCAGGTCGGAGGGCTCGATCTCGTGGTCGCCAACGCCGGGGTGGCCGGGCTCCGCTGGGCGGGGGAGCTCGACTGGGAGAGCTGCGCCCCGATGATCGACGTGAACGTGCGCGGCGCGATCGCGACCCTCACCGCGGTGCTCCCGCGCATGGCCGAGCGCCGCCGGGGCCACCTGGTCGGGATCTCGAGCATGGCCGCCTATCGCGGCTTGCCGCACAACGCGATCTACAGCGCGACGAAGGCGTGCCTCAGCACGTTCCTGGAGAGCCTGCGCGTGGACCTGGCCAGGACCGGGGTGCGCGTGACCGACGTGCGGCCCGGCTTCGTGCAGACCGCGATGACGGCGCAGGCCGATCACGCCAAGCCGTTTCAGATGGACGCCCGCGCCGCCGCCGCGCGGATCGTGCGCGCGATCGACCGAGACGCGGCGGTCGCGGCGTTCCCCTGGCAGACGGCCGCGCTCGTGCGGTCACTCACGCTGCTGCCCGCGCGCGCCTACGGCATCGTGGGTCGGCTCGCCCGTCCGCCTCGACAATCGCGGTGAGATCGGGCAAGCATGAGCGGTGCATCAGCGCGTCACCTGGCCCGACGCGGTCGCGCACCAGCAAGTCGCCACCCAGCTCCTGGAGAGTACGTGAGCCTGGAAGAGAGCGGGTCCCGAGCAGACGATAGCCGCTCCCGAACGAGCATCAGCGCGCAGCGCCTCGCGGCGCAGCTCCTCGACGACGAGGACATGGCGTTCCTCGATGGGCTGCAGAAGGCGGGGCTGCTCGAGCACCTCGACGAGGAGGAGCTGCTCCGCATCGCGAGCGAGGTCGAAGAGAGCGACGGCGAGCGGCGGCGGGTGGATCTCCTCGCCCTCTACTACGCGGCGGCGGGCGACGACGAGGTGTCGGAGACGCGCCGGCTGGCCGATCGATACTTCCTCCAGAGCGTGGGGGAGCCGGCGACCGCGTCCGGGCTCGTCGATCGCCTCGCGGTGCTCACGCCCGAGCTGGGCAAAGTGGAGCTGGAGCGGATCGGCGGGGGCGACGACGGCCCGCTGGTCCTGCGCGCGGGGGGTCACTTCAGCGCGGTCCTCGACGACTACGAGGAAGAGACCGACACCGAAGAATACGATCTGTCCGAGGCAGAGCAGCGCCAGGGCGGCGTCACGATGGTCACGGTGCGCGGCCTGGTGCGCGCGCTGAACGTCCTGCTCGACCGCCACGACGTGCGCGAGCGGCTGGTCTCGCTCCGCGGTGACGAGGAGCGCGAGGTCTACGTCGCGCTGGGCGTCGCCGAGGCCGCCCAGCTGGCGCGCGCCGGCTTCCTCGAAGACGAGAACGCCGAAGACATGATGGAGCTGGCCGCCTGGTGAGCGGGTGAACGGGTGAGCGCGCGCCGCCGCGCCCGTTGGAGCACCTCTCGAGCTCGCTCCCGTCGTATGACCGCTCGCTTCGACGCCGCGCCGCTCGGGCGCAATCGGCCACCGCGAAGGGCTCGCCGAGCGCCTGCGGGACGGGGCAAGGCGTCAGGAACGGTGTTGGCGTTTGGCCGCCGATGTGGGAAGTGTGAGAGCTGAACGATGGCGCAGATCGGCGAATACGAGCTGCTCGGGCCGATGGACTCCGATGGCGCGGTCGACTCGGCCCCCGTCCGCACATCGGGCGGCGCGACCGGCCAGCTCCGGATGCTCGCGGAGGGGGTCGCGCTCATCGACGCCACGGTCGACCGCTTCAGCGAGGAGATCGCGAAGCGCGAAAAGGTCAGCTCCAGCGGGCTCACGACGCTCCTCGGCTGGGGTCTCGCGCCTCGGCCTCACGTGGTGGAAGACCACGCCGGCTCGGTGACGCTCCGCGCGCTGCTGGAGGACGGCAAGGGCAAGCTCTCCCACCCGATCGCGGCCACCGTCGCGGCCGCGGTCGCGCGGGTGCTCACGAGCCTCGAGGCCGGCGAGCTGCCCCACGGCGGGCTGAGCCCGGAGTCCATCCGGATCGGCGGCGACGGCGCGGTCCGGATCGCCGACCTCGCGTTCGGTCGGCTCGTCGCCGACCACGCGGCCTCGGTGACGCTCGTGCTCCAGCAGACCGTGGACTACCTCTCGCCCGAGCAGGCGAAGTCACTCCAGGTCACGCCGGCGAGTGACGTCTTCGCGCTCGGAGCGATCCTCTACGAGGCGCTCGTCGGCAAGACCCCTTTCGCAGCGCCCACGCCGCTCGCCCGCAGCTTGAAGCTGTCGATGGGCAACTACGAGAAGCTCGACGCCGCCGCGCCGGACGCGCCCGCGCCGCTGCGTCAGCTGGTGACGGCGATGCTCTCGAGCACGCCGACCGCGCGACCGGCCGCGGAGGAGGTGCAGCGGACGCTCACGAGCTTGCACGACGGGGTCGCGCTCGAGGAGCTGCGCGACCGCGTGCAGCGTCTGCTGCGCGGCGATGCGCCGGCCGCCGCCCCCGTCGCCGCCGCCCCCGCACCCGCAGCGCCCGCCGCGTCCGCGCCCGCCGCTCC
>SHBB01000716.1 GCA_004213565.1 Sandaracinaceae bacterium
TCGGCCCCCGCCGTCCTGCTCGCGTGGGGTCTCGGCGGGCTGCTCGCGATGACGGGCGCGCTGAGCTACGCGGAGCTCGTCACCGCGCTGCCCAAGAACGGCGGCGAGTACGCCCTGCTGGGCGAGATCTATCACCCCGCCCTCGGGTTCGTGGCCGGCGTGGTCTCGTTCGTGGTCGGCTTCTCCGCGCCCATCGCCGCGTCCGCCCTCGCCTTCGGCAGCTACCTGCACGCGCTGGTGCCCGAGGTGCCCGCGATGCCCGCCGCGCTCGCGCTCGTCCTGCTCAGCTCGCTGGCCCACGCCTTCCGGGTGCGCGTCGGCGGCGTCATGCAAGACGCCCTGACCGTGTTCAAGATCCTGCTCGTGGCCGGCTTCGTGGCCGTGGCCGCGTTCGGCATCGACCCGGCCCGGCTCCACGCGGCGGAGGCGCCGCTGCTCGAGGCCACGCTCTCGCCGAGCTTCGCGGTCGCGCTCATCTACGTCAGCTTCTCCTACAGCGGCTGGAACGCGGCGGCGTACGTGGCCGGCGAGATGAAGGATCCGCACCGCGCGCTCCCGGTCGCGCTCATCGTCGGCACGGGGCTGGTCACCGTGCTCTACCTCGCGGTCAACGTGGTCTTCCTCGGCGCCGCCCCGGCGGAGGAGCTGTCGGGTGTGGTGGAGGTCGGCCACGTGGCGGCGCTCGCGCTGCTCGGCCCCTCGGCGGGCGCCGCGCTGAGCGCGATCATCGCCTTCGGGCTCGTGGCGACGGTGGGCGCGCTGATCATGACCGGCACGCGGGTGCTCGAGGCGATGGGCGCCGACCACGGCCCGCTCGCCATGCTCGCGCGGCGCGCGACGGGAGGCGGACCCGTGATCGCCGTCGGCCTGCAGGGCGCCGCCGCCACCGTGATGGTGCTGACCGCGAGCTTCGACGCGCTCCTCGGCTACATCGGCTTCACGCTCTCGCTCTTCGCCGCGCTCACCGTGCTCGGGGTCTTCGTGCTCCGCTGGCGCCGCCCCGGCCTGCTCCGGCCGCACCGCGTGTGGGGCTACCCGTTCACGCCGCTCCTCTTCGTGTGTCTGATGCTCTGGATGATCGTCTGGTCCATCTGGGAGCAGCCCATCGTCGCGCTCTTCGGCGCGGGGACCGTCGCCCTCGGCCTCGCCGCGTGGGCCGCGCTTCGCGGACGCTGAGTGACCCATCGCTTGCCTCGCGCGGTCGGGGAGCGAGACGTCAGCCGCACGGGGACGGACACCTTCGCCGAGAGCCAGCCGACCAGATCTGGAGAGGTCGGCTGGAGCACGGGGGTGGCCCGAGAGAGCGCCCGCCCGAGCCGCTCCGCGTGCGCCAGGTCGCGCGGGTCGGCCGACGGGATCGGCGCGACGTCCTCCTCGTAGCGCACACAGGCGCGCCAGCGAGGGTGAACGCGGTCGAGGTGCGTGACGGCCAGCGCGTCCACCGGGCAGCACGCGAGCGCGTAGCGGAGGAGCGGCAGGTCGAGCCAGCCGCGGCGGAAGCGGCCCTGCCAGCCGACGTCGTGGTTGTGCGGTTCGGGGAGCTCTCGCAGCGCGTCCACCTCGGTGGGGAACGGCCCTGCGCCGTGGCGGGTGGCGTAGCTCCGCAGGACGCCGAGCCGCTCGACCTCGCCGTCCCAGCCGTCGAGGAGCGAGAGGGCGTTCTCCGTCGTGCAGGTGCTCCAGGTGGTGTGCGGGTGGAAGCCGCGCCACTCGTCCAGCAACACACCTTGCGAACCCTCGAAGACCAGCTCGGTCTCGCGCGCGAGGACCCGCGTGAGGTGTTCGGCGTCCACGACGACCCGCGCGGCGAGCAGCGGGCCGAGCGCGTCGAGCCAGGCTGCGTTCGTGCGAGGGGACAGCAGCGCCTCTCGCTCGGCCACCCAGCGTGGATCGCTGCACGCGCCGTCGAGCTGCGCGGCGCACCAGTCGCGCAGCTCCGCGAGGCGCCGCGCGAGACCCGCGCGGTCTCGCAGATCGCGCACGCGGAGGGCCAGGTCCGGCGCCTCGAGGGACGCGCGCACCGTCTCGCCGACGCCCACCCCGGTCGTGCCGTGGGCCGCGTCGCCGCGCGCGATCTCTCGCAGCCGGCAGAGCGCCTGGTGATGGGGCGTGGTCACGAGGGCGCGCTCGTCGATGCTCAGGCGGGTCCACGCGTCGGTCACGCCCTGCGCGGCGAGCCGCGACTCCTCCACCACGAGCGCGGTCGGGTGCACCACGACGTGTGAGCTCAGGTGCGTGTGCACTCCCGGCACGAAGGAGCCGGCGCCGAGCTGAGAGAAGCAGTGATGGCGGCCGTCATCGGTCACCACGTTGTGGCCCGCCTGCGCGCCGCCGTTGAAGCGCACGACGGTGGTGGCGGCGCGGTCGCGGACGAGGAAGTCCACGACCGTGCCCTTGCCCGCGTCGCCGAAGCCGAGGTCGACGACGACCGAAGCGCGCTTGCTCAATGCAGGCGCTCCGTTCGGTGCGTGGCGCTCGGCGACGCGAGCGGCAGCGTCTCGGCGAACGGCGTGATCGCGGTCACGATCCCGCCCACGCGCCTCTCGGAGAGGCCGCTCGCCCGGAGCCGATCGGCGACCGCCCCGACGCTCTCGAGCTTGCCCTCGCCGAGCGCCACGAGCGCGGCGGCGACGTGGCACGTGTCGTCCGGCCCCGCGAGCTGGATCACGTGGTCACCGAGCAGGGCGCGCCAGCGATCCCCGCAGCGCCGCGCGCGGTTGGCGTCCGGGATCAAGAAGAACGGCTCGAAGCTCACCGACAGCTCGTCGACGATGCGCTCGACCGAGACGTCGTCGTCCAGCTCGTCCCCGACGAGGCCCTCGACCTGACGGCGCGCGACGACCGGATACGGGTTCTCGTCGCCGGTCATGAAGAAGTAGCCGCGGCGCCCGCGCTTCTCGTAGCAGTCCATCGAGGTGTGGCGCGCCGCGAGGTACATCGCGAGCTCGTAGGACTCCTGGTTGCTCCCGCCTCCGCCGCCCTCGAGGAAGCTCCACGTGAGCCACTGATCCATCAGCTCGGCCTCCGACTCGAACTGGCCGATCTGCAGCGGCGCTCGGTCACAGGTCGCGTCGCCCACGGCCATGAAGAGCACCTGCGGATCCTCCACGCCGACGCCCGTGAGGATGCCCATCAGCTCGGGAAGGTCCGCCCGCGCGAGCTGGTCGGGGATCCCGCCCATCGAGCCGGTGACGTCGAGCGCGAAGACGATCCCGAGCGAGCGCGGGTGCGTCTCACTGTCCCGGCTCTCTCGAACCCGGAGGCCCTTGGGGTTCATGAGCGGGTGACACTCGCGCTGCTCGAAGATGGCCTCGCGCGGCGCCGAAGCGCGCGCCGAGGTGAGCGCGCGGTGCGCGTCGATGCTGTAGCTGCCGTATCCCATGTCGTTCTCCTTTGCTTTCGTTCATCAGACTCGGCTCAACTCGCCGCCCCATTCACGGGGGCGTGTCGCGGCCGCCCGAGCGCCTCGCGTGAGACGCGGATCAGCGCGGCGTGCACCGCCAAGGCGTCTCCCCCACAGCGGGCGACGTCGGCGTGCGCCTGGAGGAAGCGGACCAGGGCCGAGGGCGCGTCCACGAGGAGCGACGCGGCGACCTGCACGGCCTGCGCGATGTCGTCGCGGGTGGAGGCGCCGCCGCGCCCGTGGCGCCAGGACGCGCAGGACCAGCCGACCAGCACCGCGCCGTGATCCCGGGCGTGCACGAGCGTGTGATCGGGGGAGACCGCCCCGTGCACGAAGCCCGCCCCGTGCAGCCACGCGAGCTGCTCGAGCAGCCGCTTTCCGATCCACACGGCGACGCGTGGGTCGAGGCGCCGCGACCGCAGCTCGGCCGCCGTGTGCACGAACCCGGGCCGCCAGCGAGTCGCCACCGCGAAGGGCGCAGCGCGATCGCCACGGGGCGTCCCCCAGACCACCGGCGAGGGCAGGAGCCGCACGAAGTGGTCACTCCCTGGCGCGCTGCTCTGCCGCAGGCGGCGCACCACGCCCAGCTCGCGCCGCAGCCGCGCGCCATCGTCCGTGGCCAGCTTCATCACCACACGCTGGGTCAGCCGGGCGTCTCGATGCGCGAGGAAGACCTCGCAGCTCTCGCCGGTCGCCAGGTGACGGTCCAGGACCCACGAGGCCGCGCCCAGCCCGACACGAGGCTTGCCATGATCCGAAGCGCGGCCCTCCCAGCGGGGCACCTCGACCGGGCGCGCCCACCAGCTGCGCGGCAGCCCCACGAGCACGCGCGCGCAGTAGCGACACACCACCGACTTGCCCGATTCGGGCGGGATGGGCGCACCGCAGTGAGGACAGGCGAGGACTTTGATACTCATCGCATCGAACCTTTGTGTCAGGTAAACACTTAAATTCGAGGCGTCAAGCGGCGATGAATGGCCGCGGCGTCCGCTCGTCGATCACGTGTGCCTCGCCGCGCGCCCTTCCCTCCCGTGATCCGGCGTTCACGACTCACCCCGAGTCGTGAACCGGGGCTCACGCCGACGCGCGCGATCGGGGCCTCTCGCGCCTGGCACGTTCCTTCCTTGGAGACGCACCCCGCATGACCCTCCGCTCGCTCTGTCTCGCTCTCCTCATCCCGTTCGCCTCCGCCGGCTGCGGCGCGGTCTTCTTCGAAGACGACGCACGCGCCGCGTCCCCGCGCGCCCGGGTCACCGGCTCGATGGAGCGGACGGAGGGCGGCGTGTGGATCGTCGAGCAGGAGGCGGGCGCGGGCTTCGTGATGGAAGGCGGCCTGAGCGCGCAGGTCTCCGCTGGCGCCGAGGTCTGGACCGACGCCGTCGTGCCCGCCGTGCACGGGGCCGTCGGCGTCCAGGTGGCGTCGGCCGCCCCGAACCCGAGCGCCGAAGTCATCGAGGCCAGCGCGGGACTCGGCAGCGACCTCGAGGGCGGCAGCGGAAGCGGATTCGCCAGCGGAAGCGGACTCGATGGCGGAAGCGGATTCGGAAGCGGCAGCGGCAGCGGCAGCGGCAGCGGCAGCGGCAGCGGCAGCGGCAGCGGC
>SHBB01000072.1 GCA_004213565.1 Sandaracinaceae bacterium
CGGTCGCGCTGTTGCCGATCGACTCCGGACGGAAGAGAACGCGGTGCCACATACGCAACACGCCCTGTCCGATCTGCCACGGGTTCGGGGTGTCCGGGACGAGCTCGGCCGCCTCCACGCGCGCGAGGCTCGCCTCCACGCGCGCGGGGAAGATCAGGAGCGCCTTCAGGTACCAGGGCTGGGCCATGGGCGTCACTCTATATTGGTCCAACCAATCGTGCAAGCACCTGGGCTATACCGGGTCTGCATGTCCGAGACGCCGTTTCGCATCTTCCGCGGGTTCAACGACGAGAGCTTGAAGTGGGCCGCTCGCTCGACCTTCCGGCTCGACCACAAGAGCGCTCCGTCGTTCCGGGGCGACCCGATGGCCATGCGGATCGTGCGGGCGCTCGCTGCGCGGCGCGCCATCAACGTCAAGGAGACCCTCGAGAGCTTCGAGACGTTCTCGCGGATCCGTCGCCGCCTGCGCGCCCCGAAGGTCGCCGACGTGTGCTGCGGGCACGGGCTGACGGGGCTCCTCTTCGCCGCGATCGAGCGCGAGGTGGAGGAGGTGGTGCTGCTCGACCGCCAGAAGCCCCCGAAGGCCGACCTCGTGGTCGACGCGGTCTGCGAGGCCGCGCCCTGGGCGCGCGAGAAGATCCGCTGGGTGGAGGCGCCGATCGAGCGCGGGCGCGATCACCTCGACCCCGAGACCTCGGTCGTCGCGGTACACGCATGCGGCGTGCGCACGGACCGCGCGATCGACCTGACCTTCGCGGTCAACGGCCACCTCGCGGCGATCCCGTGCTGCTACAACCAGACCGCCAAGCAGGCGCCGCGCGCGCTGCGTGACGCGCTCGGCGCGCAGCTCGCCACCGACGTGCATCGCACCTATCGCCTCGAGGCCGAGGGCTGGCGGGTCGAGTGGGGCGCGATCCCCGAGGCGATCACGCCCATGAACCGCGTCCTCGTCGCGCACGCCCCGCGATCGTGAGGGCCGCGCCCGTCAGGCGTGCACGCGGACCGGCGGGCCCATCAGGCGTTCGAGCGCGCGCTCCACATCTCTGACGCGAAACGGTTTGTCGAGCCGATCGTTCGCGATGCGGCCGAGGAAGTCACGGATCGCGACCGTCGACGCGGCGCCGGTCATGAAGATCATGCGGCTCACCAGCGACGGATGGTGCCGCGCGACGTGGTCGAAGAGCTGCTGCCCGTTCATGCCCGGCATCATCAGGTCGCACAGGATCGCGTCGAAGCGTGAGTCGTGGTCGAGCAGCTCCGCCGCCTCGACGCCGCTCTGCGCGGTCAGCACCTGCGCGCGATCGGAGAGCGCCTCCGCGAGCAGCATGCGCAGCGCCGGCTCGTCGTCCACCACCAGGACGCGGCGCCGCGGAGGGGTGGCGAGCACGATCTCCCGCGCCGGGGGCGGAGGCAGGCTGGGCTCCACGCTGGCGCCCTGCGCCGCGGGCAGCACGACCCGGAAGGTGGAGCCCTCACCGACCTGGCTGTCCACCTCGATGTGGCCGCCGAGGTCGTGCACGATCTCGCGGCAGATCCAGAGGCCGAGCCCGGTCCCGACGCCGTTCGGCTTGGTCGAGAAGAACGGCTCGAACAGCCGCGCGAGGTGCTCGCCCGCGACGCCACAGCCGTCGTCGGCCACCGACACGATCACGACCCCGTCGTCGTGCCGGCTCTGCACCCGAACGTGGCCCTCTCCTCGATCCTCGATCGCCTGCGCGGCGTTGAGCAGCAGGTTCAGGAATACCTGGCAGAGGCGTCCGTCGTGCGCGCGGACGGCCGGGAGCGCGCCCAGCTCCACCGACAGCTCGCCCTTGCCGCGGACGTGGTGGCTCGCCATCTGGACCGCCGAGCCGAGCGCGCGGTTGACGTCGATCGGCACGCGGTCCCGCTCCTCGGTGCGGCTGAACGTCTTCAGGTCGCGCACGATGTCCCGCACCCGGCCGCAGCCCTCGAGCGCGGTCGCCGCGCCCTCCTGCAGGGTGCGCAGACGGCCGACCACCGACGCCACGTCCTGGCCCGCCTCGACCCGGGGCACCAGCCGCGTCAGGTCGCGCTGGAGCCGCTCGATGTAGTGCATGACGTAGGTCAGCGGGTTGTTGATCTCGTGCGCCACGCCCGCGGCCAGCGTCCCGATCGTGGCCAGCCGGTCGGCCTGCGCGAGCTGGGCTTGCAGCGTCCGGCGCTCCGTGACGTCTCGCGCCATGACCAGCGTCGTGGGCTCTCCCTCGAACGTGACCTCGAGCGAAGCCGCCTCGACCATGCGATCGGGGCGCTCCCCGCCCAGCTCGAGGCGCACCTCGATCAGCGCGCCGTCCGCGACCGCGAGCGAGAGATCGCCGGGGACCGGTCGACCCGACAGCTCCGAGGCCTCGTCGACGCCCAGAAGCGTCGCGGCGCTCGAGTTGGCGTACACGATCACGCCCTCCCGATGCAGGAGGATGCCGTCGGGCGAGCGCTGGATCAGCTCGAGGAGCTCGCGCTCGCGAGAGGCGAGCGCTTGCTGGGCCCGGTTCCGCGCCGTCACGTCGCGCACGACGGTCAGGCTGACGCGCTCGCCGCCCGGAGTCGTCGTCGCGTCGCAGTCGAGCTCCACGTCGATGACCCGGCCGTCAGCGCGCACGTACTCGTTCGGGACGGCGCGAGAGTGGCCGTCGCGCCAGAAGTCGGGGAGGTACTCTCGACTCGCCCGCTCCGCGCCCTCCTCCGTCATCAGGAAGGTGGCGTGCCGGCCGATCACCTCCGCGCGGTCGTACCCCGTCAGCTCGAGCCACGCGCGGTTGACGCTGACGATCCGACCGCGCTCGTCGATGGAGTGCATCGCCACCGGTGAGTGCTCGTAGAGATGCTGGAAGCGCGCCGTGGGCCCCGCGCCGAGGGTCCCGTCGACGGGCTGGACCAGCCCCTCGATCCAGGCCTCACCATCAGCCGTGGTCCGGCGCGCGGTCACCCGCATCGTCACGCCGTCTGCGCGCTGCACCTCGAGCTCGAGGCTCGATCCGTCGGCGGGGAGCCGCCCCTCGAGCGACCGGATGCAGGAGGCGTCGACGTGGCCGGCCAGGACATCGTCCAGCTGCAGATCGGAGCCATCGGGCCGGGCGCGGAAGACGCCCATCCCGAGCCCGGCCAACAGCGCCGCGCGTTCCACCATCGGCCCACCTTCGAGCAAGTCGCGCGGGGAATCAAGCGGTGCTGCGAAGGGCGTCGGCCTCCACGACCTGGTCTCGTCGGGCCGGATCGAGCGCCACCGACACCAGCGCGCGCGCGAGCTCGGGACCCGTGATGGACCGGTAGCGGTCACGGAGCCTTCGCGCCCCGAGCGCCCCGAGCGCCCCGAGGAGCCCGTCCGCGACCGTCGATCCGATCGCCTCGCCCGCGCGCGCCTCGTCGCGGTCTCCCACGATGAAAGACGGCCGCACGCTGGTCCACGGGAGCGCGCCTTCGCGCAGCTCCTTCTCGATCCGCGCGCGCGCCGCGAGGTACGCGTTGGAGGTGCCCTCCTTCACGCCCATCGAGCTCAGGTACACGAAGCGCGGTCGATGGCCGCAGCGCTCCGCCGCCCGACGCAGCATCGCCGTCAGCCCGTAGTCGACGGCCTCGTAGGTCTCGGCGCTCGGATCGTCCGCGCGCCGCGCACGCCGCTTCGTCGTGCCCAGCAGCGCGAACACCAGCTGCGGCGCGCGCTCGCGGAGGGTCTCGGTCAGCGCGTCCTCGTCCCACGGCGTGGTGTCGACCTCCGCGCCCATGGCCTCGAAGCGCGATCGCCAGGCCTCGAGCCGAGACGAGTCCGGGCGCACGTGCGCGATCGCCCCGAGCCCGCGCTCCCGGAGGACCTCGACCACCGAGCGACCCGTCAGGCCGGTCGCCCCCGCCACGAACCCGAGTTGCTCCGCCATCCACGGAGCCTACCGCCGAATGACGCGCTTGACAGGTTTACACGGCGCGCGGTCAACGCACTGCGTCATTGCGGGATCGTTGAGTTTTTCGACTTTACAAACCACCTCCAAACCTTGCCACTGGTGGGTGGGGCATCCGTGCCTATATCCCGCGAAAGTGACCCTGAAACGGCCCTGGAATGCGAATTAACGGCTTGACACAGCATCGCCTGTCCATACACTCCGAGCGCTCGGTCGACGCCGCGGCGCGGCCAGGGCGACTCGACACTCAGCAGACGGAGGACTGACCCGATGAGCCAGCTCGACCTGCCCGATGGGGTAAAAGTGCTCGGGCCCGTCGATGACGCGGGTGCGCAGATCCTGAGCCGCGAGGCGTGCGAATTCGTGGCGGACCTGGTGCGGACCTTCCGGGACCGCGTGCACGAGCGCCTGAAGGCCCGCGAAGCGCGACGAGGACAGAAGCTCGACTTCCTCGCCGAGACGGAGGACGTGCGGGCCGGCGACTGGAAGGTCGCGCCCCTGCCCGACGCGCTCCTCGACCGCCGCGTGGAGATCACGGGTCCCGTCGACCGCAAGATGATCATCAACGCGCTCAACTCGGGCGCGAGCTGCTTCATGGCCGACTTCGAGGACTCGAACGCTCCCACCTGGGAGAACTGCCTCGCCGGTCAGGTCAACCTCCGCGACGCCGCCGCGCGCACGATCACGTTCCACGACCCGCGCAAGGGCAAGGACTACGCGCTCGGCGACGAGGTCGCGACGCTCCTCGTCCGCCCGCGCGGCTGGCACCTCCTCGAGAAGCACTTCCTCGTCGACGACCAGCCCGCCCCGGCGGGGATCTGGGACTTCGGCTTCTACTTCTTCCACAGCGCCAAGACGCTGCTCGCCAACGGCGCGGGGCCGTACTTCTACCTGCCGAAGCTCGAGAGCCACCTCGAGGCGCGCCTCTGGAACGACGTGTTCGTGCGCGCCCAGGAGAAGCTCGGCGTGCCGCAGGGCTCCATCAAGGCCACCGTCTTGATCGAGACGCTGCCCGCGGCCTTCGAGATGGACGAGATCCTGTACGAGCTGCGCGCGCACTCGGCGGGCCTGAACTGCGGCCGCTGGGACTACATCTTCAGCTACATCAAGGTCAACGCGAACGACCCCGAGCGGGTCTGTCCGGACCGCGGCCAGGTCGGCATGACCCAGCCCTTCATGGACGCCTACACGACGCTAGTCATCCAGACCTGCCACAAGCGCGGCGTGCACGCGATGGGCGGGATGGCCGCGCAGATCCCGATCAAGAACGACGAGAAGGCCAACGCCGAGGCCATCGAGAAGGTCCGCCGCGACAAGCTCCGCGAGGTCCAGAAGGGCCACGACGGAACGTGGGTCGCGCACCCCGGGCTGGTCGCGATCGCCAAGGAGATCTTCGACGAGCACATGCCCGGCAAGAACCAGATCGACCGGACCCTCGACGCGAAGGTGACGGCGGCGGATCTGATCCAGGCGCCCGAAGGCACGAAGTCGGTCGACGCGCTGCGGCACAACATCCGCGTGGGCGTCCAGTACATCGAGGCGTGGCTGCGGGGCAACGGGTGTGTCCCTCTCTACCACCTCATGGAGGACGCGGCGACGGCCGAGATCTCGCGCACGCAGATCTGGCAGTGGCTGAAGCACGGCGCCGTGCTCGACGACGGCGCGCCGGTCACGAAGGAGCGCGTCCGCGCCGCCCTCGAGGCCGAGATGGACGTCATCCGTGACGAGATCGGCGACGAGCGATTCTCGCATGGCGCCTTCGACGACGCGAAGGAGCTCTTCTTCGAGGTCGCGACCAGCGACACCCTCATCGAGTTCCTCACCCTACCGGCCTACGAGCGCATCTTGAGCGCCGAGGCCCGCAGCTGAAAACCAACCCAGGAGTGACAGACGTGGCAACCCTTCCCCCCATCGAGAGAGACACCGACGACTGGAGCCACGCCCGCTGGAAGGGCGTCGAGCGCCCCTACACGTTGGAAGACGTCAAGAAGCTCCGCGGCTCGCTGCGGCTCAGCTACACCCTCGCCGACAAGGGCGCCCGCCGCCTCTGGAAGGCGATGGACGAGAAGCCGTTCGTGCGCTCCCTCGGCGCGCTGACCGGCGGCCAGGCCGTCCAGATGGTTCGCGCCGGCCTCGAGGCGATCTACTGCTCCGGCTGGCAGGTCGCGGCTGACGCGAACACCGCCGCGCAGACCTTCCCCGACCAGAGCCTCTACCCGGCCGACTCCGTGCCGAAGCTGGTCAAGCGCATCAACAACGCGCTCATGCGCGCCGACCAGATCGACTCCGTCGACGGCGTCGATCGCATGGACTACTTCGCGCCGATCGTCGCGGACGCGGAGGCCGGCTTCGGCGGCCCCCTCAACGCGTACGAGATGATGAAGAACATGATCGACGCGGGCGCGGCCGGCGTGCACTTCGAGGATCAGCTCTCGAGCGAGAAGAAGTGCGGCCACCTCGGCGGCAAGGTCCTCGTCCCGACCAGCGTCTTCATGCGCAGCCTCACCGCGGCGCGCCTCGCGGCCGACGTCTGCGGCGTGCCCACCGTGCTCATCGCGCGGACCGACGCGGACAGCGCCAAGCTCCTGACGAGCGACATCGACGAGCGCGACCAGCCGTACTGCACCGGCGAGCGCAGCCCCGAGGGCTTCTACTACGTCAAGACCGGCATCGAGAGCTGCATCGCCCGCGCGAAGAGCTACGCGCCGATCGCCGACCTCATCTGGATGGAGACCTCCACCCCGAACCTCGAGCAGGCCAAGCAGTTCGCCGAGTCGGTGCTCAAGGACTTCCCGAACAAGCGGCTGGCCTACAACTGCAGCCCGAGCTTCAACTGGAAGAAGAACCTCGACGACTCGACCATCGCCAAGTTCCAGAAGGAGCTCGGCGCGATGGGCTACAAGTTCCAGTTCGTCACCCTCGCCGGCTTCCACATGCTCAACTACTCGAGCTTCATGCTCGCGGCCGACTACAACGAGCGCGGCATGGCGGCGTACTCCGAGCTCCAGGAGAAGGAGTTCGCGGCGGAGTCGATGGGCTACACCGCGACCAAGCACCAGCACGAGGTCGGCACCGGCTACTTCGACCTGGTCACCAACCTGGTCAGCGGCGGCGAGAGCAGCACGACGGCGCTGACGGGCTCGACCGAAGAAGAGCAGTTCTGATCGCGCGCTGATCGAGCGCCAAGGAGCGGGCCGCCGTCCTCGAGACGCGCGGCCCGTTCTGCGTCCGTCTCGGCGAGCGACCTGCACGTGGGGGTGGAATTGGGGCACCATGCGTGCGTGGTGCAGTCGGTGGGATCGTCGCGATTGCGCGAGGGGCGCTTCGTGCTCCGCCGGGAGATCGGCCGGGGCGCGACGGGCCGGGTGTGGGAAGCGCAGGACGAGCTGCGCCGGTCCACCGTCGCCCTCAAGCAGCTCACGCGCGTCGACCCGCGGGGGCTCTACCTCTTGAAGAACGAGTTCCGCGCCATCGCGGAGATCGATCACCCGAACCTGATCCGGCTGGGCGAGCTCTTCGCGGAAGAAGACGACGAGGTCTTCTTCACGATGGATCTGGTCGAAGGCGTGGACTTCCTCGCCTGGGTCAGGGACGGGTGGGTTCGCGACTCCGCCGTGCGCGGGGTGCGCCCCTCCTTCGACGCGCCGTTCGAGGAGGCGCGGCTGCGCGCGGCCCTGCTCCAGCTCGCGGAGGCGCTGGCCGTCCTGCACGCCCACGGCAAGGTGCACCGCGACGTCAAGCCGTCGAACGTGCTCGTCGAGGCCGACGGACGGCTCGTCCTGCTCGACTTCGGCATGACCGCGGACTTCAGCGGCAACCGCGAGCGAGAGTACGGCACCATCGCGGGCACGCCTCGCTACATGGCCCCCGAGCAGGTCTCCGACGACGACGTGGGCCCCGCGGCCGATCTCTACGCGGTCGGCGTCATGCTGCACGAGGCGCTGACCGGCCGCGCCCCGATCGAAGGCAGCCCGCGCGAGATGCTCTTCGGCAAGCAGCTCCTGCGGGTGCCGCCGCTCGGCGAGCGCTTCGAGGGGGTCCCCGAGGATCTCGACGTCCTGTGCCGGGATCTGCTCGCCCTGGACCCGGCCGCGCGCCCGGACGACGCGGCGCTCCTCCGGCGCCTGGGCGCGCCCCGCCGCACCGTGACGCTCTCCCTGCCCCCCGCGGGAGACACCTTCGTCGGCCGCGGCGCGGAGCTGGAGGCGCTCGACGACGCGCTGCGCGCCTCGGCCGCGCGGTGCGTGGTCGCGCTGATCCGCGGCGACTCGGGCATCGGCCGCACGGCGCTGCTGAACGAGTGGGTGCAGCGAGCGCGGCGCGACGGCGACGATCACTGCACCGTCCTGCGGGGGCGCTGCTTCGAGCGCGAGAACCTGCCGTTCAACGCCATCGACTCCGTCATCGACGACCTCGCCGCGCAGCTCGACGCGGTCGAGGGGCTCTTCCACCGACGACACACCACGCGCGACCTCATCGCGCTCGCCACCGTGTTCCCCGTGCTGCGGCGCGTGAAGGACATCGAGTGGATGGTGCAAGAGGACGCGTCGCCCGCGCCCGGTCCGCGGGAGCTCCGGCGACGCGCGTTCCGCGGCCTCGACGCCCTCCTGTCGACGCTCGCGGAGCGCACGCGGCTGATCGTCGCGATCGACGACCTCCAGTGGGCCGACGCGGACTCGCTCGCGCTGCTCGAGGAGCTCACGCATGGCGCCGCCGCACCTCACCTGCTCGTCGTCGGGACCGTACAGAGCGGCTTCGAGCTCGGCCCGCTGAGCTCGCGAGACGGGCGCGACGCGCGCGCCATCGAGCTGAGCGGCCTCCCGAGCGAGGATGCGGAGGCGCTGGCCCAGCTCGCCGCGGCGGAGTCCGGTCGGGAGATCGACGCCGCGGCGATCGCGGCCGAGGCGCAGGGGCATCCTCTCTACGTGCAGGAGCTGGCGCGCGCGGGCGGCGACGCGGGCCCCGGGCTCGACGCCATGCTGGAGGCGCGCGCGGCGAAGCTCGGCCTCCGCGAGCGGGCGGTGCTCGAGCTGGTGGCCCTCGCGAGCCTCCCGTTGCCGCAGCGCTGGATCGCCGACGCCGCGGCGCTCGAGCTGAGCGAGACGCTCGAGGCGATCGACACCCTGCGGCGCGAGCGCTGGGTGCGCACCCGCGGGCCGAGCGCGGACGAGACGGTGCAGCCGTTCCACGGTCGGGTGCGGCGCGCGGTGGAGGCGAGCCTCGAACTCGATCGCCTGCGCGAGCTCCACGCGCGCCTCGCGGAGACCCTGAGCGAGCACGCGGCGGAGCCGCGCGTCGTCGCCACGCTCGTGCACCACCTCGAGCAAGCGGGCGATCGCCGACGCGCCGGGCGTCGCGCGCTCGCGGCTGCCGAGGCCGCGGCGGCGTCGCTCGCGTTCGACCTCGCGGCCGATCTCTATGGCGCGGCGCTCCGCCTCGCGCCGCTCGAGGGGGCCAGCCGCAGCCGCGTGACCCGCGCGCGCGCCGAGGCTCTCCGAGACGCCGGGCGCGGTCGCGAGGCCGGCGACGCCTTCCTCCTCGCCGCGTCCACCGCGCCCGCGGCGGAGCGCCTCTCGCTCGAGCTCACGGCGGCCGAGCTCTGGGTCGCCTCCGGGCACCTGCGCCGCGGGATGGCGCTGCTGGAGTCGTCCCTCCAGCGGCTCGGCGCGCGCTGGCCCAAGAGCGCGATCGAGGCGATCGGCGCGCTCGGGGTGGAGCGAGCGCGCCTGCGCGTGGCGCAGCTGGCCGCGCGCCGACCGCGGCCGATGACCGAGGCGCAGCGTCGCAAGGTCAAGGTGTTCCAGGCGGTCGCCACCGGCCTCGGCTCCGTCGATCCGCTGCGCGCCTCCGTGTTCCAGGCGCGCGCGCTGCGGGACGCGCTCGGCTCGACCGATCAAGAGCTCATCGGCGTCGGCCTGTGCGTCGAGGCGCTCCTCCAGTCGTTCGTGGGGACCGCGAGCGAGGCGGACGTCCGGAACCTCGTCGCGCGCGGGCGGGCCGCGGCGCGCGCGAGCGGGTCCGAGCGGGCGAGTGCCTACGCGGAGCTCGCGGACGGCGGGGCGCGCATGCTCTTCGGCCGGCTCGGAGCCGCGTCCGGTCCGCTCGCGGAGGCGGAGATGCGCTTCCGCGACGAGGTGCGCGTGGACACCGCGGGGCTCAACGTCGCGCGGCTGCTGAAGGTCTGGGTGGCGGTCTTCCGCGGCGACCTGCGCCTGCTGTCGCAGTGGATCCCCGAGTACGAGCGCGACGCGGCGCGCAGAGACGACCGCTTCGCGCAGGCGTCCCTGGATCTCGCGGGCCACATCGGCTGGCTGGCCACCGGCGACGTGGCGACCGCCCGCCGGAAGCTCGACGAGCCGCCGTGGGAGCCCCCGGACGGGAGCTATCACGTCCAGCATTGGTACCGGCTCATCGCCAGCTGTGAGCTCGCCCTCTACGAGCGCGATCTGCGGGACCGCGCGGTGCTGGAGGCGCGCTTCCAGGAGACACGGCGCTCGCTCGTGTTCCGGCGGGCGCGCGCCCTGCGCGTCTATGGGCAGTGGCTCCGGGGGCGCTTCCTCCTGACCCTCGCCGAGCGCGGAGACGCGCGCGCGCTCGCGGAGGCCCGCCGCGAAGCCGAGCATCTCGCCAAGGAGCGCGGCGCGCTCGCCGCCCCCTACGCCGCGGCCCTGCGCGCCGGCGTGGCGCACCTCTCGGGCGACCTCGGCGCGTGCGTCGCGGAGCTGACCGTCACCGATGAGCTGGCCGCGGAGCTGTCCCTCTTCGGGCTGAGCGCGATGGCGCGTCGCCGCCTCGGCGCGCTCGATGCGAACGCTGAAGCCCGCGGGGACGCCGACCGCTACTTCCAGGCCCAGCGGGTGCACGACCCCGAGCGCATCACGCGCGTCTATCTCCCGGGCTTCGACCGGACGTGAGGAGAGGCCGCCCGGTCTCCCGGACGGCCTCGCGTGGGGTGACGCGCCGTCTCAGCCGGCGGGCAGCAGCACCTCACCGATGACGTGCACGACGCCGTTCGTCACGTTGATGTCGGTGATGACGATGTCGGCGGGGCCCGCGCCCGTCGTGCCGCCCGGGCCGGTCACGGTCGGAGGGCTCGCCGACGCGTCGAAGGTGAGCGTGCCGCCCGCGAGGGAGGGCGCGCTCGCCGGGATGTCGGCCGCGAGCACCGGGGCGCCCGCGTCCACGACGTGCAGCAGCAAGACGTCGCGCAGCTGCTCCGCGCTGAGGCCACTCGGCGCGCGCCCGAAGGCCTCGGTCGTCGGCGCGAACACGGTGTAGGGCGCCTCGGCGGAGAGGGCCTCGGCCACCGACGTGCCGTCGCCGAGGTCCGCCGCCGCGCCGACCGCGTCGACGAGCCCCGTGAGGCCGGCCGCGACCGCCGCGTCGACGACGTTCAGAGGCGTGATGACGGCGCTGACGATGTGCACGACGCCGTTGGTGGCCTTGGCGTCTGCGATGACCACGGAGACCGAGCCGTTGATCGTGACCCCGTCGCTCGTGTCGAAGATGAGCGTGAGGTTGTTGTCGTACGCGTTCGTGGCCGCCGTGTCGGCGAAGCCGGGCACCGCGCTGGACTCGACCGCGAGGCCGGAGATCACGTGGTAGAGCAGGACCTGGACGAGCGCGTCACCGGTCGGCACGGCCGACAGCGCCGCGAACGCCTCGTCGGTCGGCGCGAACACTGTGAACGGCCCCTCGCCCTGCAGGGTCTCCACGAGGCCCGCGTCGCTCACCGCGCCGACGAGGCTCGTGAGGCCCGCGTAGGTCGCCAGCGTCGGGATGTCCGGCGGGAGCAGGACGCGGTCGATGATGTGGATGACGCCGTTGTCGGCCTCGACGTCGGCGGTGACCACGTCCGCGCCGCCCGTGATGGCGTTGCCGCCGTTGATCGTGACGCCCCCCTCGGTGCCCAGGATCAGGGTGAGGTCGGCCGCGCTGTCGACCGGGCCCGCCTCGATGGAGCCGGAGTCGACCTCGACGCCCAAGAGGACGTGGTACCGGAGGATCTGCTCGAGGTCCCCGATGGGCATCGAGTCGATCATCTCCGTCGTGATGCCCGAGGCCTCGAAGGCGGCGTTGGTGGGCGCGAAGACGGTGAAGAGCCCGTCGGCCGCGAGCACGGGCACGAGCCCGGCGCGGTCGGCGGCCGCGACCAGCATCGAGAAGTCGGGGTTGCCGGCCGCGATGTCCGCGATGGTGTTGCTCGCGGCGGCGTCGTCGCCTCCGGTGCCCGTGTCTTCGGTGACGCCTCCGTCGGTCGGGTCCTCGCCGTCGTCACATCCGAACGCCAGCGGCAGCGCGAACGCGCAGGCCACCAGCGCGATCCAGGTCTTGGTTCGCATCATGGTCCTCCTAGTTGTCGTGAAGCGAAGCGCGGTTGCTCCCCCGGAGCGGTTCCGTGTCCGCAGGGCCGAGCTAGAGTCGGCCTCGGAGGGGAGCAACGCGCAAAACGACCAAAAGGGCCATCGCGAGAGTTGATGGGTCGGCTAATCGCCCAGAATGTATCCGAAAATCAGCGGAGCCACGATGGTCGCATCCGACTGAATCATGAATTTGGGCGTTTCGACCTCGAGCTTGCCCCAGGTGATCTTCTCGTTCGGGACCGCGCCGGAGTAGCCGCCGTAGGACGTCACGGCGTCGCTGATCTGGCAGAAGTAACCCCAGAACGGGACCTTCTCCATCTGCAAGTCTTGAATCATGGTCGGCACGGCGCAGATGGCGAAGTCCCCGGCGATGCCGCCGCCCACCTGGAAGAAGCCGACGCTCGGGTGGTCGGCCGGATCCTGCTCCTCGCCGCGGTAGCCCGAGTGCTCGAGGTACCAGCGCATGAGGTTCTCCATCTGCTCGGTGCCGCTCTTGACGCACTGGTGGTGCGGGAGCGCCTTCCGATAGACGGCGGCGGCGAACATGTTGCCCGTGGTCGAGTCCTCCCAGCCGGGGGAGTAGACGGGGATGCCCTTCTCCTTGGCCGCGTACATCCACGAGTCGCTCTCGGGGATCTGGAAGTGCGCCTTCAGGCTCTCGTCGCCGAGCACGTCGAAGAGGAACTCGCTCTCCATCTTGCGCTCGCCCTCGTCGCACGCCTTCTTCCAGCGATCGATGAGGCGCTTCTCGAGGTGCCGCATCACCGTCTCCGGGATGCAGGTGTCGGTGACCCGGTTGAAGCCGCGGTCGTAGAGCGCCTTCTCGTCCTCCGCGCTCAGCGCGCGCCAGTCCTTGATGATCTCGTAGTCGTTCGCCGCGAGGAGGTTGAAGATGTCCTCCTCGAGGTTCGCGCCCGTGCAGCAGATGGCGTGCACCTTGTCCGCGCGGATGAGCCGACCCAGGATGCGGCCGATCCGGGCCGTGCTCATCGCGCCCGCGAGCGTGACCATCATCTTGCCGCCAGCGGCGAGGTGCGCCTCCCAGGCCTTGGCCGCGTCGACGACCTCCCGGCTGTTGAAGTGCAAGTAGTGCCGGTCCATGAATTCGCGCACCGCGCTCATCGGCTCACCTCGGATCTCTGGTTTCGGAAGAGAGGGTTCGGAAAAGAGGGTTCGAAAAGTAAGGGGCGCAGCATACCTCAGCGGCCGAGCGCGCCCACCTCGTGGGGCGGGCGCTCCATCAGCTCCTCGAGCCGCCCGCGGAAGTCGGAGTGCGGGAAGTCCCGCATGAACTCGTAGTAGCGGCGCTCTGCCTCGGCGACGTGCTCCAGCATGACCATCGCCTCGATGGCGAACGCCTCGCGCTCCTCCCGGAGCACCCCCGCGGGATGGAGGCGGCGGTGTTGCTCCAGCACGCCGAGCGCCTCGGCCGGGTGCTCCTGGAGCAGCTCGCGCGCGCGGCCCAGGAGCCGCATCTCCGCGCCCAGCTGCGCGAACCGAGGGTCTCGGTCTTCTTCGGGGGGCGGCGCGGGCGGCGGCTGCGTCGCCAGGTCGGGCACCTCGGGCAGGTCGGGCACGAAGTCCGGGCCCGCCTTGGAGCGCCCCTCTGGGGCGTCGACGATCTCGACCCCGCCGACCTCGTCCTGCGGCGTGGGCTCGGTCTCGGCCTCGGGCGCCGCGACCGGCGCCTCGGGAGGCGCGTCGCCGAACGCCCCGTAGAGCGCGATGGCGCCGCCCGCGAGCGCTACGGCCAGCACCAATACGTAGACCATCGAGTCGCTCTTCGGGGCCCGCTCCGACACGGCGCGGAGGGTAGCAGCCTTCGAGGCTTGCTCTCCGACAGTCGAGGCTCTACGCCCGGGGGGTGACTCCCCAGGCCAGGCTCCGGAAGCTCGTGTGCCTCACCGCGGCATCGTTGCTCGGGGCATCTTGCCTCGCTGGCTGCGGAGAGGCGTCGGCCGAGGGGGGTCCGGGCGGCCCACCCCCCGCCCAGGTGGAGATCGCCCACGGTCGGACCGGCACCCTCCGCGTCGAGCGCACCTACCTCGGCCTGGCCCGCGCGATGGCCCGGGCGGAGCTCGCGGCCGGCGCGGACGGGGAGGTGGTGGAGGTCACGGTCAGCGAAGGCGACCGGGTCGTGGCGGGCCAGCTCCTGCTGCGCATCGATCCCGACCTCGCGGCGGCGGATCTGCGCGCGGCCCGCGCCGCCGACCGGAGGACGCAGGCGCGCGAAGACCAGGCCACCCGGGACGCCCAGCGCTTCGCGCGCGCCGGGCCGCGCATCGTCGGCGAGGTCGAGATCGAGCGCGCCGCCAGCGAAGCGGACGCGCTCGTGGCGGACGCGCAGAGCACCCAGGCCTCGGTCGCCCGGGCCCGCGCCGCGCTCGCCCGCCACCGCGTGGTCGCCCCGTTCGACGGCGTCATCGCGGCCCGCTCGGTCGATCCCGGGGACTGGGTCGCGCCGGGCACCCCCGTGCTCGAGCTCGTCGGCGACCGGCAGACCGAGGTCCTCGTCCGGGTCGAGCCGGAGCTGCTCGAGTCGGTGCCGGTCGGGGCCGAGGCGACGCTGCGGCGCGGCGATCGAGAGGCGACGGCCCGGGTCACCGGCCGGGTGCCCGCGCTGGACCTGCAGACGCGCACCGCGCAGCTCCGGCTGCTGTCGGACGCGGCGACCCCGTGGCTGCTCCCCGGGAGCACGGTGGACGTGCGCTTCACGCTCGAGCGCGAGGGGCCCGGGCTGATCGTGCCGCGCGACGCGCTCGTGGACGGAGTGGCGGCGGCGCGGGTGGTGCGGGTGGTCGACGGCGTCGCGCAGCCGGTGACCGTGCGGGTGCTCGAGCGCGCGCGGGAAGAGGTGCGGGTCGAGGCCCAGGGCGAGGCGGACGCGCTCGGCGCGGGCGACGCGCTCGTGGTGCGGGGCAACGATCGGCTCCGGCCCGGGCAGCCTGTGCAGGTCGTCGAGTGAGCGCGAAGGGAGGCGGCGGCCTCCTCCGGATCGCGGTCGAGCGGCCGGTCACCGTGGTCGTCACCGCCGTCCTGGTGGTGCTCTTCGGCGCCCTGTCCGTCCTGGACCTGCCCATCCAGCTGACGCCCGACATCTCGGTCCCCACCCTGACCGTGCGCACCTCCTGGCCAGGCGCCTCGCCGACCGAGATCGAGAGCGAGATCCTCGAGCCCCAGGAGGACGCGCTCAAGGACGTGCCCGGGCTGGTCCGCATGACCAGCGAGGCCCGCCCGGACCAGGCGACGCTGACCCTCGAGCTCTCGGTCGGGACCGACATCGACGAGGCGCTCGTCCGCGTGACGAACCGGCTGACGCAGGTCGGCGACTACCCCGAGGCGGCGAACGAGCCCTCGGTCGAGACGGCGGACGACACCGGCCCGCCGCTCGCGGTCATCGCGATCCGCACGCCGGACGGCCAGCCGGTCGCGGCCTATCGGACGTGGGTCGCGGAGACGGTCCTCCCCGAGCTCCAGCGCGTGCCGGGCATCGGCGACATCCGGCACATCGGCGGCCGCGACACGGTCTTCTTGATCGAGGCCGACCCCCGCGAGCTCGCGGGGCGCGGGCTGTCCATCCCCGCCATCGCCGCGCGGGTCCGCACGGAGCTGCGCGACGTGTCGGCGGGCGACGTGACGCTCGGGCGGCGCCGCCTGCTGGTGCGCACCATGGCCGTGGCGCCGAACCCCGAGCAGCTCGAGGAGATCGTGCTCGCGAGCGGCGACGACGGCACGCCGATCCGCCTGGGCGACGTGGCGCGGGTCTCGCTCGGGCTGCGCGACGCGACCGGCGTGGCGATGAGCGACGACCGGCCGTCCATGGTCCTCTTGCTCAGCCGCGAGTCCGGCTCGAACGTGCTCGAGGTCACCCGCCAGATCCGCGAGCGGGTGGACGAGCTCGACCAGGACCTCTTCCGCCCCGAGGGCCTCCGCATCGAGGTGATCAGCGATCAGGTCGACTACATCCAGGGCGCGCTCGACCTGGTGCAGCAGAACCTGATCGTCGGCGCGCTGCTCGCGATCCTCGCGCTCTTCCTGTTCCTGCGCAGCTTCGGCGCCAGCGGCATCGTCAGCCTCGCGATCCCCATCTGCGTCTTCGGCACCGCGCTCGGCATGACCCTGCTCGGCCGGTCGGTGAACGTCGTGTCCCTCGCCGGGATCACCTTCGCGATCGGGATGGTGCTCGACAACTCGATCGTCTCTCTCGAGAGCATCGACACGTGGCGCCGCAAGGTGAGCGACCCGAAGGAGGCGGCGTACGAAGGCATCCGCGAGGTGTCGGGCGCGCTCATCGCCTCGACCGCGACGACCGCGGCCGTCTTCATCCCGGTCATCACCTGGCAGGGCGAGGTCGGCCAGCTGCTCCGGGACATCGCGGTCGCGATCAGCTTCGCGGTCGTCACCTCGCTCATCGTGAGCGTCTGGGTGATCCCCGGCCTCGCGGGCCGGGTGCTGAAGACCAAGCAGGGCGCCGAGGAGCCGAAGATCGCGAGGCAGGTCACCCGGCGCGTGGGCGCGGTGGTCGACTGGATCGCGCGCAGCCCGCTGCGCAGCGGAGGCGTCGTGTTCGGGGCGGTCGGGGCGTGCGTCGCGATCGCGATCGCGCTCCTGCCGCCCATCGAGTACCTGCCCAAGGGCAACCGGAACCTCGTGTTCGGGATCCTGGTGCCGCCGCCCGGCACCTCGGTGGCGGAGCTGGAGCGGGTGGGCGAACGCGTGCAGGGACAGGTGGCCGCGCAGACCCAGGCCACGCCCGACGGCGCGCCGGCCATCGCGCGGAGCTTCTTCGTCGGCAGCCCCGAGCGCATCTTCGCCGGCGCGGTGGCCCAGGACCCCGAGCGCGTGGGCGACATGCTGGGCTGGCTCCGGGGCGTGCAGGGCTCGATCCCCGGGTTCATCGCGTTCGCGACGCAGGCCTCTCTGTTCGGGCGCTCGGGCGGCGGCCGCTCGATCGAGATCAACCTGAGCGGGAGCGATCTCGGCACGCTGTCGCAGGTCGGGGGCCAGCTCTTCGGCGCGGTGCGCGAGGCGGTCCCCGGGGCGCAGGTGCGGCCCGTGCCCTCGCTCGATCCGGGCGCGCCCGAGCTGCGCGCCTATCCCCGCCGCGGCGAGGCGGCCCCCCTCGGCGTGACCACGAGCGATCTCGGGCTGACCCTCGACGCGTTCGTGGACGGCGCGATCGTGGGGGAGCTCGGCCCGGAGGGGGAGCCGCAGCTCGACGTGATGATCCGCGGGGTGCGGCAGGACGGCGGCCGCATCGACGACGCGGACGGGATCCGAGGCGCCCCCGTGGTCACCGCCGACGGGAGCGTCGTGCCCTTCTCCGTGCTCGCCGACCTGCGAGAGGAGCTGGGGCCGACCGTGATCCGGCGCATCGAGCGGCGACGCGCGCTGACGCTCGAGGTCTCGCCGCCGGACGAGGTCCCGCTCGAGGAGGCGCTCGCCCGCATCGAGACCCTGCTGTCGGAGCTGCGCGCGGACGGCTCGCTGCCGCCGAGCGTGCAGACCAGCTTCAGCGGCACGGCGGGCGACCTCGAGATCGCGCAGGGGCAGTTCGCCGAGGTGCTGCTGCTCGCGCTGATCATCAGCTACCTGCTCATGAGCGCGCTCTTCGAGGACTTCCTCGCGCCCGTCGTCGTGCTGGTCACCCTCCCCCTCGCCGCCGCGGGCGGGGTGGCGGGCCTCCGCCTGGTCGACGCGTTCCTGTCGCCGCAGCCGCTCGATCTGATGACCGCGCTGGGGTTCCTGATCCTGATCGGCGTCGTCGTGAACAACGCAATCCTCGTGGTCGACGGCGCGCTGGCGAGGCTCAAGGAGGGCGAGACGCTCGACGACGCGGTGCGCGGCGCGGTCGAGAGCCGCGTGCGCCCCATCCTGATGACCACGCTGACCTCGCTCGCCGGGCTGATGCCGATGGTGCTCTTCCCCGGCTCGGGCAGCGAGCTCTACCGCGGGGTCGGCGCCGTGGTCCTCGGCGGCCTGACGCTCTCGACCTTCCTCACGCTCTTCGTGGTGCCGAGCTTCTTCTCTCTCGTCTGGCGGGTGCGCCTGAAGCTCAGCGGCGCCTCCACGCCGGCCACGACGCCCGCAGAGTAGCAACTCGACTCCACGCGCCGCGCATTCTACGCTGCGCCTCATGCGCCTCCAGCGCCCCGCGCTCACGCTCTGCCTCACGCTGCTGCTGACCGTCGCGACGCGGCCGGTCGGCGCGCAGGACGTGATCGTGCCCGAAGCGAGGGAGTTCCCCGAGCGCAGCGCCTGGCTGAGCCCGGAGGGATACGTGACCCACTCCGGCGCGGCGATGGAGATCCCGATCGTCGGGGGCGTCGGGCTCGCCACCTTCACCGACGTGCGGGTCCCGTTCGGCGACCTGGCGCTTCGCTCGCGCTTCGGAGGCGGGGTCAGCATCGCCGAGCCCGACTTCGATCATTACTTGCGCACGGGGCACCTGTTCTCGCCCGAGCTGGGCGTGGAGAGCGACATGCGTGGTTCGCGCTTCCGGATCGTGTTGGGGGTCTACTCGAACGTGCCAGTCGGAGCCGGGGAGGTGCAGGAGCAGACCGGTCGCGGCCCGGCGCCGCTGCACGACGACGCGCTGCTGGGCTTGGGGGAGTCGAACGTCCGGCGCCTGCGCGGCGGCTGGGACGGTTATCTCGCGACTCGGGACACGTGGGTGGGGCGGCTCTCGATGGCGGCCGAGGTGAACCTCGACACGTACGTCGTGGTGGGGGCGCAGGCGGCCGTCGAGCTCTGGATCGGGCTGGACGACGGCACGGTCAGGGGCGGCTTCACGAGCCGCGTCGAGGGGGCGGCCCGCTTCTGGGGCGCGAGCCTGGCCGGCCTGCGCTCGACGCTCGTGCTTCGGCCGACCGAGGGATGGTACGGCGCGGGCGATCTCGAGCCGGTCTACGGCCTCGAGCCTTTCCTGCGGCTGGTCCCTCCGATCGAGCCCATCGCTCCGCTGGTCGAGCTGAGCACCTTCGTGGACCTCACCTCGGAGCTCAGAGAGCTGACGGTCCGCGCCGCGCTCGGCATGGTCTTCTGAGCCGGCTAGACTGGACCGGCGCGCCTACCCGCCGCTATCCTGCGAACATGCACGCGTGGGGAAGAGTTGCGCTCCTGCTCGGGCTCACGGGGATCTCGGGCGCGGCCTGCGCGGCGCCCGTCGCGCCGACGGCGAGCACGCCGCTCGACGTCAGCTATCGACAGGTCGGCGTGAGCGACGGCGTGGTCGTGCTCGTGGAGCGCCGACCGGAGCGAGGCCGCGAGTACCTCGTGCTCTGCGATCCCGCGCGCAACCCGCCATGCGTCCGGGTCCCCGCGGAGACGATGCGCGGTGATGAGCTCGCGAGCTGGCAGCGCACGCGCGCGACCGTCACGCCCATCTCGGGGCCGATCCCTAGCGCCGCCCCCGCTTCCCCGGGCGCCGCCCCCGCTTCCCCGGGCGCCGCCCCTCGCCCCGAGGCATGTGAGGGTGGGCGCTGCGGCCAGCTCCGGCTCGTCGCGCATCCGTGGTGCGAGCTCGAGCTCGACGGCAGCCGCGTCGGCCGCACGCCCATCCTCGATCAGTGGCTGCCCGAGGGCATGTACGAAGCGCGCTGCCACAACCCGGAGACCGGCCAGATGGAGGTCTTCGGCGTCCGCATCGAGGCGGCGCGGCGCACCACGCTCAACCTCGGCATCGGCCGCCTCGACACGCGCTTCGCCCCGCGCTGATCAGCAGTCGATCCGGCAGAGCTCGGGGATCTCCGGCGGCACGAGGAAGTAGACGGTCCGCGCGTCGAGGGGCGAGCCGTCGCCGCTCACGGTCAGCCGGGCCCGGAAGACCTGCGGCTCGGGCGTGGGCATGACGGTGGTGTTGTCGCGCGGCACCACGTCCCAGCAGACGGGCGTGCCGGGCAGCAGCGACGGGAACGCGTCCGGCCGGCCGTCGTCGTCGGTGTCCTGCACGGGGCTGACCGCGCTGCAGGCGCCGCCGCTCGTGTTGACCTCGAGGTAGTCGATGAACTGGAGCGCGTCGCCCGCGTCGCCGGCCTCGTCGCTCGCCTCGATGGTCACGCGGAGCGGCACGCCCTCGACGATCTCGTTGATGGCCGAGGTCACGACCGGCACCACGCCCGCGCCGGTGCCGTCGAAGACGAGCGGCGCGCCGGTGCGATCGACCGAGTTGGTCAGGGTCGCGATGTCCACGAGGTCCTGCCGCGAGCTCGAGCCGGCCGAGCCGGCCCAGACGCCGATGAAGGTGATGCCCGCCGCGTTGAGCGCGTCGGCCGCCTGCATCGCGGTCTCGGATCCGTCGCTGTCCTCGTCGGTGAAGGCGACGAGGATCTTCACCGCCTCCTCACGGAAGTTCGGGCAGCCCACGCGGCCCATGGTCGGGCTGGCGCACATCTCTTCCGCCCCCGGCGCGGCCATCGGGTTGGCCACACCCCACACGGCGCGGTGGAGCTGCTCGGTGCCGCCGAAGGTCGAGAACGAGAGCGCCGCCGACGTCATGCCCGGGTCGGGCTGGAGCGACAGCAGGTTGCGGTACTCGGTCTCGTAGTACGCGGCGCCGGTCCACGGCGAGGCGAGGCAGTTGCTCATCGAAGGGTCCTCGATGCAGTTGCCCGAGAGGCTGCAGACCTGCCCGACCGCGCACTCGGAGTCGGTGCGGCAGGTGGTGCCGAAGTCCGTGCACGTCAGGTCGGCCATGACCGAGCCCACCGCGCCGCGGAGCGCGTCGATGGAGGAGCTCATCGAGCCCGAGGCGTCGAACATGAAGTAGATGTCGGCGAACTGGATGCTCGTACGGAACTCGAGCGTGTCGCGGCTCGGCGTCGCCGGCTCCTCGTAGTCGACCACGAACACGAAGTCGCCGCGTGTCCGGGGGCTCACCGTCGGGTCGTTCGGGTCGGTGCCCGCGGCCAGCTCGATCAGATCGGTCACCCCGTCACCGTCGGAGTCGGCGAGGCGCGGGTTGCTGCCCAGCGCGAGCTCGCCCGCGTCGGACAGCCCGTCGTTGTCGCTGTCGAGGTCGCGGAAGTCCGGGATGTCGTCGCCGTCGGAGTCGATGGGAGGCGAGAACACGTCGGCGTCCCCCGCCTCTTGCTCGTCGGTCCAGCCGTCGCCGTCGGAGTCGAGATCCTCCTGGTCGAACAGTCCGTCGCCGTCCGTGTCACCGCCGAACTCGTCGCCGTCCATGATCAGGTCGTTGTCGCTGTCGGGGTCGCGGTAGTTCGGCCGGCCGTCGCCGTCGGTGTCGATCGGCGGGTCGAGCACGCCCGCGAGCTCCTCTCGATCTCGGGCGAGGTCGTTGTCGTCGTCGAGGTCCCGGTAGTCCGGGATGCCGTCGAGGTCGAAGTCACCGATCCCCTCGACGCCGTCGGGGTAGCCGTTGTTGTCGGAGTCGGTGTCGCGGTAGTCGGGCGCGCCGTCGAGGTCGGAGTCGATCGGCGGCGTGTCGAGGCGCGCGTCGCCGGCCTCGAAGATGTCGAGCAGACCGTCCCCGTCCGAGTCGGGGTCCTGCCAGTCCTCGATGCCGTCGCCGTCGGTGTCGAGCCGGTCCGCCCGCAGCTCGTCGGCGTCACTGATCGTGTCCTGATCGAAGTCGCCCGAGACGACGTCGGCGTCGCCGCCGCCCGCGTCGCGCGGGTCGCCGCCGGTCTCGCAGGCCGGGAGCCCCAGGAGCGCGAGGCCGATGAGAGCCGTGAGGAGACGAGAAGATGTCATGCCATCATGGAGTCGTGGGCCGACCCCGTCTGGCTCATCTCCGTCAACGAAAAACGCCGCAGGCCTCGCGGCCTGCGGCGTGTCTCGCGAAGCGCTCTCGTCAGCTCACTCGGGGCCGCCGGGCAGCTCGATGGTCGGCGGGATGAGGAAGAAGACGATGCGCGCGTCGAGGGGCGAGCCGTCGCCGCTCACCGTGAGGCGAGCCCGGAAGACCTGCGGCTCGGTGGTGGGCATGACGGTCGTGTTGTCGCGCGGCACCACGTCCCAGCAGACCGGCGTGCCGGGCAGCAGCGACGGGAACGCGTCCGGCCGGCCGTCGTCGTCGGTGTCCTGCACGGGGCTGACCGCGCTGCACGCGCCGCCGCTGGTGTTGACCTCGACGTAGTCGATGAACTGCAGCGCGTCGCCCGCGTCCGACGGCTCGTCGGTCGCCTCGATGGTCACGCGGAGCGGCACACCCTCGACGATCTCGTTGATGGCCGCGGTCACCGCCGGCACCACGCCGGCGCCGTCGCCGTCGAAGACCAGCGGCGCGCCGGTCCGGTCGACCGAGTTGCTGAGCGTCGCCACCTCGACCATGTCGTTGCGCGACGCCGAGCCCGCGGTGCCGCTCCAGACGCCGATGAAGGTGATGCCGGCCGCGTTGAGCGCGTCGGCCGCCTGCATCGCGGTCTCGGAGCCGTCGTTGTCCTCGTCGGTGAAGGTCACGAGGATCTTCACCGCCTCCTCGCGGAAGTTCGGGCAACCGACGCGGCCCATCATCGAGGTCGCGCACATCTCCTCGGCGCCCGGCGCGGCCATCGGGTTGGCCACGCCCCAGATCGCGCGGTTCATCTGCTCGGTGCCGCCGAAGGTCGAGAACGAGAGCGCGGCCGACGTCATGCCCGGGTCGGGCTGGAGCGACAGCAGGTTGCGGTACTCGGTCTCGTAGTACGCGGCGCCGGTCCACGGCGAGGCGAGGCAGTTGCTCATCGAGGGGTCCTCGATGCAGTTGCCGGTGAGGCTGCAGACCTGCCCGACCG
>SHBB01000073.1 GCA_004213565.1 Sandaracinaceae bacterium
GACGGCCCGGTTCTCGGTTCGGGGCGACGAGGAAATGCTTCAGCATTTTCGAGGAGACACGGGCCGGGAGACGGGTCGTCCCGCCCGAGAGACGAGGAGCGAGGTTCTTCAACGGACTGCTAGCCCGACCGCTGGAACATCGCCTCGCCATGAGGTGTACTGCGGCCGTGATACGTCGACTCCTCTTGATGACCGCGCTCCTCGCCGTCGGCTGCGACGACACGCACCACGCCCGCGTCAGCCAGGGCGCGGGCCTGCACGAAGGCTCGCCCGTGCTGGTCTCGGGCGTCCGGGTCGGAGAGGTCGAGGCGGTCACCGTCATCGAGGGGCAGGTCGACGTGGAGCTGTCGATCGCGAGCGATCACCAGGTCACCCTGCGTCAGGACAGCTGCGTGCTCGCTGCGGCCGGCGACGGAGAGCCGACGCTCGTGCTGGTCCCGGGGACGGGCGCGCCGCGCGAGGGCGAGGCCCCGATCCCCGAGTGCGCGCTCCCCGCGGACGCGGTGTCGGAGGCGATGCGCGGGCTCGGAGAAGGCGTGCAGAGCCTCTTGCGTTCGCTCGCCGAGGGCATGCGCGACGGGATGCGTGACGCGCCGCGCCCGCCGCCCGCGAGCCCGCCTCCCGCGAGCCCGCCTCCCGCGAGCCCAGCGACGGGCGACATCTGCGAGGGCGTCACCCTGCGCCTCGACGGCGTCGAGCCCGTCTCGCCGGTGCCGCTTCACCTCCCGGACGGAGGGCAGCGCGTGTGGATCGTGGTGGAGAACCCGTCCGATCGCACGCTCCAGCTCGGCCCCCTCAACGCGGTGACGTTCGCCGACGGGGCAGGGCGCGCGCTGACCCCCGCGGGTCTGCCCAGCAGCGACGCCTGGTTCATGCCGGTGCGTGTCCCCGCCCACGGCTCCGCGCGGGTCAACGTCGTCTTCCCGGCTGCGCCCGCGCCGCGGATCGACCGGATCGAGGTCCGGAACACGCGCCCGGCGGACGCGGTCGGAGAGGTCTGCACCGTGCAGGCGTTCGGGCTCGCGGGCTGACCAGCTCCGCCAGTTCTAGCGCTGGTCTTCGGCCTCGACGCGGACGGCCAGCGGGAAGCCCATGGCTCGCGCCTCGGCGACGATCGCCGCCGCCTTCTTGCGCGCCCAGTCCCAGGGGCCTCGGCCGACCACCGCGCTGCCACCCTCGTGCACGCGCCGCATGAGGCGCTCCGCGCGCGCCTCGTCGACGTCGAGGTGCGACCGGAGCAGCGACATCACCGCCTCCATCGTGGTGAAGGGGTCGTTCATCATGCGGAGCGACGCGCGTCCGGCGCCGTGCGGCAGCGCCTCGTCCTCGACGCGGCCGTGCGCGACCCAGAGCTTGAGGCGCTCGGCCTCGAGGTCGAACGCCCGGAGCCGCTCGGCGACCAGGCTCGGCGGCGCCGCCTCCACGATCCGGATGAGCAGCATCACCGGGCTCACCCGCTGGAGCTCCGCGCTCATCGCGTGCATCAGCGCCCGGTCGTAGAGCGAGAGCAGCGCCACGCTCTCCCGCGTGCGCCCGAAGGCCCACCAGGGTCGCCGCCGCTCCTGGTCCACCGTGCCCTCCACGAGGGCCTCGATGTCGTCCACGTCGGCGCCGCAGGCGGAGACGGCCCGTCGCACCGCGTCCTCGCGCAGGAGCGCGGCCGCGAGGTGCGCCTCGGTGGTCTCGCGGTGCTTGGCCTCGAGCGAGCGACCGAAGGCGCGGTGACGGACCGAGGAGAAGGACTCGAGCAGCGGCGCCACGCGGTCCTTGGCGAACGTTCGCCGCACCGTGACGCGCCGCTCGGCGTCCGGCTTCGGCTCGGGCTGGCTACCGCTGCGCCCCATCGCCATTCAGGATGCGCCCAACCCGCGCCCCGTGCACGCGTGGGCCTCTCGTACGGCGTGCGATTCCAGCCGGCGCGGTCCACGGTCGGCGCCCATAGAATCGACCGCAACCCCGGGAGGCCCCCATTCTCCGCGCGATCACGCTCTCGTGTCTTCTCTGCTCGCTCACCGCCTGCGACGCGTCCGACCCGGTGGATCCAGACGGCGGGAGCACGGAACCGATGGACGCCTCCGTCCAGCGAGACGCGCGCGCGACCATCTCGTGCGCCACCGTCGCGGAGGCCAACGGCTGGTCGCTCTGCGCCGAGGCGGGTGAGCGCTGCGAGCTGGTCTTCGAGGATGGCGCCGGCTGCAACGCGGTGTGCGAGGCCCTGGGCCGCGCGTGCGTGGCGAGCTACGAGGACGCCCCCGGAGAGTGCGTCGCCCAGGCCGATCTGCCCTCGCTCGACTGCGCCGAGACGGGCCACGGCTCGGACTATTGTGTCTGTGGCGGCGCGCCGCCGGGCTCGACCGACGGCGGAGCGGGCGACGGCGGCGCGCTCGACGCGGGGCGCGACCTCGACGCCGCCGCGCGTCCCGCGCACGAGGCGATCCTCGACGAGCGCGTCGGCTTCGGGCGCTTCACCACGGGCGGCGCGGGCGGCCCCGTCGTCGACGTCACCACGCTGGCCGACGACGGCCCCGGCTCGCTCCGCGCCGCCGCGGAGGCGGTCGGCCCGGCGTGGATCCGCTTCCGCGTGAGCGGCGAGATCGCGCTCCGCTCCCCGATCCAGGTCGAGAGCGACAAGACCGTCGACGGGCGCGGCGCCGACATCACCGTCACGGGCGACGGCCTGTTCGTGCAGGGCGGGCGCGGCAACGTGATCCTGACCCACTTCGCCATTCGAGACAGCGCCGACGACCTGATCCGGTTCTACGACGGCGGCGCGCGCATGTGGGTGCACCACATGGACCTCGAGAACGGCGGCGACGGGGCGTTCGACGCGACCGAGGGCGTCACCGAGGTGACCATCTCGTACACGCACATCCGCAACCACGACAAGACCATGCTCGTGGGCGCGTCGTCGGACACGGGCGACGGCGCCGGGATGCGCTGGACGGGCCATCACAACTGGTACGAGGACTGTGTGCAGCGGCTCCCGTTCATCCGCATGGGGTGGGCGCACTCGTTCAACAACCTCATCGAGTGGCGCAGCGGCACGGCGATGTCCGTCCGCATCTCACCTGGACAGATGCTGGTCGAGAACAACGTGCTCGCTCCGCAGACCGCGGTGGGCCACAAGGTGATCTCGGAGGGCGAGGGCCGCGGAGCGGTGCGGCTCCGGGGCAACCTCGAGCGGCCGCTCCCGGGCGACGTGATCGAGATGACCGAGCACATGCCCGAGACCGTCTTCGACGCCGCGGCGGAGTACCCCTACACGGCCGAGACCGCGGACGACGCCCTCATCGCCCGGCTCCGCGCGCAAGCAGGGCGCCAGGCGATCCCCTTTCCGGAGTGAGTCGCGCTGCTACTCGCGCTCGGCGCGGCCGGCGTCCAGATCCTCGACGCGGCGCCGGAGCGCGCGGAGGCTCTGGCCCTTGAGGCCGCAGCGGTCGAGCACGTCGGAGATGTGGTTGCGCACCGTCGTCACGGAGACGCCGAGGTGCTTGGCGATCTCCTCGCGAGACCAGCCGCGGATCCCGAGCAGCGCCACCTCCATCATGGTGGGCGTCAGGGATCCGTCCGAGAGATCGAAGAGCGTGGCCTTGAGGCCCAGGGAGCGCCGCTCGAAGAGCAGCGCGTCGCGCACGAACGCCTCGATCCCCTGGTCGAAGCCCTCGACGGCGCCGGGGGTGGTCGGCTTCGGCAGCAGCCGCCCGAGCGGGCCGACCTCGAGCACGAGATCACGGGTCAGCGGCAGGCCGGTCATCACCACGGCTGGCGCCGACGCGCCGGCGGCCCGGAGCTGGTCGAGCAGCCGGAGCCCGCTTCCGTCCGCGAGGTGGATGTCGAACGCGTACCCCACGAACGGCCGCTCCTCCGCGAGCAGCACGCGCGCCGCAGAGATCGAGTCGGCGAGGTCCACCGGCCGATGCACCTCGAGCCGCGCGCGCAAGCGCTCCCGAATGGTCGCGTCGTCCTCCAGGAGGAGGAAGCGCCCCATGAAGGCCTGATCGCCTTTCGTGGGAGGCATCTGGAACAGTCCCGAGGTCACGGTGAGTGAACAGCGTCGACCCTGGACCGCGAATGTGCAAGAGGACAGCACGAAAAGTCAACGCGGGGACCCTCTCGTGGCACCGTCAGCGTGGGACGCATTGCGCCCGCTCGTCGCAGCGCTCCCCCGGGTCGCAGTCGGCGTCGGCGAGGCACTCGGTCGGGAGGCGGCAGAAGCCGCCCACGCAGACCTGATCCGTGGGGCAGTCGCGGCTGATGCGGCACGGGGTGCTCGGCTGACAGAAGCCCAGCTGACAGCGCTCTCCGGCGATGCAGTCCATGTCGGTCGTGCAGGCGGGCGGCGGGAGGCTGAAGCAGAGACCCGCGAAGCAGCTCTGGGTCGGCGGGCAGTCCGTGTCGCGCATGCAACCGCCTGGAACCGTGCAGGTGTTGTTGACGCAGGTGCGCATGTCGGGGCAGTCGGCGTCGCTGCCGCAGAGGAGCCAGGGCAAGCACCGGCTCGCCACGCAGCTCCAGTTGAAGGAGCAGTCCGCGTCGGCGCTGCACGTCGTCGGCTGGCAGTAGCCGCCGTCGCAGCGCTGCCCGGCCGCGCAGTCACCGTCGGCCATGCACTCCGGCGCCACGAAGCACACCATCGAGTCGGCGCACACCGTGCCCGGCGGGCAGCCGCCCATGAGCCCGGGCGGGCTGCAGAACGGGAACGAGTAGCACTGGTCGCCGATGCAGCTCCAGCCGAGCGGGCAGTCCGTGGTGGCGCTGCACGTGATGTCGGGGACGCAGGTCCGCGTGCCGAGGTTGCAGACCCTCCCCGCGCCGCACTCCGTGTCGTTGCGGCACGGCGCGGCGCTGCACGTCCCGCTCACGCAGCGCTCCCCCATCGCGCAGTCCGCGTCGGCGGTGCAGCCCGGGACGAGCTCGCAGCTGCCGAGGACGCACCGGAAACCGGCCATGCAGTCGGCGTCTCGCCCGCAGCTGCCGACGAACACGCAGCTCCCGCTCACGCACGCGTAGCGCGCGGGGCAGTCTCCGTCGCTCCCGCACACGCCGGTGGGCACGCAGCGGCCGCCCACGCAGTCGAGTCCGCTGGCCATGCAGTCGGCCGCGCTCGTGCACTCGGGCGGCAGGACGCAGCCGCCGCGCTCACAGACGCTGGGCGGCGGGCAGGTGAAGTCCGTCGGGCACTCGCGGATGGCCTCGCAGAAGCCGAAGTTGCACTGCTGGCCGGCCGGGCAGTCGGTGTCGCGGGAGCAGCTCGGCGGAGGCAGGGGCACGCACGCGCCGTCGATGCAGACCGGCGCCATCGGCCCGCAGCCCGCGTCCGACGTGCATCCGCCCGGCACCTGGCATGCGCGGTCGCGGCAGACCTGACCGGGGAACGGGCAGTCCTCGTCCCGCCCGCACACGAAGGGCGGCAGGCAGCGGCTCGCGATGCAGCGCCACCCGGCGCGGCAGTCACCGTCGGCGGCGCACGTGATGGGCTGGCAGGTGTCTCCGTCGCAGCGCTCATCCGTCCGGCACTCGCCGTCCGTCCGGCACTCGGGTCCGGGCACGCACCGGAACCCGTCGCAGCGCTCGGGCGGCGGGCAATCGGCGCTCGTCATGCACCGCGGGATGGGCGTGCAGTTGCCGACCAGGCAGAGCTGCCCGACGGGGCAGTCCGCGTCGCGCACGCACTCGTCGCGGGGCACGCAGCGGCGCAGCAGGGGGCTGCAGATCTCCCCGCTCGGGCAGTCCGTGTCGCGCCCGCATCCGGTCGCCACGCAGCGCGCGTCCTGGCAGCGCGCCCCCACGCCGCAGTCGTCATCGTCGACGCAGTCCCCGGTGAACACGCATCGCGCGCCCTCGCAGGAGAACCCGACGCTGCAGTCGTCGTCGCCCGCGCACTCCCCGGTGAACACGCACCGCCCCGACACGCACGTGAAGCCGTCGCCCGGGCACGGGGTCGCGTCCGAGCAGTCCGGGGTCATGACGCAGACGCCGTCCACGCAGTCCTCGTCGGGCCCGCAGTCGCCGCGCGAGGTGCACTCGACGGTGCGCGCGCAGCGGCCCTCCACACAGCGGTCTCCCGGATCGCAGTCGCCGTCGCTCCGGCAGTCTCCCGAGAACACGCACTCGCCGCGCTCGCAGCGCTCACCGGGCCGGCACTCGAAGTCGCCGCGGCAGCGCTCGGGCGCGGGCACGCAGCTGCAGCTCCGGCACACGTCGCCCTCGGCGCAGTCCGCGTCGTCGGCGCAGCCGCACGGCGCCGCGTCGGGGACCGATCCGTCGAGCGTGCCTCCTTCGCCGAGGTCCGACCGGAGCGTCGTGCGCGCGCACCCGACGCCGAGGATCCCCACCGTCAAGACCAGAGCACACCAGCGCATGGGGTCAGGCTACCGCGCCAACCGCCGGCCACAAAGTCGGGGGCTTTCGGCGCCCGGTTCGTCCGGGGTACGCTCCGCCGCCATGAACCTCCGCACGCGCACCCTCGGGCTCACCCTCGTGTCCTTGCTCGCCGCCACCGCCTTCGCCGCGTGCGGCGAGGAGACCGAAGAAGAGCCGCTCGACACGACGCCCATCGTCGGCCTCTACGAGCTGCCCATCAGCCGCAACAACCAGGGCAGCGAGCCCTCGAACGCGGCCCGGATCGAGATCAGCCCGACCGAGCTCCGGCTGAACCACCGACCGGTCCTGGAGCTGACGAGCGGCCGGCTCCCCGAGGGAGAGCTCGCCGATCACGTGATCACCAAGCTGCGGCAGGAGCTCACCGCGCAGCCGGCCCGCGGCAGCGCGGCGCTCGAGGTGCACGCGAACGTCCCGTATCAGACGCTGGTCACCACCCTGAACACGGTGCACGCGGTGGGGCTCCGCGAGGTCCACATCGCCGTCCGCACCCTCGGCGAGTCGCCCTCGAAGGGCTGGATGCCGCTGACGAACTGGCGGGTGATCCCGAACGACCAGCAGCCGGCCGAGTTCTCCGGCCGCGCGGTGCCGTGGAGCGCCTTCACCGAGCACTGGCGCGAGGTCTACGACGCGTGCCGCGCCGGTCAGTACATCGACTGCGACGGCCCCTACGCGAGCGTGGCCGAGGGCGGCGATCTCGGCATGACCCTCTGGACCCGTGGCCAGGGCATGAAGGTCACCTTCCGCCAGACGAACGCGCCCGAGCCCGAGGCCGAGGGCGGCGGCGGCGGCCCGGCGCTCATCGAAGGCATCGCCCCCGCGCCGGCCGCGCCGGCCGAAGGCGAAGAGGAGCCCGACCCCGCGACCGAGGGCGCCTTCACGGTGCGCCACCAGGAGTCGGTCGACCCGGAGAGCGCGCTGAGCGCCCTCGTCCAGCCGGTCTGCGGCAACCAGGGCTGCCAGGCCGTCGTCGAGGCCGACGCGACCGGGCAGAGCATGCGCGTCATCTCCATGATCGGCGCCGTGTTCCCGAACGGCTTCACCGCCCCCGAGCTCGCCTTCCGTCTGCCGGAGTGAGCTCCGTGGCTGAGCGAGACACCGCCGCGCTCGAGGGCTTCCCGGTCCAGCTGACCCTCCCCGTGCGCTGGGGGGACATGGACGCCTTCGCGCACGTGAACAACACCGTCTACTTCCAGTACTTCGAGAGCGCGCGCATCGCGTACTTCGAGCGCATGGGCATCATCGAGGGCACGCCTTCGGGGGCCGGCCCCATCCTCGCCTCCACCCAGTGCCGCTTCCGCGCGCCGGTCACCTATCCGGACACGGTCACGGTCGGCGCGCGCATCCCCGAGGTGGGCGACGACCGCTTCCGCATGGAGTACGCGGTCTGGAGCGAGCGCCTCGCGACCGTGGCCGCGAAGGGCGAGGGCGTCGTGGTCAGCTTCGACTACGCCTCGGGCAGCAAGATCCCGCTGCCCGAAGCGTGGCGCGCGGCCATCGCCGAGATCGAGGGTTGAACGCTCACGGGGTGAAGGCGAAGAGCCACGCCTCGAGGTTCGTGTAGCCGTCGCCGTCGTCGTCGTCGTGCGGGCGCGCGGGCAAGCTCAGCGCGCGGGTGTTCTCCGCGAGCGTGGGCCATCCGCCTCCGTTCTCGCGGCAGCGGGAGCTCCCGTCGGCCGAGACGCAGTTGATGATGCCGCCCGTCTCCATCTCCACCTCGCGCGCGATGCGCTGGTCCACCGCGTCCCGCGCCGAGGGCCACGCGCCCACGGTGGCCAGGAGGTCGGCGCGAAGACCCGCGCTGGGGCGCGGCGCGTAGCCGGCGTAGGTGACCGGCGGCGAGGAGGCGACCACGAAGCTGCCGGCGCGGTTGTCCGCGAGCGACCACGGGTCGGACGTCACGCCGGGCCCGACGTTGTCGGCGAGGTAGACGCGCGAGGACGAGGGCATCGAGTTGACCAGGATGGGCGGGCGGGACACGGAGTCGCGCCCGGGGATGTAGACGTTCCCCACCACTGTGGAGCGGTTGACCGAGCCCCGCGTGGAGGCGAGGTTCGTCACGACGTTGCCCCAGTCGTAGACGACGTTGTTCGCCATCACGAGGCCGTCGGTTCGCGACAGCGGGTTGCGGCCGTGGTGATGCGCGAGGACGCTGCGCAGCAGCGCGACCCGGTCGGACTCCTGGCCGAAGATGGGGCCGAAGCCGTGCGGCGCCGGACCGCTGGCGCCCTCGTCCACGTGGATGGAGTCGTGGAGCGGCATCCCCATCAGCGTGTCGATGAACGTGACGTCTCCGGCGCGGTACCAGATCGACGCCATCTCATCGCTCGAGAAGGCGAGCGAGCAGTGGTCGATCACGATCCGGCGGGGCTCGCCGTCGCGGTTGGAGATCCGGATGGCGTCGCGGCTGTGCACGGCCGGGCCCGCGGAGCGGTCGCCGACGCGGATCCGCAGGTGGGAGACGAGCACGTCGCTCGCGGCGATGCGCAGCCCGGCGCCGTGAATGGAGATCCCGGGCGAGGGGGCCGTCTGCCCCGCGATCGTGATGTAGGGATCCCAGATCTCGAGGTCACGGGTGCGCTCGATGACGCCCGACACCTCGAACACGCACACGCGCGGCCCGGAGGCGCTCACGCACGCGTCGAGCGACCCGGGCCCGGACGACGCCAGCGTGGTGACGCGGTGGATGGTCGTTCGCGGAGGGCTCGCGCTGCGGCCGCTGCCGGCCGGGGTCTCCATGCCGAAGCCCGCGCCGCAGGGGATGACGGGCAGCGGCCCGGCGCCGGTCACGCAGGGCGGCGGCGGGCCTCCCGGGCCCGAGTCCGGCGGGGGGCTCCCACCGTCCACGTCGACCGGCGGCGTCGAGCCCGCGTCACGCGGATCGTCCGCGCCCGCGTCCACGGGATTCGACGGTCGTCCCGCGTCCTCGTCGACGGGAGGGGGAAGCTCCCCGCCGTCGCGGACGACGGGAGGTGGCTCGGCGGTCGCGCCGTCGCGCGCCGGTGGATCGTCCCGGTCGCCCGCGTCGCTGCCCTCGGCCACGAGCGCGTACTCGCAGCCAGCCAGGCCACAGATCAGCCACAGTCCCAGCGCTCCTCGAATCAATCCACGCATGCTGCCCTCCAGACCTCCGGAGCGTGGAGCGGGGCCGAGGGCGGGGTGAATTGCGCGAGCGGCGCCGAACCTTACGCGGCTGGCGCGGATCAGAACTCGACGCAGCCGATGACCTCGTCGCAGGGCGCGCCGCCGTCCGCGAGCACGACGCCGACGATCACGCCCACCACCGCGAGCACCACCACCGCGGCGACCGTCAAGCCGACGGCGAGCCCGACGTCGAACCCTCCTGCGGGCCGCTCGCGCGCGGCTGGCGGCTCGACCGGATCGGCTCGGGACGTGGTGGGCGTGGCCTCCGAGGGCTCGAGCGCGATCACGAACGGCGCCGTCTGGCCCCGCTCGAGGGAGACCTGCGCGCGGAACGGGTGGTGGCCTTCCGCCACCGCGCGGAGGGTGTGCGGTCCGGGCGGCAGGAGGCGGCCGAGCACGCTGCCCGCCACCAGCTCACCCGCGCGCTCGTCGTCGATGAAGACCTCCACCGTGCGGGGCGTCCGCACCCGCAGCTCGAGGCGCCCGAGCCCCTCCGCGACGGCGCGACGCAGCGCCACCAGCGCCTCCTGGAGCCTCGCGTCGAGCTCGCCCAGCTCCCCCGCTTCGAGGCGAGTCAAGAGCTGGTGCGCCTCCCACGATTGGCCGAGAGCCTGCAACGCCGAGGCGAGGTTGAAGCCGGTCGACGCTCTCGGCTCGAGAGCGAGCGCGCGCTCGAGGACGACCCGCGCCGACTCGTAGCGCCCCTCCTCGAGCAAGCTCGCCCCCTCGTGGAAGAGCCGCTCGGCCTCGTCCGCCTCCGTCGGCGCCTGCGCGGCAACCGTGACGGGGACGAGCGCGAGCAGCGCCGCGAGGACCGTCAGGCGGTCAATACTCATGCACCACCGGGATGTCGCCGCGGCGCGACGTGCGCCTCCGCCGTGCAGGTCGACGACGCCGGGCCGGCCGCGGGGCTTCGAGCGTCGGCTCCTCTGCGTCGGGGGGCGCGGCGGCGCTCGCGGGCTCGGCGCCGCTCGCCTCCAGCTCCGTGCTCTCGTCGGCCGCGCTGTCGTCGGGCGTGCTGTCGTCGGGCGTGCTGTCGTCGGGCGTGCTCTCGTCGGCCGCGCTCTCGTCGGCCGCGCTCTCCTGGCTCGGCGTCTCGCCCACGGGCGTCTCGGCGGCTTCATCGGTCGCGATGGGCGAGATGGTCTCGGGCTCGGACGGCTCGGCCCACCAGCCCATCCCGACGCCGAGGCCGACGAGGAGGACCACCCCGGCCAGCGCGGCCGCGCCCAGCGCCATCGGCCAGCGCGGTCGAGCTGGGGGCGCCGCGGTCTCGACGGCGCGAGGCGCGTCCATCGCCGCCGCGAGCTGCGCGCGGCGCGTCTCGATCTGTTCGACGTCCGCCTGTCGTCGCACGAAGTCGTCGAGCGGCGTCGGGCCCTCGCTCGAGACCACGTCGACCAGCAGATGGTCGAGCACGTCGGCGACCTCGCGCGCCGTCGCCGGGCGCAGCTCCGGCTCCTTGGCGAGCAGACTGAAGACCAGCTCGACGAGGCCGTCGGGCACGTCGGGGCGCAGCATCCCGAGGTCCGGCGGCGGCTCGTGCAGGATCCGGTTCGCCGTCTCCTTCACGTCCCCGCCCCGATAGAGCCGCCGGCCCGTGAAGAGCTCGAACGCGACGATGCCGAGCGCGAAGAGGTCGACCCGGTGGTCGCTGTCGGCGAACTGGAGCGTCTCGGGCGCGAGGTAACCCAGCTTGCCCTTCAGCACGCCGTTCTCCGTCTCCGTGGCGCGCCCGGCCGCTCGCGCGATGCCGAAGTCCGCGATGCGCACGGTGCCCTCGAGGTCGAGGAGGATGTTCTGCGGCGAGATGTCTCGGTGCACGAGCTCGAGGTGCGCCCCCGTCGGGCTCGTCAGCTCGTGGGCCGCGGCGAGCCCGCGCGCGGCTTGCACCAGGATCCGAAGCCCGATCTGCGTCGAGACGGGCTCACCGGCCGAGATCTGGCGCGCGCGGATGAGCTGCGCGAGCGACAGCCCCTCCACGTAGTCCATGATGAGAAAGGGGCCGGTCTCGTCCTCGCCGACGTCGAGCACGCTGACCACGTTCGGGTGCCGCAGCAGCCCGGCGATGCGCGCCTCGTCGAGGAACATCTGCTTGATGCCCGGGTCCCCCGCGTCGCGGTGGTGGAAGCGCTTCATCGCGTACGGGCGCAGGAAGCTGCCTTCTCTGCGCACGACGAGCGACACGGTCGCCATGCCACCGTCGGCGAGATCACACACTGGCTCGTACGCCGGCAAACCGCCCCGAGCATACCCGATCGGGTCAGCGCGCTCCGAGGTTCGCGCCGTCGGGCCCCGCCCCGCGGAGCGGCGAGTCGGGGCGGAGGGTGACCACGCAGGCCTCCGGGTCGAGCAGCCGGGGGTCTCCGTCGTCGCGGCCGTCCGCGTTGCCGTGCAGCCAGTCGGCTTCGACCTCCACGCCGCCGATCGAGGCGGCCCCCGCGTTGTCGACAACGACGTTGCCCGCGCTGCTGACGCGGTCGCCGTCCTCGGCCGAGATCCCGGCCCCGTTGCGCAGGATGGTGTTGCCCACGATCGTCGCGGGTCCCTCGATGCGCACGCCCTCCGAGCCGTTCTGGCAGATGACGTTGCCTTCGATGGCGGTCCCGCCCCGCACCGTCACGCCCTGCTCGGCGTTGTCGACGACGAGGTTGCCCCGGACGACGGCGTCCCCGACCGCGCGGAAGCCAACCCCGGGGAGCCGCGCGGGGCTCGCGGGACCGCGCACGCCCGTCGCTCGCAACACGCTGTGCTCGATCGTCGTGCCGTTGGCGCCGTTGACCGCGATGACCGCGGCGTCGTTGCGGCCGAGATCCTGCGGCGCGCCGCTCGGGTCGTCGCGGTCGAGCCCGTTGTCGTGCACGAACGCATGGCGAACCACGTTGTCGACCGCGTTGCTCCCGTTGAACGAGACGCCGAAGCGCACTCCCCCCGCGATGTCGAGCCCGTCGAGCAGCAGGTTGCGCCCCGCGTCGACATTGCAGCAGGACTCGATCACCGCGTCGGGGCCCGGGCTCGCGAGGCGCAGCCGCGGGGTGCCCGTGCCGGGCCACGCGCGGATCACCAGCGGCGCCCCGGGCTCGCCCGTGCGCCCGTCGCCGAGGCTCAGCCCGCGCGGGCCGTCGAGGACGTGGTCGACGTCGCCGCGCAGGTAGACCACCTCGGGGCGGCCCGGGCCGACCACCGCGTCGATCGCGTCCTCCATGCTCGTGCAGGGCGCGTCCTCCGCGCACTCGGTGCCTCCGCCCGCGGGATCGACGAACGCCGCCTCGCAGCCATCGAGCCCCGTGGCCTCGAAGCGCAGCGTGCGGGCGCGCAGATCGCTCGACGGGCCGCTCACCACCGCGCGCCGCGTGGGGCATCCCGCGTCGTCGAAGAGCTCCACCTCGGCCAGGAACCAGCGGCTCTCCGAGCCCCCGCGAGGTGTCAACGGCACCCGCCACGGCAGCGTGATCTCGCCGTCCCCCTCGCCGACGGGCACCCAGAAGTCCCCGACGAGCTGCAGCTCCGCGTCCCAGACCCGCAGCGCCACCCGCGACACCGACCCGGGATCGGGCGGGTCGATCACCAGCTCGAGCGAGGGGTCCTGGCAGCCCGCGAGCGAACCGATCACGGCCGCGAGGAGCGCAGCGAGAAAAGACGCCCCGAGTGAAGACGCTCCGTGTGAAGACAGCGTGCGGGTCACGAGGGGTCCTGTCTCCATTCCAGCACGCGCGTGGGCTCGGTGAACGTCGTGTCCTCCACGCGGTAGCATACTACGCGGCCGCGCTTGATCGCCTCGCACGCGCCGCCCTCCACCAGCCGCTTGAGCGCGTGCTGCACGCTCCGGAGCGGCGCCCCCGCCCGCTCGGCGCTCTGGCGCGCGGTCGCGCCAGGCTGCTCGGCGATGGCGCGGAGCACCGCGTCGTCGAGGGTCCGACGCACGCGCGGATCGGGGACCGCGAACGCCTCGCGGGCGACCAGCTGCACGTCCCCGAGCTCCCGCTCGATCACCGCGCGGTCCCCCAGCAGCTCGCGCAGCCGGTGCACCAGCACCTCGAGCGAGCCGCGGTGAATCCGGGGCTCGAACGCGAAGCCGTAGACCTGCGCGAAGAACGCCTCGACCGTCAGAGGGGCGCGCGCGAGCGCCAGCACCGACAGGGCCGTCTCGATGCGCCCGGGCCGGCTCGTGCTCAAGAGCGGCCGCTCCCCGATCGCGGCGCTCGACGCGAGCACCCGCGCGGCGGGCCGCCCCGGGCTCACCAGCACCAACGCCTGGTGTTCCGTCGTCCCCGCCTCGAGCGCGATGAGCCCGCGCGGCACCTCGTGCACCCGCCCCGCGCGCCACCGCGCCGCCGCCGCCGCCGCGTGCTCCGGATCGAGGAGCGCCATCGCGAGCTCGATCTCCGCGCGCAGCAGCGGGCACGGCGCCAGCGCCGCGCGCTGTCGGAGCGCCGCGTGGGTGGTCTCCGCCGCGGGCAGCGCGCTCCGGTCGCCCGCGAGCGCGCGCTCGTGCTCGAGCCACGGGCGCCAGTCCGCGGGCGCCACGCGCTCGAGCGCCCCGAGGATGCGGAGCGCGATGTGCGGCTGCCCCGCGTGGCGCCGCACGCGCGCCAGCGCCACTCCGGCCAGGTACTGCTGGTGAACCAGCTCCTCCGTCCGGCTCATCCGCACCGCGCGCCGCGCGTGACCGCGGGCCGCCTCGAGCTCGCCGCGCTCGAGCTCGACCAGCGCGCGGGTCGCCGCGGCGTCCACCACCGCCTCGGCCGCGCCCCCGCGGAGCGCCGCCGCCTCGATCGCCTCGAGCGCCGCGAGGTCGACCGGCGCGCCGGTCAGGAGCGCGAGCTGGACATCGACGAGCAACAGATCGGGCGACGCCTCGCTCACCCGCAGGGCCAGGGCGTCGCGCCACGCGCGGAGCTCGTCCGGAGCGCACCGCGCGAACCCGCCCCGGGCCCCCTGCGCGCACGCGAGGGCGAGCGCCTCGTCGGGCCCCTGGCAGTCTCGCACCTCGTCCGGGCTCGGTCGCGACCGACCCGCCCCGGGGGGGAGCGTCGCTCGCAGCGCGATCTCCCATCCCGGCTCGAGCGGCCCGCTCAACAGGTCCCGCGCCGCCGTGTGGTCGCCGCGCAGCGCCGACTCGAACGCCTCCCGCGGTCCGCTCATCCGTGCTCCGTCTCCCCACTCTTGCGAACGGCGAGCGCGCCCCACGCACGTGACCGAGGCCAAGGGTGGAGCCCGGGCGGAGGCGCGTCCGACATGAGGCCTGATATCACGCGACGGCCGCGATGACGCCATGGGGAGCACGCTCCTTCGAACGGCGACACCGAGTCGGGCCTGCTCCAGGCGTGTGGGTACTCGGTCGGCTGCGGTACGATGTGTGGATGCTCGACCTCTCCCACCGCCGCTCGTGCGCCACGGTCCTCTCGCTCCTCATCGCCACTCTCGCTGCGTGCGACGGTGATGGAGAGCTCGCCGATGGAGGCGCAATCAGCGACGCACGCACCGACGGCGAGCTCGACGCGGGAAGCGCGGACGCGGGGCCGGATCTCTCCACCCCCTGCAGCGACTGTCCGGAGTGCACGGGGACGCGTCAGATCCGAGTGGTGGGATCCCTCGACGGCGAGGCGGTCGACCTGGATCTGGAGTGGACCGTCCGCCCCCGCGTCGATCAGACGGTCTCGCCGCGGATCTTCGAGCTCACCCTCGGAGGACCGGTGGATTCTCCGGATCGACTCGTCGTGCGCTACGCCAACCGGAACCCGGACATCCGGGGACGGACCTTCCCGGGGGACGCCGAGCTCGACCTCGCGACCCTGGGTCTGGCGGGCGAGGGGTGTGCGGGAGAGCGCCAGTCCAACGTGAGCTTCAGCTCGGCGGGTGATTCGGCGGGGACCTTCATCATCGGCGGCGTTCACGGTCGTGGCGGCTGCGCCGAGCCCCGGATCGCAGGCATGCTCCGAGGTTGTTGGAGAGAGTAGCGTCGCTGCAGCACGGCCGAGAGCTCGCGCGCGCCTTCCCCGGGAGCTGTGGCCTTCAGCCCGAGACCACCTCCTCGGTCGGCGCTCAGAGCTCGAAGGATCCGACGTCGCAGCCCCGGCCCGACGGGCGCGGATACCCCCGCTGGTCGACCGGCGGACACGTCGCGAGGCTCGCGGCGTCGAGGGCGGGGCTGGAGCTCTGGAGGGGCACGCTCGGGGTGGGTCCTCCCCAGGCACCGTAGCCGCCGAGCCCCGCGTTCGAGACCACCTGATCGGACGGCGCGCCCGCGCACGACGCGTCGAGAGAGACGTTGTGGCCGAGGGACGTGGTCTGCTGGCAGAGCGCCTGCCCGGAGGTCGAGCCCGACACGATCGTGGCCCGAAGGTGGACGCTGCCCATGTGCGCGGACGGCCCGGGGGCGGGCGCCGTGTTCGCGTCGCAGGTGACGTGCTCGAGCAACACGGTCGGGCCAGACGCCATCGTCCCTCCCGCGCCGACGGTCGCGGTGTTGCGGTGGATCGTGCTGTTGCGGACCTCGAGGTCGGAGGTGAGGACGTATCCCCACACGGACGGGCTCGTCGCGAGGGCGCCCCCGAGCTCGGCGCGGTTCGCGCTGAACGCGCTCTGCTCGACGGTACCCGCGCCGATGAGGCCCCCACCGTGGTCGAGCGCCTCGTTGGAGTCGAAGAGGCAGCTCCGCACCATCACGGGGCCGACGTCCGGCACGAGCACGGCCCCGCCGCCGTCAGCGCTCGCGAAGTTCCCCGCGAACGTCGTCCCCGCCACGAGCGCGCTGTCCGGGTTCACCACGAACAGACCTCCCCCGGGCCCCGCGGTGGCCTGGTTGCTCGTGAAGAGGCAGTCGTCGATCGAGAGCGGCCCGCTCGAATGAGCCAGCAGGCCTCCACCGACGTCGGCGGAGTTCTGGTCGAGGTGGACGCCCTGTAGGTCCGCGTCCACGGCCGCGTCCAGATAGGCGCCGCCGCCATCCCCCGCAGCGTTGAGCTGGATGGTCGAGTCGATGATCAACAGCTCGCCATGGCTCATGTAGAGACCGCCGCCTGCCACCGTGGCCCGACTCGACTCGAGCCGGACGTTGTCGAGTGTGAGGTCTCCGCCGTCGGACCGGATCGCGCCGCCGACGCCGCCCACGTCGCCTCGCGCGAGGTCGACCTCGATCATCTCGACGAGGTCCGTGGCCGGCACGGTGAGGTCGAACAGACGGTCCTCCACCTCCGCCTGCACACGCCGCCCGTTGCCGATGAGCGTGATGCCCTCGTGCACGTCGAGGTCTCCGGTCGCGCCGGCGTCCTCCGACGCGCCGGGGATCGTGAGATGGTAGATGCCGGTCGCGTCGAGGGTGATGACGTCGTGGCCTGGACATACGTTCGCCGTCTGCACCGCGGCGCGCAGTGTGCAGCGATCGCCGCGCGGACCGGTGCGGCAGACGCAAGTGGGAGCGGTGGCGTGCCGCGCCTCATCGCCCGTGGTGTTCACATTGAACGTGGTCGCCGCGGCGGGGGCACCCCAACCGAGGATGATGGTGGCGACGGCTCCGACCACCGCGCCTCGTACGCTCCGTCCCGCTCGGGCACCGCGCGTCGTCTCTCGCATGCTCCCCCCTCTCACCCGCGTTCCAGCCCAAACGTGAGTGAAGATGGCGGCGGCGGCAATCGGGACAGGTCGAGCTCAGATCAGCGGAGAGGAGCAGTCCTCGACGGTCGTCGGGTCGAACGTGACCGACCACTCGAAGATGTAGCCGTTGTCGATCGGCCAGAGATCCGTCACCGAGAGCGTCCAGTCGCCGTTCAGCGGGGTCCCGAGCAGGTTCGACCAGTCGTCGGCGGCCGAGTACTCGCCGGTAGGCATCATGTCGACGTCGCCGAAGGTGCACGAGGGGGCCGTGTCCAGCGCGCCGCCGCCGTTGGCGTAGTCGAGCATCGAGGGGCGCGAGGCGGTGGGGCTCCAGCAATAGGTCGCGCCGGTCCCGGGGGAGGGCGCGTCGGCGTCGTCGCAGTCGTCCGCCTGGCCCAGGTAGATCTCGCCGCCCTCCTGGCCGAGGAAGCGCTGAAGCCGAACCTGCGCCCCGTTCGGCGCCTCGAGGGTGATCTCGATGTCGCGCAGCCAGGAGTGCTCCATGACCACGCAGAGCGACGTGATGTCGTTCACCGAGTCGAAGGTGGCGCCGCCGAATCCGATGAAGGAGAGCGTCGAGCGGTAGGACTCGCGGCACTCCGTCGTGGGCCCGGTGAGCCCGTCGATCGTGAAGCAGCGCTGCTCCCCGGGGCAGTCCGCGTCGGTCGTGCAGTCGATGTCGCCGACCCCGTCCGGGAGCGCGAGCGGGGCGCCGAGGGGCGTGTCGACGTGCCCGCAGATGGGACAGTCGCCCACGCCGGAGCAGGCCAGGTCCGAGCAGTCGAAGCTGCCGTTGCAGTTGTTGTCGACGCCGTCGGAGCAGGTCTCGGGCGTCCCTTCGGGCGAGGGCACGCAGGCCCCCGCGTCGACACGCGCGGTGGAGCCGTCGGGGCCCCCCGATACGCCGCCGTCTTCGACGCGGCCCGAGGGGGCGCGGGTGGCTGCACATGCGCTGGCGACGAGCGCGACGAGGAGAAGTGGCGACAGTCGGTTCATGGTGTAGGCGGGCGAAGCTGGCCCGACCGAGACTCGCCGTCAACCACGGGTCCTGCGCGGTTCGATCCGGCGCCGCGTCGAGAGGTTAGCGTTGCTAAGCGGCCTCGGGATCGGAGCCATGGGATGTTGGGGCATGCCTCGAACGACGCACCGGGTTCCTCTCACTCTCGTCCTCGTGACCGTGGCGGCCGCGCTGGCCTCGGCGTGCGACGCGCACGGTCCGTGCGAGGAAGCCGACTCGAGCACGCCGCCCGCTCGCGACGCGGGCATGCGCCCAGCGGACGCGAGGGTGCCCCCCGTCGGGCCGCGCGACGACGCCGCCGCGCCAGCGCCGGACGCGGGCGTGATGGAGCCGCCGCCTGGCTGCGGTGTGCCGCCGGCGCCGTCGGGGGCGGTCCCGATCTTCCAGGACGACTTCGAGACGGGCGACCTCACGCACAGCGACAGTGGCTTCTCCTGGCGGGGGAGCCAGCCGGTGTCGGACGCGTACGGCTGCAGCGGGGATCACGCCGCGCGCTTTCGCTATGGGCCGGACGCGCCCGGGGAGGACTCTCAGTCGGAGCTGCGCTTCAACCTCGCCCCGGAGGGGACGACCGACATCGACCGCGTGTGGATCGAGTTCATGCTTCGGGTCCCCGACAACTTCTACCATCGCAACGACGTCAGCAGCGACAACAACAAGCTCTTCTCGCTCTGGGCCGAGCACTACGACAACCGCGACGGAGACGCCGAATTCACCTACGAGTACATCCGCGGGAGCGTCGAGGGCGAGAGCCTGCCGAGGATGTCGGTCATCACCGATGGCGACCCCTCCACCCACATCGGGTCGGAGCACTACGCCGTCCGGCGCGACCCTCTGATCGGGTTCGCGGATCGGGGCCGCTGGGTCCGGATCGGGATCATGGCCCTCATCACCGACGACGTGACCCGCGAGGTCGCCCAGGTGTGGAAGGACGGGGAGAAGGTCATGGCGATGGTCGGCCTCTCGAGCTTCACGCCCGGGGGAAGCAACTGGCTCCGCACCGGCTACGTGCTGGGCTGGTCGAACAGCGGCTTCACCGAGGAGACCGACTTCTACGTCGACGACTTCACGGTCTACACCGCCGATCCGGGCTGGGAGTGAGGCGGCCATCCCGCTCACGACGAACGCGGCGGTCGAGTGAATGTCGACGCACGTCTGGCGTCGACGCAGCATGAGGACGATCCCGGCCGCGTTGCTCCTGCTCGTGGCCTGCGGATCGGCGCCGCCCAGCCCCGAGCCCGCGGCCGCCGAGGCCCCACCCGCGCTCGGGCCGTGCGACGTGATGCCCCCGGAGTGCGAGGCGACGTTCGGCTGGAACGACTGCGACGACTGCGACACCGACGAGCTGGCGACGCGTGACCGGCCGGCGGTGCTGCTCGTCTGCCTCGAGCAGGCGCTCCGATGCGGACCGGACGACCGCCGCCGCGCACGCTACGCCGAGCACGGGAGGGAGGCGCAGTGGAGCGAGCACTTCCGACTGCGAGCGGTGGACGGTCTGGCGAGCCTGGGCTCCTCCGGCACCGACGCCCTCCGACGCTCGAGGGCGTGGCAGCTGCCCCCCTCCGCCGTCGGGCGGGTCGACCAGGTGCTCGGCGGAGCGTCGCAGCTCGACCCTCCCGCGGGAGGAGCGCCGTGTGCTGCGACTCCAGGCGTCTCGACGCCCGTCGAGGCCGCGCTCGCGTGCTTCCGAGATCGCGTCCAGCCCGCGCTCCTCGAGCTCGGCCCGCGCGACGCGTCGTACCGCTTCGGTCGAGGTGAGTATCTGCGCACCACCTACGCGCTCGCGCCCGCCGCGCGCGTGAGCCCGCGTCAGTGGCCGCAGGTCGAAGCCGAGCGCCGGCGACACGGGCCGACGCTGCTGCAACAGATCACGGCCCTCGGAGACCCCGCGGCCGTCGTGCCCGGGCGCAGCTGGGTCCTGGTGGAGATCCAGCTGCGAAGCGCCGACATGCCAGACGATGGCGGGGCCGTGCTCGTATTCGTCGTCGACGCCGCCACGCGAGACACCGTCTTCGTGTATCGCCAGCTCCACGGTTGACCGGGGCGTGGACCGGAGGTGGAGGGAGCGCCAGCTGAGACGTTGGCAGCCACTCGGAGGCACCGGACCGCATTGATCCCCGGGCTGCCGAAGAAGCGACCTTCCGTGGGACTGCCCTCGCCGGCCTGGCGCCATCGAGCGGCGCTCGGTTGGCGCCATAGGACAGCAACCTGGCGCGCGAAGACAGCGTCTCCCGGTCGGAGCTCGTTAGCTTGGCAGAGAACGACGAAGGAGAAACGCCCATGCAATACCTACCCCTCGGAAACACCGGCCTCTACGTCTCGCGGATCTGTTTCGGGACGATGACGTTCAACGAGCCCGACCGCCTGTTCGGCGCCGTCGTCGGCGCCATGGGTCAGGAGACGGCCGACCACATGGTCGGCGCGGCCCTCGACGCGGGCGTCAACTTCTTCGACACCGCCAACGTCTACGGCGACGGCGTGTCCGAGCGCATGCTGGGCAAGGCCCTCGGCGACCGACGCGGTGACGCGGTGATCGCCACCAAGGTCCATTCGACGCAGTCGGAGGAGATCAACGCCCTCGGGACCAGCCGGCTCTCGATCATGCGGGAGCTGGAGGGGAGCCTGCGCCGGCTCGGGACCGACTGGATCGACCTCTACCAGGTGCACAGCTTCGACCCGACCACCCCGCTGGAGGAGACGCTGCGCGCCCTGGACGACTGCGTCCGGCAGGGCAAGGTCCGTTACATCGGGCTCTCGAACTTCGCGGCCTGGCAGATCGCCAAGGCCGACGGCCTCGCGCGTCGAATGGGCACAGAGCGCTTCTGCTCGGTTCAGGCCTACTACTCCCTCGTCGGGCGCGAGCTGGAGCGCGAGATCCTCCCGGCCGCCATGGACCTCGGGCTGGGCACGATGATCTACAGCCCCCTCGCCGGCGGCTTCCTCTCGGGCAAGTACACCGGAGGCGACGCCGGGGAGGGCCGTCGGAAGAAGTTCGCCTTCCCGCCCGTCGATGTCGAGCGTGGCGACCGGATCGTCGAGGCGCTCCGGGAGATCGGCCCGGCCCACGACGCCTCGCCCGCGCAGCTGGCGCTCGCCTGGCTTCTGCACAAGCCGGGCGTGACGAGCGTCATCGTCGGCGCCACCAAGATGGAGCAGCTCCAGGACAACGTGGCGGCCGTCGACCTGAGGTTGTCGGCCGAGGAGATGGACCGCCTCGACGGACTGAGCGCCCTGAGCCTGGAGTACCCGGCCTGGACCCCGACGGTCCCGCGCGGCGTGAACCCCTTCGCGGCGCTGGGTCAGCTGTAGGAGCCACCCAACCCGGCTACGCTTTCACCAGGAGGTCTCGATGGCGGGCGAGCGAACGTATGCGATCGGAGAGGGCTGGAAGAGCATCCTCGCCGAGGCGGGCGTCGATCATGTCGACGTGCTCCGGCGAGCCCGGCTCCCCGACGACCTGCTGAATCACGACGACGTCCGGCTCGACACGGAGTCGTTCCTGCGCTTCTTCGAGGCGCTGGACGCCGGCGTCCGTGACGCGAGGTTCTGGGTCCGGCTGACCGAGGCGATGAAGCCGGAGTACTTCACGCCGGCGCTGTTCGCGCCGCTGTGCAGCCCGGACCTCGCGACGGCCGCCGAGCGGCTGGCTCGGTTCAAGCCGCTCATGGGGCCGATCGACCTCGAAGTCCGTGACGGCGCCGAGGGGCTCGAGCTCACCTATCGGTGGAAGGCCGCCGCCGTGCCCGCGAGCATGCACGGGAGCGAAGCGCTCTTCATCACCCGGCTCGCGCGCTTGGGGACGAGGCAGCCGATTCGGCCCACGTCGGTGATCGTGCCGGCGATGCCTCGCGATCCGCAGCCGTTCGAGGACTACCTCGGCGTCCGCATGACGCGCGGCGAGATCATCCGCGTGACCTTCGACGCGGCGGACGCTCACGAGCCTTTCCGCACCGCCAACAAGGCGATGTGGGACATCTTCGAGCCCGAGCTTCGGAGGCGGCTGGGCGACCTCGAGCGCGACGCGACGTTCGCCGACCGCACGCGGGCGGTGCTGACCGAGGCGCTGCCGAGCGGCCAGGGCGGGGTGGACACCGTGGCGCGCCGGCTCGCGGTGAGCTCTCGGACGCTCCAGCGTCGCCTGCGGAGCGAGGGCACGAGCTTCAAGGCCGTCGTGGACGACACGCGGGAGAGCTTGGCCCGCCACTACCTCCGCCGCACCCAGATGACCGCGACCGAGATCGCCTACCTGCTGGGCTTCGACGAGGCGACGTCGTTCTTCCGGGCCTTCCAGCGCTGGACGGGGACGACCCCGGAGACGCTGCGGCAGCAGCTGACCGCGGCGCCCATGTCTGCCTGACGCTGGCGCCCGAAGGCAGGGAAATGGCGCGCCGGGACAGCGCGATGTCGCCCGCGCCGCCTAGGTTGGGGAGAGCAAGAAGGAGCTCGAACCATGGCAGACACGACATTCGGACCGAACGGCTGGACCCCGGAGCGACTCGGCTCGCTCGCAGGCAAGACCTATTTGATCACCGGCGCC
>SHBB01000074.1 GCA_004213565.1 Sandaracinaceae bacterium
GCATCGCCGAGCGCGACGGCGTGTCCAGCGCGCCGGGCCGACGACGAAATGCTGAAGCATTTCGGAGGAGCGACTGGCGCGCTGGGCGCGCTGTCCCGCCGGCGAGGCGCGCGCAGTCATCTTCGCCGGACCCTGCTAGGCTCCCGCCGTGGACCGAAGGGCCGTCCTCTACGCGCTCGGCGTGGTGGCGCTGGTGGCGTTGGGCGCGCTCGTCTGGCTGGCCGACGAAACCTCCGAGACGCCGCGCGTCGAGGTGCCGATGCGCATGATCCCTCTCGCGGGCGGCGCGGAGCACGCGAGCGCGGAGATCAGCGCCATGGCGTGGTCCGGCGATCGGCTCGTGTTGCTCCCGCAGTACCCCGGGCTGCTGGAGGGCCTCGCGTCGGGCACCGCGTTCGTGATCGAGCGTGCGCAGCTGAGCGCGTTCCTCGCGGGCGAGCGAGAGGCGGTGGAGGTCGGGCACGTGCAGGTCGTCGCCAACGGCATGGAGACCGCCATCGAGGGCTTCGACGGCTTCGAGGCGATCCTCTTCGACGGCGAGGACGTCTTCGCGACGGTCGAGGCGCGGCGCGACGACGCGCAGACGGTGGGCTGGCTGCTCCGCGGTCGCGTCGAAGGTGACCTCGAGCGCATCGTCTTCGATCCGAGCCAGCGCGCGCGCCTCCCGGCGCAGAACGACCTCGGCAACACGGGCTACGAGGCGCTGGTGCTCCACGACGACCGGCTGCTCGCCATCTACGAGACCAACGGAGACGTCAACGCGCGCCCGCAGGCGCTCGCCTTCGACCGCGCGCTCCGCCCGCTCGAGCCTCTGACCGTCGCGCCGCTCGAGTATCGCGTGACCGACGCGACCGAGGTCGACGCCGACGGCCGCTTCTGGGTGACGAACTACCACTGGCCGGGCGCGCCCTGGCAGCCGGGCGTGTGCGAGCTGACGGAGCGCTACGGCGAGGGCGAGAGCCACGCTCGATGTCGCACGGTCGAGCGGCTCGTGGAGCTCGAGATCGCCCGGGATCGGATCAGCGTGACGGAGACCCCGCCCATCCTGTTCGAGCTGGTGGACGACGACCACGCGCGGAACTGGGAGGGCGCGGTGCGGTTCGAGGGCGGCTTCCTCGTGGTGACCGACGAGCACCCCGCGTCGATCCTCGCCTACGTGCCTCTGCCGTGAACTGGGCTATTGAGCGCTCGTGAGCCAGAAGCTTCGGCGGTTCGCGATCTGGACGGTGCTGGTCGGCGCGCTCCTCGGCGGGGTGTACTGGTGGAGCACCGGCGTGCCCGATCCCGTGGACCCGGACCCGCCCCAGAGCGGCACGTCCGCGCAGGAGCCCGAGGTCCTGATCGACGAGGAGGGGAACCGCCCCAAGCCCACCCTGCCCGACGGCGCGGTCATCGAGCGGCGCGCGCCGCAGGGGCCGTTCGCGGACGATCAGCCGCCGGAGGACTACGCGCCGCCGGTCGACGCGGGCCCGCCGCCCGTCCTGCCCGACCTGCCCGAGGACATGGTGGTGCTGTCGGAGGAGGACCTCGCGGAGCGTCGCGTGGAGCAGATCCAGGTCATCGAGGCGCGGCTGGCCGACCTGGACCGCGACATCGAGGCGGCCCACGCGGAGCAGAACCAGGGCATGCTCAGCGTCCTGCGCGCCCGGCGCCAGCGGCTCGCGGCCCGACGGGTCGAGCTCCAGAACCTGGGCCCCTGACGCGAGCCTGCTACCCTCCCCCGCTTCGGATGGAAGTACAGATCGCAGACTGGCTCTCGCTGATCGTCCGCTGGCTCCACATCATCTTCGGAGCCGCGTGGATCGGGACGAGCTTCTACTTCAACTGGCTCAACAACCAGGTGCGGCCCGTCGAGTCCGGCCCCACGCCCGAGGGCGTCGAGGGCGAGCTCTGGTCGGTGCACGGCGGCAAGTTCTACCAGGTCGTCAAGTACCAGGTCGCGCCGCCCCGGCTGCCCAAGACGCTGCACTGGTTCAAGTACGAGGCGTACTTCACCTGGATCAGCGGCTTCGCCCTGCTGGCGATCGTCTACTACCTCGAGCCGAGCGCGTATCTCATCGATCCGCAGGTCCAGGCGCTGCACCCGCACGTCGCGATCTCGATCGGCGTGGGCACGCTGATCGTCGGCTGGACCGGCTATCACTACCTCTGCAAGTCGCCGCTCGCGCGCTGGCCCGTGGTCTTCGCGGTGCTCGGCTTCGCGCTGCTGACGGGGATCGCCTTCGGCCTCACGCAGGTCTTCGGGAGCCGCGCCGCGTACATCCACGTGGGCGCGCTGATCGGCACGATGATGGCGTGGAACGTCTTCTTCGTGATCATCCCGAACCAGAAGAAGACGGTGGCCGCGATGGAGAAGGGCGAGGCGCCGGACCCCTCGCTCGGCAAGGCGGGCGCGCAGCGCTCCTTGCACAACAACTATCTGACGCTCCCCGTGCTCTTCATCATGGTGAGCAACCACTACCCGATGACCTTCGGGCATGAGTGGAACTGGGCGATCCTCGCCGCCATCGCGCTGATCGGCGCGGGCGTGCGGCACTGGTTCAACCTGCAGGGCCAGGGGCAGAAGAACGTCTGGATCCTCCCCGCCGCGGCGGTGGCCATGGTGGCCCTGGCCCTCGTGAGCGCGCCCCGCACGCAGGCGTACGAGGGCGAGGTGAGCTTCGCGATGGTGCGCGACATCGTCGAGCGCCGCTGCGTCGAGTGTCACTCGGCCGAGCCCACGAGCGAGCTCTTCGTGGTGGCGCCTCAGGGCGTCATGTTCGACGACCCGCAGGAGATCCACGATCGCGCGGCGCGCATCTACAACCAGGTCGTGGTGACCGAGCAGATGCCGCTGTCCAACCTGACGGGCATCACCGACGAAGAGCGCGCGATCCTCGGCGCGTGGTACCGGCGCGGCGCGAGCATGGACTGAAGGTCCTCGCCCGCGTCCCCTTCGGTGTCGGGCGGGCTCTCTGGCGCGGCCTCCGGCGTGGGGTCGCGGCGCTCCTGGAGGCGATAGACCTCGATGAGCTCGCGGCCGCGCTGCACGCAGTAGGCGCGCCAGGGCAGCCACTCGGAGTCGTCGCCGAGCGGCGCGAGCCGACGCTGGCAGTAGGCGTAGGAGACGACGGACTCGGTCGCGATCGGGCGCAGCGCCGCGTCGAGGTGCTCCACGTAGATCTCGAGCAGCTCGGGGTCGCTGGCGATCTCTTCGGGCACGGGCGCGCCGCGCACGTCGGCCGCGAAGTCCTCGAGCGCGTACGCGATCAGCGCGGCCGCGACGGCGCGCTCGTAGACCGGCTCGTCGGCGATGTCCTCGGAGACGGCGGCCGCGCGCCGCATGGCGTCGTGTCGCTCGTCGAGCCAGTCCGCGAGCGGCCCGTCGGCCCACGCCTGCACCGCCTCGGTCGTGCCGTCGTCCGGCGGCTCGGGAGGCCGCATCGCGACGACCTCCTCGATCTCTGTCCAGAGCCGCTGCCCGGCCTCGCTCAGCGCCTCGCGCGCGACCGCGGGCTGGGGCACGGGAACCGGGGTCGTGGTGCGCACGATCGGCTCCGTCGCGTCCTCTTCGGGAGGGGCCTCGCCGCCCGCGCTCGTCGAAGGGTCCGCAGCGTCGGACGACGGAGGAGCGCCCCCACATGCAGACGCGGTGAGCGCGAGAACCAGGACCAGAAGGCGCGTCATTCCGCGCAATGTAGCCAACATACGGCTCCACAGATAGGACCCGGGCGCCCCACGACAGCCGGAAGCTCGCGTGGTAACTTTCCGCGCAGGCGGTGTGGAGTGAACGACGCTCACCTCGATTCGGTGTTGCTGCTCGACGACGATGAGCTCTGGCTCAGGTCGCTCGGCAGGCTGCTCCGCACGCGGGGCCTCGTCGTCCGACCCTTCACGGCGCCCGAGCCCGCGCTCGAGGCGCTCGGGGCGAGCGTCCCGAAGGTCTGCGTGATCGACTTCGTCCTCGGCCGGGGCTGGACCGGCGCGTCGTTCGCGCGCCGCGTCCGGGAGCAACTCGGGACGCGCACGCCGCCCCTCGTGCTCGTGAGCGCCACGCTCGCGGAGATCGACCACGTCGACCTGATCCCCTTCGATCTCTGCCTGGGCAAGCACCTGGATACCGGCAAGATCGTGGACGAGGTCCTGGCCACGGCGGCGGAGGCGCGGCGCGCTCCCCGCTCGCATCATCAGCTCCGGCCGATCCCCCGCCGCGAGCGCAAGAGCACCCCCGATCAGGGGTAGCGCCCCGCCGCACACGAGCCGGCGTTGCTTCCCGGGGCCGTGGCTGAGATCCTCCCTGGGTGACGCTCCGCTTGCTGCTGCCACCGTCGGTGGGCGAGGCGCGCGCCAGAGCGCGGGCCGAGCTGTTGGATCAGTCACTTCGCGCCGACCTCGCGGAGCCCGTGTCGGTCGAGGTCGCGCGGGACTACGGCGACCTCGCCACGCGGGCGAGCCTTGGAGAGGCGCACATCGTGTGGCTGCCGCCCACCCTCTGCGCGCAGCTGGAGTCGACCCTCCGCGGGCTCTTCAAGTGCATCCGCCAGGGGCGCACGACGTACCGCTCGGCCATCGTGGCGCGACGCGGGAGCGTGATGAGTCTCGGAGACCTGCGCCAGAGACGCGCCGCCTGGGTCGATCCGCTCTCGGTCGGCGGGCACCTCCTCGCCGTCGCCGCGCTGCGCGACGCGGGGGTGCCTCAGACGGAGCTGTCCGAGCAGCGCTTCGTGGGGAGCTACCCCGAGGCGCTCAACGCGCTGCTCGCGGGGGAGGTCGAGTTCACGGCGCTGACCGTGCGCGACGACTCGACGGCCGCGGTCCGCGACTCGCTCGCGACGTACGGAGGGCGTGGCGCGGCCGAGCAGCTGGCGTCCGTCTACGTCACCGCGGAGTCCCCGAACGACGCGATCGGGCTGACGCGCGCACTGGACAACAAGCGCGCCGAGCGATTGAGCACGCGGGTCCTCGAGCGCGACGGCTCTCGCGCCCGCGCCGCGCTCTGCCTCGCGCTGGACGCCGAAGGGTTCCTGCGCGCGCGCCCCGGGGAATACGAAGCGCTCCGCGAGATGATCCAGGACCGATGAACGAACGCGTCGGCTGGCCGACCTTCGCGATCCTGGTGCTCTTCTTCGCCGGTTTCGCCTACGTGGTGCTCCGGATGCACGGCGACGGGGAGACGCCGAACCCCGGGCCGCACGTGGTGCCGTTGATCGACGCGATCGACGACGCCGGCTCCTACCGTCGGCACGCGTGGGGCCCCGACGCGGGCGGCGTGGTCACCGGGCAGGAGGCGCGCCTCGCGGACGCGGGCTCAGCGGATCCAGGAGAGCCCGGGCAGTGAGAAGGGCTCGCCGCGGCGCGCGCGATGCGCGGCCCAGAGCCGGATCGCGCTCCGCACCAGCACGAAGAGGCTGAGCGGGCACAGGAGCGCGAAGGAGCTCGCCCAGGGTGAGCCCCGCCCGATCATCGACAGCGGCACCCCGACGCAGCCGAGCATCAGCCCGAGCGCGAGCAGCTCCAGCAAGGACAGCGCGAGGCTCTGTTTGGCCGCGCGCCGCGCCCGCACGTCCCGCGACGACGCCAGCGTCCAGAGCGCGTAGGCGTGCGAGAGGCCGTCGACGGGCAAGAGACACAGGGCGGCCAGGACGTCGCCGTGCCTCGGCATCAGGCCGCGGGCGCGGAGCGCCTGGTCGGGCATGGCCACGGGCAGGTCCATCGCGTCCGCGAGCGCCTCGGCCGCCTCCGAGAGGGCCGCGCCGCGGGCCCCGTGGACCGACAGCAGCGTGATCGGGTGCGCGCCCGCGAGCACCAGCCGCCAGCGGCCGCCCGCCCGCTGCACCGCCACCGCGTCCACGTCACGCAGCACCTCGGTGCGCGCCCCCCGGGTGATCAGGCGCTCCCCCAGATCGAGCACGGCCACCGTCTTGGGCGTGCGTCCCACGAGCATCATGCCCAGGCCGACGAGACCCGGGACGCCTCCCGCGAGCGCCGCGGCGAGGACGAGCGCGAGCGTGCCGAGGCCGCCGTCGAGGCCGAAGAGCGCGCCCCCGAGGTAGACCGAGGCGGTCGCCAGCGGCGCCACCGCGAAGACCAGCACGGCCCCGCGCCCCAGCGCGTCCAGGGGATCGCGGCGCACCTCGACGAGGTCCCCGCGCACGCGCACATGATCGCTCACCGGACGGTTCTACCGCCACCGGCGCGCGGAGATTCCCCGCTCACACGCCGCCGCCCGGGCCGTGGTCGTGCGGCAGGCTCCCGCGCGGGCTGCGCAGGTAGACGAACGGCGTCAGCGCGAGGAGGTTCGAGACGCGCGACATGTAGACGTCGGCGTAGCGCTCGATCTGCCGCGCGAGGTGGCTCTTGTCGTTGCCCGTCCGGAGCAGCAGCCCCCAGCGCTCGTTGACCAGCTGGCCGGCCTGTCGGGCGAGGGGCGAGATGCGCTGGTCGAGGGACACCAGCTGCTCGCGGAGCGCCCTCATGCGCTGCTCGAGCTCGCTCGCCGTCGCCTCCGGCTGCGGCCCGTAGCCCTTCTGCACCCGCTGCAGCCCGAGCCGGAGCCGCGAGAAGGCGTGCTCGAGCCGCTCCTTCTCGTCCATCAGCAGGCTCAGCTCGGCCTGCCCTTGCTTGTATCCCTCGAGCGCCGTGAGCTCCGCCTCCAGGTCGCGCACCACGAGCGCGGTGCGCCAGCGCAGCATGCTCCGCGACACGCGCACGTCGCTGAAGATGTGATCGCCCACGTAGAGGATCTCGTCGCCGCTCAGCCCGAGGGCCTCCTCGACCCCGGCCGCGTTGCCGCCGAGGAACGCGCCGCCGACCTTCGGCCCCAGGCAGGGGAGGAGCTTGCCCTCCTCGTCGACCACCTCGAACCACGGCATGCGGTGCTCGAAGAAAGACGGCTTGCGCGCCGAGACGATCACCACGTCGAAGAGATCGCGCCACGTCGTGTCGCCCGGCAGGAAGCGGTCGAACGCGTAGCTCATCATCGACGTCGTGTACGGCCACTCGCTGTTCGTGATGATCAGGAGCTTCTTGCCCGCCTCGCGCAGGTCCATCAGCGCGAGCGGCAGGTCCGGGTCGAGCACGACGAAGCGCTCCGGGTCGGCGACGATGGCCGCCTTCAGCTGCCCCTCCATGTGCGCCTCGTCGAGGCTCGAGCGCACGACCTTGTAGAGGTCCGCGTAGCCGAGCACGCCCTTGATCTGGTCGTCGTCCAGGCGGTCGACGAGCTGCGCGTACATGCACGCCTCGCTCAGGGAGAAGAGCGTGTTGAGGAAGACCCAGCGCGGCTCCGAGAGATCCACGAGATCGCGCGCGTAGATCTCCTTCTGCTCGTCGTACGGAAGCACGCGCGTGCCGTGCTGGGCGCGCTTGACGTAGCCGAAGCGGTTGGCCTTGACGATGTTGCCATGCTCCAGGTCCAGCACGAGCCCGAGCGCGACGAGCTTCGGGTCGAAGTCGAGCCCGTCGACCGGCCAGCCGCGCGCCTCGAGGCGGCTCCTCAGGTGCGCGTACGCCTCGCGCTCCCACTCGTCCGCGTCGTAGTGGATGAGCGTGTAGTCCATGTCGAAGCCCACCGCGCGGATCGACCGGAGGTTGAGCGTCCGGTTGCAGAAGATCCGTCGGATGGGCTGCGGGAGGCCGAGGTCCTCCTCGTACACGTCGTTCATGGGCGACTCATAGCCCCCCGGGCCCTGGATGGCGAGGGGCTCAGCCCGCGGAGAGGTGCCCCACGGTGGCGACGACGTCGGCCACGTCGAAGGGCTTCTCGTAGGTGGCGTCGACCTTGAACCGGTCAGCGACCTCCTCGCGACGCACGCTCGCGGTGATCAAGATCACCGGCGGCCGCGGCGACCCCAGCACGCGCAGCAGCTCCTCGCCGTCGAGCTGCGGCATCATCAGGTCGACCAGCAAGACCGAGGGCCGGTTGAGCTCGAACGCTCGGATGGCCTCCATGCCGTCGTTCGCGGTCACCACCCGGTGCCCCGCGTGCTCGAGCGCCCGCTTCAGCATCGCGCACAGATCGGGGTCGTCGTCGATCACGAGGATGGGGCCGTCGGGGCTCATCTCCTGGATGATACGCGAATCGCTCAGATCGAGAAGAACTCGCGGATCCGCTGGAGCAGCTCGCCGCTCCGCTCCGTCACCGCGGGGTCGCCGGCCGTGGACGGGCGGTTGCTGTTGCGCAGCGCGAGCTCCCGCTCGGCCAGCACCGCGCTCATGTTCTCGGCGAGGTCGGGCGAGGCCTCGAGCACGGGCTGCAGCGAGTCCTTGGAGACCACGAAGAGGCTGACCTCGCCGTCCGAGCGCACGGTCGCGCGGCGCTGCTCGCCGGTGAGCAGGCTCATCTCCCCGAAGAAGTCGCCGCGCTTCAGGGTCGCCACGTGCTGCATGCCGTCGTGCACGTCGATGAGCACCTCCAGCTCGCCCTTCTCGACGATGAAGAGCTCCTCGCCGTAGTCGCCCTGCTGGATGACGAGCTCGTGGTGCGCATAGAGCCGCCGCTCGGTGTGCATCGCGACCTCGTGCAGCAGCTCGGGGCCCAGCGGATGGAAGAGCTCGATCTTCGCGATCGCCCGCTCGATGTCGGCGATGGTCGCCTGGTGGTGCGCCTCGGCCGTGGCCGCGTTCTGCTCGACGACCGTGACGCGGCGCTGCGGGGCCGGGATCTGCAGCGCGCCTCGGCGCAGCGCGTACCAGAGCCGGTCGCGCACGCGGGAGTCGATCACCTCGCGCTGATCGAAGTCCTCGATGAAGTAGCGCACGCGGTACTCGATGCCGCGCTCGGTGAAGTCGATCGTCTGGATGTCCGGCGGCGGGTGCGAGCGGACTCCGTCGACCTCCACGACCGCCTCCGCGAGCAGCCGGTGCACGCGCGCGGGCGGCGCCTCGTAGGGGCCCAGGATGGTGGACTTGCGCCGGACGAGCCGCGTGGGCTTCGAGTAGTTCCGGATGGGCGCCTTCGCGAGGAGGTTGTTGGGCACGGTGACCTCGACGCGATCGATGGTCAGCAGCCGGGTCGCCCGCCAGTTGATCTCCAGCACCTCCCCGATGTGCGCGGAGTCGTCGTCGAACTGCACCCAGTCGCCGACCTCGAAGGGGGTCTGCGCCTGGATGGCGAGGCCGGCGAAGAGGTTCCCGAGCGTGTCCTGGAGGGACAGACCGATCACCGCGGTCAGGAGCGCCGAGGTCGTCAGGAGCGAGCCGGGCTCGACCCCCGCCGCGTGCAGCACGAGGAGCGCCACCACCGCGTAGAAGGCGACCTGGATGATGTCGCGGAAGATCCCCGGCAGGCTCCGGCGCTTGCCGCGGCGCAGGAAGGCGTGGAGGATCGCGAGGTAGGTCGCGCGCGCGATCGACAGGAGCAGGAGCGTCAGCGCCGTCAGCCGGAGCAGCCGCCGCGCCATGTGCGCGAAGCCCTCCCCCTCGCTCGGCTCGGGCATGAGGCCCAGGACGACGATCAGGATGAGGTGCCCGACCAGGAGCACGAGCGGCGCGCGGATGATGCGCCGCTGCCCGGTCGGCACCACCAGACGCAGGAGCAGGAGCAGCAGCACCGCGACCGCGATGCCAAAGCCGCCGAAGGGAGTCAGGCTCCCCTCGAAGAACGCGACGACATCCTCGCCCTGCACGACGGCGAGATCTACCGCACGCGGGGCTCGACCGCGAGGGTCGTGATCTGCGCGCCGTCTTCCTCCACCACGATCGTGTGCTCGAACTGCGCGGCCCAGCTCCCGTCGAGGGTGCGCATCGTCCAGCCGTCCGCGTCGGTCACGAGGTCGGGCGCGCCGAGCGTGAGGATGGGCTCGATGGTGATCGCCATGCCCGCCTTCAGCCGGATCCCGCGCCCTGGCGAGCCGAAGTGATCGACGTGGGGCGGCTGGTGCATGCGACGCCCGATCCCGTGGCCACCCACCACGCGCACGACGCCGCACCCGGCGCGACGCGCGACCGCCTCGATGACCGCGCCGACGTCGCCGAGCCGGACGCCGGCCCGCACCTGCGCGATCCCCTCGTCACGGCAGCGACGTGCGGTCTCGAGCAGGTGCGCCGCCTCCGGGCTCGGCGTCCCGACGGCGAAGGTGGCGCAGGTGTCCCCATGCCATCCATCGAGCTGGCTCGTCACGTCGACCGAGACCAGGTCGCCCTCCTCCAGCACCTCGCCCTCGCGCGGGATCCCGTGACACGCGACGTCGTTGCGGCTGGTGCAGACCGCGGCCGGGAAGCCGTGGTAGCCGAGCTGGCTCGGGCGCGCGCCCTGGCGGGCGGTGTCCGCGCGCACCCAGGCGTCGATCTCCGAGGTCCGCACGCCGGGCTCGAGCCACTGACCGACGCGCGACAGGGTCTCGGCCGCCACGCGCCCGGCGCGCCGCATGTGGTCGATCTCGGCGGGACGAAGCCGTGTGATCCGCATGCTCGACGATGCTGCGCAGAGGGCCCCCACACCCATACCTTTTGGGTATTGGACGCGCGGGCCGGGAACCGCGTCATACTTCGCGGGCCATGAGCCTCACCCAGCTGGAGTCCTTCATCGCCGTCGCCGAGGAGGGCCACGTCGGCCGCGCCGCCCGTCGCCTCCACATCTCCCAGCCCCCGCTCAGCCGGCAGATCCGGCGGCTGGAGGACGAGCTGGGGGCGCCGCTCTTCGCGCGGACCCCACGGGGAATGACCCTGCTCCCGAGCGGCGAGCGGTTCCTCGCCCGCGCGCGGGAGGTCCTCGAGGCGGTCGAGCGGGCGCGAGGGACGGTCAGCGAAGCGGGCGACGGATCGGAGCGCAGCGAAGCTGCTCGTCCGACGCACCGATGAGCCACATCGCGTAGACCACCGCCTCGTAGTCGCCGCGGTCGAACGCCTCTCGGTCGTGTCCCTCGCGCAGGGGCCAGACCACGCAGGTCGGGCTGTCGGCGCGGGAGGGGCAGCACGGCGCCAGCATGATCGAGACGTCGCCGATGCGGCCCAGCCCGTCCCGGAACGCCTCCAGCGACGCGGGGGTGTGCGGCTCGTCGCGCGGACGGAACACGATGATCGGCCCGTCATCGCAGCCCTCGTAGAGGCTCCACCACCCCGGGTCGGAGGCGAGGGCGTCGCCGTAGTAGCGGTCGTCGTCACAGACGATGGCCCGACCGGCGTCCACGTCGGGAGGGGGCGGGGGGAGGATGGCGGCGCCGTGACTCTCGAAGCAGCCGAAGAGCGCCAGGGGCCCGAGAAGAACCAGGAAGCGCATGCTCGATCGCGAGGCAAGCGAGATGCCCGGCACGAAACGCGGCGAATGCGTGCGCCAGCGCCAACGGAGATTTCGAGCGCGACCTGGCTTGAACAAGTGAGCTAGCGCGTGCGTCACTGGCGCTTCGGGGAGGTCCTGGATGAAGTGGATTGGATACGCGGCGCAGGCCGCGATGTTGGTCGGGCTGCTCTCGCTGGGCGGCTGCATCGGCAACAGCGACGCCGACTGCACCGCGGGCGGGGACGTCTGCGTGTGCCGGGGCATCGGCAACTGCGCGCGCGAGTGCCCGGAGGGGGGCTGCAGCTTCCTCTGTGACGGGATCGGCAACTGCAACCTCACCTGCGAGGGCGGCGGCTGCGACGTCAGCTGCGAGGGCACGGGCAACTGCATCCTGGAGTGCCCGGGTGGGGGCTGCTCGATGACCTGCGACGGAACGGGCAACTGCATCTGCGAGAGCGGCTGCGAGAGCACCGACCCGCCCGACGCCGGCTGACGGAACGCTACTTCGCTCACAGTCCGGGTCGTGTCCCACGGTGTGGGGGCTATCCCCTCGCGCCCGATGGTTACCATGGGGCCCTCGAGCGCCGGCGTGGGTAGGTGCGACCGCCGGCGCGGAAAGTGAGCAGACGAAGTGCGCGCCAAAATTACGATCGCGATCGTCGCCGCCCTCTCGGCGGTGGCCGGGTTCTCCTTCGCGGCGGTCTCCACGCACGACTTCGTGCAACACCTCGACCGCCAGGTGCACGGGCTGCACTGCTCCTTCCTGCCGGGCCTCGACCAGGCGGACGTGAGCGGGGCGAGCGGCTGCCACGTGACGCTGATGTCCCCCTACTCCTCGATCCTCCGGGAGACGGTGTGGGGCGGCATCCCGATCGCGCTGCCCGCCATGGCGGTGTTCGCCTTCCTCCTCGCCCTCGCGCTGGGGCTCTGGGCCACCGGCCGCGTCCGGGATCCGCGCGCGATGGGGTTCCAGGCCCTGGCCTGGGGCCTCCCGGTGATCGCGTCGGCGGTGATGGGCTACATCTCGCTCTCCACCCTCGGCGCCGCCTGCAAGCTCTGCATCGGGATCTACGCCGCGAGCGGCGTCGGCTTCGTCGCCGCGCTGGCCGGCTTCTTCATGGCGCGGGCCGACGCGAAGCCGCGCGCCATCCCCATCCCCGAAGGCGCCGCGGCCGACGAGACCGTCGAGGCGCCTCCGCCCGTGATCACCACGCGCTGGGGGGTGCTGGGCGCCGCCTTCGCGCTCGGCGTGGGCTTCGTGCTCGTGCCGGTCGTCGTCTACGCGGCGGCCGCGCCCGACTTCGAGCGCTTCGTGGGGAGCTGCGGCACGCTCGCCGATCCGAGCGACCCGAACACGGTGCTCCTGCCGGTGGGCGCCCAGACCAACCCGGTGCCGGTCATCGAGGTGCTCGACCCGCTCTGCCCGGCCTGCCGCGGCTTCGAGGCGCGCTTCGAGGCCTCGAGCGTCCAGTCGCAGACGAGCCGCAAGGTGCTCCTCTTCCCGCTCGACGACAGCTGCAACTGGATGATCGACCGCGCCATCCACCCCGGCGCGTGCGCGATCAGCGAGGCGGTGATCTGCGCCGAAGACGAAGCCGAGGAGGTGATCGCCTGGGCCTTCGAGAACCAGGAGGCGATCATGGCCGCGGAGCGATCGGCGGCGGGCGGCGCGGCGCGAATGGCCCGCGAGCGCTTCGGCGCGCTGAGCGAGTGCATCGGCAGCCCGCGCGCGCAGGCGCGGGTCAACCAGTCGCTCCGCTGGGCGGTGCAGAACCAGCTGCCCGTGCTCACCCCGCAGGTCTACGTGGGCCAGACGCGCCTCTGTGACGCGGACACGGATCTCGGCATGGACTACGCGCTGACCCGGCTGGTGACCCAGCACGGGAATGGAGGCGGACAGTGAACAACGCACGCTGGATCGCCGCCGCCGCGGCCCTCGCCGCCTTCGCCGTCCCGGTGGTGCTGACGCTCTCGTGGATCGGCGCGGCCGAGGAGCGCCTGGCCGAGGTCGAGGCGGCTACCATCTCCGACGACTCGCCCCCCGCGGTCGCCGTCGCGCGCAACGCGAACGAGGAGTACTGCACGCCCGAGCTCAAGCAGATCCTCCGGCGCGTCCTGACGAGCTGTGGGCTCATCGGCGGCGCGGGCGGTCGAGGCTGCCAGCCGCTCGAGGCGCGCAACGTCGCCACCATGGACGACGCGGACTTCAACGCGCTCTTCGTCCCCATGCGCGAGCGCGGCGGCATCGTGCAGTACGAGCAGGGCTCGGCCGAGCTGACCGGCCCGGGCGTGCAGCTCATCGACCGCACGTTCGCCGACCGTCGGGGCGCCAGCTACTTCTTCGTCGTCTCGCGGGCCTCCCCCGAGGGCGCGACGGATCGCAACCGGGAGCTGTCCCGCGAGCGCGCCGAGGCGGTGATGACGCACCTCGAGGAGACCTTCTCCGACCCGCAGCTCGAGCGGGAGGTCGGCCTGCTCTGGCTCGGCGAGGAGTACGCCCAGCTCGACCCGTCCTTCTGCGACTGGACGCGCAGCGGCGAGTCCGGGCAGTGTGAGTCGGAGGATCTCAACCGGAGCGCGTTCATCGCATGGATCGACTGTCGATTGTGACCACCGCCCTCCTCTTCGTCGGCTGCGGCGAAGAGGGCCCCGCCCCCACCCCGCCCTCGCGCGTGGTCGCGGTGGCGGCGGAGGCGCCCGAGACCGAGAGCTTGTGTGACGCGACGCCGAACACGCGGCTCGCGCTGCCTCCGCTCGCCGAGGGTCAGACGGCGCCGTCGGTGGAGGGCCGCCGCTGGGTCAACGTCTGGGCGACCTGGTGCCGCCCGTGCGTCGAGGAGATGCCGCTCCTCGAGCGGTTCTCGGAGCGCCTCGCCGACGACGGCGCGCCGACCACCCTGAGCTTCGTCAGCGCCGATCGCGACGACGAGAGCGTCGCGCGTTTTCGCCAGAGCCACGGCGACATGCCCGAGAGCCTGCGCGTGTCCGACCCCGCCGCGGTCGCGGTCTGGGGCGCCACCCTCGGCCTGGGCGAAGCGGCCTCGCTCCCCCTCCACGTCCTGACCGACGAAGACGGCCGCGTGGTCTGCGCCCGCGCCGGCGCCGTCTCCGAAGACGACTACGAAGCCGTCCTCGCCGTCCTGCGCTAGCAGTCCGACCGGGAACGACCGGGGACGATCCTATTCATTCGTCAAACTCGAGTATGACGAACGAATAGGATCGTCCCCGATCCTCACGCGCCTGCTACGGCGCGACGCAGAGGTGGTTCAGCGTGTTGACGAAGAGGTTCTGCAGGGCGGGCTGGGTGCCGCTGGTGCCGACCCAGTCGACGAGCGGGCCCGAGCCGGACCCGTTGCCGTTCCAGTAGACCACCATGCCACCCGTGCCGCCGATGCCCTCGGTGATCTGGAGCTTGCTGGAGCCGGAGACGGCGACGACGCGCACCGCGCCGCCGGTCGGCGTGCACTGGTCGTGGTCGGTGCTGCCGGAGGTGAGGCTCTGACCCATGGTGAAGGTCTGCGCGGGGCCGAGCGCGATGGGGTGCAGCGCGTTCACCACCGAGAGGGCGCCGCTGAACGGGCCGTCACCCGGGCTGGCGCAGCGGACGAGGCCGCCGAGCACGGAGTCGGTGGGGCTCCCGAGCGAGTCGTAGCCGGTCACGATCAGGCGGCCGCCCGCGTTGATCCAGTTGGTCAGCGCCGTCAGCTCCGCGCTCGACAGGATGCGGTCGTGCTCATGCAAGATGATGTGCGTGTAGCGCGAGAGCACCGCCGGGTCCGACGAGTGCACGCCCGTCGTGCCGTTCATGTTGAGCACGTCGAAGGTGTGGCCGTTCGCGGTGAAGAGCCCCTGGATGGTCGGGTCGGTGAACTGCGACTCCTGCCCGATGAGGCCCCAGAAGCATCCCGTGAAGGTGCCGCAGCGGCCGGGCGGCGTCGTGCACACGCCGGCCGTGCAGTCGGTGTCGCTCGAGCAGAGCTGCCGGTCGGCGCAGCGCGGGCACGCGGTCGACCCGCCGCAGTCGACGTCGGTCTCGCCGCCGTTCCGCACGCCGTCCATGCAGGTGGGCGCCTCGCAGGTGCCGGCCGTGCAGACACCGCTCAGGCAGTCACGCCCCGCCAGGCACATCTCACCCGTGTCGCAGCCGAGGCAGCTGCCGCCGCCGCAGTCGAGGTCGGTCTCGGCGCCGTTCAGCACGCCGTCGCCGCAGCCGGGCGCGTTGCAGCGCATGGTGGGCCCGTCGCAGATGTTGGACGCGCAGTCGGCGTCCACCGAGCACATCAGGCCGGGCGTACACGCGGGGCAGGTCGCGCCTCCGCAGTCCACGTCGGTCTCGTCGCGGTTGCGGACCCGGTCGGCGCAGGAGACGCAGCTGCCGCTGTCGCAGGTGGCGCCGAGCGCGGAGCAGTCCCCGTCGACCAGGCAGGCCGCGCCGTCGCGGCAGCCACCGCAGAGGGTCCCGCCGCAGTCGATGTCCGTCTCGTCCTGATTGAGCACGCCGTCCATGCAGCTGACGCAGAGGCCGGCTTCGCACGCCCCCCCCGCGCAGTCGGAGTCGACGAGGCAGGCCTCGCCGTCGTCGCACGCTTCACAGAGCGGCCCGCCGCAGTCGACGTCGGTCTCCTCGGCGTTGAGGATCAGGTCGGTGCACGAGACGCAGCCGCCGTCGAAGCAGCGCATGCCCATGCAGTCCGAGTCGACCATGCACGCCAGGCCGTCGCGACAGGCCGGGCAGATGGCTCCGCCGCAGTCGACGCTGGTCTCGTCCTGGTTCTGGACCCGGTCGTTGCACGCCGCGTCGGTGCACGTGCCAGCCGCGCAGATCATGCTCGAGCAGTCGTCGCGGTCGAGGCAGCTCAGCCCACCGGCGCAGCGCGGGCAGGTGTCGCCGCCACAGTCGATGTCGGTCTCGGTGCCGTTCTGCCGCATGTCCTCGCAGTTGCTCATGGTGCACTCGCCACCGCGGCACCGCCCCGAGAGACACTCGTCGTTCGAGGTGCAGGGCTGGCCGCCTCCGCAGAGCGTGCAGTCCCCGCCGCAGTCGGTCCCGGTCTCGTCACCGTTGCGGACCCCGTCGGTGCAGTTGGGGACGAGGCAGCGCCCGCGCTCGCAGACGCTCGACTCACAGTCTTCGGCCGACAGGCAGTTCTCGCCGTTGGCGCAGGGCGGGCACGAGCCGCCGCAGTCGATGCCGCTCTCGTCGCCGTCCTTCATGGCGTTGTCGCACTGCGGCTCGACGCCCGAGTCCGTCCCGGAATCCCGCATGGTTCCGGCGTCATCGTTCATCGGCGGGATCGGGGGAGTCTCGGTGGAGCAAGCGGAGAGGAGGAGGCAAGAAGCAAGGACGGTGCGAAACGACATGGCCCAAGAGTTCCTCGGCTCGTCGGTCGATGCAATGCGCCTCGGTGAGCCGGGGTCACACGGGCACCCCTGATCCGGGTCGGCGTCGCGCCGACACGATGGACCCGGCGCACAGCACGAGGAGCGCCCCGAGGAGGGCCACGGGCGGGAGCCGCTCCCCGAAGCACACCCAGCCGACCAGGCACGCGACGACCGGCTCGACGAAGGCCAGCACCGCCGCGCGCGCCGCCCCGACCAGCGCGAGCCCGCGCACGAAGGCCACGCCCGCCAGCACCCCCGGCACCAGCGCGGCGACCGCCATCCACCCCACGTCTCGGAGCTCCACCTGCCCCACGTCCGCCACCGCGAAGGGGGCCAGGAGCAGGGCGGCGGGGAGCGCGTGCCACCCCATGGTGCGCGCGGGACCGATGCGCGCGGAGAGGGGGCCGACCAGAAAGACGAGGGCCGCGTAGCCGACCGCGCTCGTGAGCCCGAGCGCCGCGCCCAGGCCGAGCTGGCCCGTCAGCGCGGCGGGCTCCCAGGGGCGCAGCAATAGGCAGAGCCCCACCAGGGCCAGGCCCGCGGCGGGCAGCGCGCGCGGCGTGGGGCGCTTCTCGATATGAGGTGCGAGCAGCGCAACGAGCACGGGGGCGACGGAGTGCGTCAGGACGGCGACGGCCACGCTCGTCACGCCCATCGCGGCGAAGAAGGTGCCGACGTTGAGCGCGTCCAGCGCGGCGTACGCGAGCAGGAGCGCGAGGGTCCGGCGATCCCAGCGGGGCTCGACGCCATCGAAGCGGAAGAACGGGACGGCGAAGACGAAGATCCCGAGCAGGAGCAGCGGCGCGGTGACGGTGGCGGGCAAGCCCGTCGGCCGGAGGAACAGGCTCCAGGTCCCCCACGCGGTGGCCGCGCAGACGATCATCACGGTTCCCATGGACGCGGTGCCCATGGCCGCGGTGCCCGCGAGGGGAGAACGCACCGCCGCTCGTTAGCACGGCCGGAGAGCGCGTCAGCGCGAGTGGTGGTCGCGGCGGTGACGGCGGCGGAGCATGGTCATCACCATCGCGTCGACGCGACCCCGGACCACCGACGCGGTGACCGCCGAGAGGGTGGGCCCGCTCGCCATCGATCGGATCATCGCCCGCTCGCCCGCGACCTCCCCGTCGGTCGCGTACCGCGCGTCGGCCTCGGCGTGGTGAGCGGCGCGGCTCGCGCGCACGAAGGGATCCAGCTCACCCCCGTCGAGGTAGAGGCCACCGCAGCAGCCCGCGCGATCCACCTCCAGCACGCCGGCGAGGGTGGATACCCTCCACGCCTCCATGGGCGGGCCGCACGCGGGGCACGACAGCTCCGAGGGGCCGGCCGCCTGGGCCGCCGAGGGCCCGACGCCGAAGAACGCCGCGGTGTGCGCGCCGGCCGCCTCCGACTCCCCCGGGTCGAAGAACATGCTCCCGCACGCGGCGCAGTAGTCCACCTCGAGCCCATCCGCGCGGTCGGCGCGATAGGGGCCGCGGCAGCGCGGGCAGGCGCGGTCGCTCGCCTCGGTCGGATCGAGCTCGCGGAGCGGCGCGACCGAGCGCGGCTCGTGCGCCACCACCCCCCGCAGGATGTCGCCGAAGTGCCCGCCCGGTGTGCTCGAAGGCGGCGGCGGCGGCGCGGCGAACACGGCCCCGGTGGACGTGCGCACGTTGTCTCCCGCGGAGCCCGACGATGGGCTGGGCGAAGGGATGGGTGACGGACGAACCGGCGGCGCCCCCGCGAGCCGGGCTGCGCGCTCGGCCGCCGCCGCGAAGTGGGACTGCTCGCCCGCGTCCAGGAACACCCCGCCGCAGCACGCGGCCCGGTCGACGTCGAGCGCGCGGCCGTCGGTCGCGACGATGCGGTAGCGAACCATGGGCTGCCCATGCGCGGGACACGGCCGACCGTCGGCGCCCACGCGGGTCGCCGCGCCCGCGCCCACCCCGAAGAGCGCCGCGGTGTCGACCCCGGCCATCTCGGGCTCGTTCGCGTCGAAGAAGACGCCTCGGCAGCGCGGGCAGATGTCGAGCTCGACACCGAAGACGGGGCGCGACTCCATCGAGGCGCCGCAAGCGGGGCAGGTTCGCGGTGCAGTCACCGAGCCATCCTACATCACGCCGCGTATGCTCGGCCGGATGCCGCGTCGCGTGCGCACTCGCTTCTTCGATGGCTCCTCCATCCCCGAGGAGCTGCTCCGCGCGGCCTGGTCACGGCGGCTGAGCGCGCTGATGATCCAGCGCGTGAGGTTCGTCGCCCTCGGGCTCGCGCTCTCGAGTGGCTGCGGCGCGGCGCAGCCTCCGAGACGGGCTTCGGCCGACGAAGCGCTCGAGCTACTCGCGGCGTGGATCACCTTCGTCGGGATCGACGACCGAGAGCACCTGGAGAGCCTGCAGAGCGAAGACTTCGTCTACGCGGAAGACGGAGCGCCGGCGGTCGAGCGCACGCGGCACCTTCGGGTCTGTGGCGAGCCGACGATGGAGGCGGTGCCGGGCGGCTGGGATGTGACCTTGGTCGTCCGCACGCTCGGGCACGACGGCCTGCTCCGTAGCGGCGTGCGGCGGCTGGCGCTCCGGGACCGGGAGGGGCGGCTGCTGGTGGCGCGGGACACGTTCGACGTGGAGACGACGCGCGCGCCGCGGCCGCCGGTGGTCTGGCCGCAGGTGGCCGAATGCCACGACTCCACGCCGCGGGGATGCCTCGTCATCGATCTCGACGGCGACAGGGCGCGGCGCCGGCTCGAGCTCCCCGAGCCTTTCCGACCGCCGCGTGGGGCGCTCTCCCCGCTCGCGCTCGACGAATGACGAAGATCGGGAGGATCAGAGGCGCGCGATGACGAGGCCGGCGTTGCTGCCGCCGAAGCCGCTGGAGACGCTCATGACCGCGTCGACCTTCTTCTGGCGGGTCTCGCCGCGGATGAGGTCGAGGCCGGCGGTGGCCGGGTCGGGGTCTTCGAGGTGGAGCGTCGGCGGGAGCGCGCCGTCGCGCAGCGCGAGGGTGCTGAAGACCGCCTCGACCGCGCCCGCGCCGCCGAGGGCGTGACCGGTGGCGCCCTTGGTGCTCGAGACGGCGACGCCGGGGAGCACGCGCGCGAGGACCTGCGCTTCGATCTCGTCGCCGACCGGGGTGCTGGTGGCGTGCCCGTTGACGTAGCCGATGGCGTCGGCGGGGATCCGGGCGTCGCGCAGGGTCTCCTCGATGGCGAGCTGGAGGCCGACGCCGTCGGGCGCCGGGCTCGCGATGTGGAAGGCGTCGGTCAGGGTCGCGTAGCCGCGCAGCTCGGCGAGGATGTTCGCGCCGCGCTTCTTCGCGTGCTCGAGCTCCTCGATGGCGATCACCGCGGCCGCCTCGCCGAGCACGAAGCCGTTCCGGCGCACGTCGTACGGGCAGCTGGCCGCCGCGGGGTCCTCCTCCTTGCTGACGGCCCGGAGCGACGCGAAGCCGGCGAGCGCGACCGCGTCCACCGAGGACTCGGCGCCGCCCGCGAGCGCGACGTCGCAACGACCGTTGCGGATCATCCACATCGCCTCGCCGATGCCCATGGCGCCGCTGGTGCACGCGGCGGTGGTCGACATGTTCGGGCCGCGGCAGCCGAAGCGGATCGCGACCTGCCCCGCCGCGAGGTTCCCGACCATCGCGGGCACGAGGTAAGGAGAGACCCGGCGCGGGCCCTTCTGGTCGATGGTGCGCGTCGCGTCCTCGATGTGCCGCATCGAGCCCATGCCGACGCCGATCATCACCGCGGCGCGCTCGAGCGCCTTCGCGTCGAGGCCCGCGTGGGTGACCGCCTGGTCGGCCGCGTCGACGGTCATGTGGATGAAGCGGCCGCCCTCGCGGAGCTTCTTCTTCTCGGTCACCCGCTCGGGATCGAAGTCGAGACACTCCCCCGCCACGTGCACGGGGATGCGCGGGTCGGGGTGCTCGGCGATCTTCCGGATGCCGCACTCCCCCGCCACCAGGGCGTCCCAGGACTTCTTCACGTCCCGTCCGAGAGGGCTCACGAGCCCCAGTCCGGTGATCACCACGCGCCGTGTCGTCATGGCCGGGACCCTAAAGCGTGGCGATGCGCTCGGCCAGGGTGGCGGTCACTTGGCCAGCAGGTTGCGGAACGGCTTTCGCCGCTTGAAGCGATAGGCGCCGAAGTCCCGCGCGTCCGTCGAGAGGATGCGCCCATCGTCTCGCTCTTCCGCACAGATCACGAGCGAAGCGTCCGCGAGGTCCATCGGGAGGTCGCGATACTTGCGCATGAGCGCGGCTACCCTCTCGAGGTGCGAGACCGAGATGTCGAAGATGCTCGCGGCCCCATCATGAATGCTCTCCACGAACGCTCGGACGAGGTCCCGGCCGGACGTCCGCTGGATGAGGTGAGTCGTCTCCGTGAGGACCGGCCACGTGGTGAGGAACCCCTCCGCGCCATACTTCTCGGCGGCCGCGACGGCGGCGCGGTGATGGGCGTCGCTGCGCACGACCAGCGCGACGAAGAACCCGGTGTCGGCCAGGATCACGTGGAGCCCTCACCGTGCTTGCTGGAGTAGTCGATCTGCTCCTTGTAGGTCTCGGACAGATCCGTCGGGCCCGAGGCGGCGCCGACGACGCCGTGTCGGCGGAAGATGTCGAGTGGAGAGCGCTCGTCCAACAGCGACTGCGCATAGGCGCGAAGAGCCGCCTTCATCACCGCGCTGGTGTTCTGGCCGGTAAGCGACCGCACGCGTTCGAGGAGCGCGCGCTCCTCCTCGTCGAGCCGCGCGATGACGCGATTGTCGCGGGGTTTGCTCACCTGTCTGACATACGTATGACAGTGCGACCGGTCAAGCGGCGCGCGTGTCACTCGCCGCGTCGGAGGTGGCGGCCCATCCAGTAGGCGACGCGGAAGTCGACGCCGGGGAAGAGCGAGGTGCCGTCGGCCTCGCGGTTCACGCGGTAGGGGTCGCTGCGCCAGTGGTAGTTGCTGGGCGGGCGGAGGGCCATCGGCAGCGCCTCCGCCGCGACGAGCTCGTCACCCCGTCCCACCTCGCCGAGGAGGGTCAGGGTCGTCTCGCCGTCGATCGCGGTGCAGGTCATCGCGGCGATCTCCGCCTCGTCGCAGTTGATGACCGACTCCTCGAAGAACGGCGCCGCGGGGAAGCCCGTCAGGCTCGCGAGGCCGCGCGCGTAGGCCGGCTCGCTCACGGCCGAGAGCGGGCGGGTGACGGTGGCGTCTCCGTGCGCGGCCTCGAAGACGAAGTCGTAGAAGGTCTGCGCCTGGCTCGAGGGCTGACGCTCCGCCCCCTCGGCGCCGTAGAGCGCGCTCGTGCCCTCCGCCACGGCGGAGCGCGCGAGGTCGTCGCAGAGATAGCGCTGCGCGAGCCAGAGCCCGGTGAAGGACATGTTGTAGTTGGAGAAGTTCGAGCGGGTGCCCGCGTCGATGAGCGTGGCGTTCTCGCGCACGATCTCGTGCAGCGCGCGCCGCTCGATCAGCTCCTCGTGGAGGTAGCGCGCGAGCTCCGCGTCGCCCGAGACCCGCGCGAGCACCGCGATGATGCCGAGCGCCATCGCGGCGTGCTGCCCGTTGACGCCCCGGCCCGGCAGGTACACCCGGTCGACCGCGTTCTCGTGCAGGTAGGCGTGGAAGGTGAGCCGCCCGTCCGCGTCGTGGATCTCGAGGTCGTAGCCGTCCTCACCCACCTGCATCAGGGAGTGGCCGATCGCGCGGGCGTCGTCCGCCATGCGGTCGAGGAGCGCCGCGTCGATCGTCGGGTCCGCGCTCGCGACCTCCCACAGCGCGCCCATGCCGAGCACCCAGCCGATCAGCATGTCGCGGCTGCACGAGTCCTCCCAGATGTACTCCGGGTAGAGACCCTCGGCGGAGTTGTCCTCCCGCCAGGTGCCGTTCGTCTTCTCGGCGGGGAGCGGCGCGCCGCTCGCGTCGAACAGGGGCACCGTCTCGATGGACGCCGCGCCGGGCACGTCGGTGCGGATGAAGCCCCGCGCGATGACGCCCTCCACGCCGGTGATGGC